>NZ_JAJOHW010000014.1 GCF_021129195.1 Chromobacterium aquaticum | reverse complement strand
CCACACCGGGTCGCGCGGCCAGGCGGCGGCGCCCAGCGGCGGCAGGCCGTGTTCGGCGCAATGATGGAAGTAATCGCCGCGCTGCGGCAGCGTCACCGGCTGTTCGCGCACCAGGCGGTGTTGAGCCGCGGCGATGCGGGCGGCGAACGCCAGATAGGCCGCCATCGGGTGGCCGTCGGCTAGCGCCGTGAGGCGCTGGCTGCGCGCCAGATAGCGTTCGGAGGGCTGGGGCAGCAACAACGGCGGGATCTCTCCCGCCGCGGTTTGCAGCCGGCCAGCCTCGTCCAGGGGGACGATGCGTATGCTCATGGCTTGTTCTTGTCTCCGGTCATTTCACGATACCAGCGCGGATGATGCTTCTTGGCCCAGGCATGGGTGACCACGCCTTCCACCATCGCCCGTATCGTGCCGCGCACCCAGATGGCGGCGTAGACGTGGACGATGATGCCGGCGATCAGAATCAGCGCGCTCCAGGCGTGCAGCAGCAGCGCCACGCGGATCACCGGGATGGGGAAGTACAGCGCGAAGTACGGCCGCCACATGATGAAGCCGGTGCACACCAGCATCAGCATGCAGCCGGTCATCAACCAGAACATGCCTTTCTGGCCGCCGTTGTACTTGCCGATGTCGCCGACCTCGTGGCCGGACAGCACCGACTTCACCGCCATCATCCACTTCACGTCTTCCTTGTCCAGGAAGTTGTGATGCCAGTAGCGCAGGAACTGACGCGCGAAGCCGAGGAACATCAGCACCCCGACGAAGGGGTGGATGATGCGCGCCAGCTGCGGCGTGCCGAACACGCCGGTCAGCCAGAAGAAGGCCGGGTAGAAGAAGGCCAGGCCGGAAATCGCCAACAGCACGAAGCACACCGCCACGATCCAGTGGTTGACGCGTTCCGCCGCGCTGTAGCGCTTGATCAGCTTTTCCTTGCTCATGCCTGTTCCTCCTCTTCCTCTTCCGCCTTATTGGGGCCGACGCCGATGTAGTGGAAGAAGCCGAACAACACCGAAGCCGCCAGGCCGATGGTGGACAGCGGCTTGAGGATGCCCTTCCACAGGCTGACCACCGGGCTGATCTTGGGATCCTTGGCCAGGCCGGAATACAGCTCCGGCTTGTCGGCGTGGTGCAGCACGTACATCACGTGGGTGCCGCCCACGCCTTCCGGATCGTACAGCCCGGCGTTGGCGTAGCCGCGGGTCTTCAGCTCTTCCACCCGGTCGTGGGCGTAGGCCTGCATATCGGACTTGGTGCCGAAGCGGATGGCTCCGGTGGGACAGGTTTTCACGCAGGCCGGCTCCTGGCCCACCATCACCCGGTCGGAACACAAGGTGCATTTATACGCCTTGTTGTCCTTCTGGTTGATGCGCGGCACATTGAACGGACAGCCGGAGATGCAATAGCCGCAGCCTATGCAGTGCTCGGACTGGAAGTCCACGATGCCGTTGGCGTACTGGATGATGGCGCCCGGCGACGGACAGGCCTTCAGACAGCCCGGATCGGCGCAGTGCATGCAGCCGTCCTTGCGGATCAGCCACTCCAGCTTGCCGCTTTCCTCCACCTCGCTGTAGCGCATCACCGTCCAGCTGTGGGCGGTGAGGTCGGCCGGGTTGTCGTAGACACCGACGTTGTGGCCCACTTCGTCGCGGATGTCGTTCCACTCCGAGCAGGCCACCTGACAGGCCTTGCAGCCGATGCAGGTGGACACGTCGATCAGCTTGGCCACCTCGGCCTTGTAATCGCGCACCACCGGCGGCTGAGTGGGACTGGCGGAGCGGCGCAGGATATCTTGCGATTGCAGTGATGACATGGTCGCTCCTTACACTTTCTCGACGTTGACCAGGAAGGACTTGAATTCCGGCGTCTGGGTGTTGGCGTCGCCTACAAACGGCGTCAGCGTGTTGGCGCTGAAGCCTTTCTGGGCCACCCCTTCATAACCCCAGTGAATCGGAATCCCTACCTGGTGCACCGTCTTGCCGTTGACCTGCAGCGCGCGGATGCGCTTGGTCACCACCGCCTTGGCCTTGATATAGCCGCGCTTGGACGACACTTTCACCGTGTCGCCGTGGGCGATGCCTTTCTCCTTGGCCAGCGCCTCGCCGATTTCCACGAACTGCTCCGGCTGGGCGATCGCGTTCAGGCGCGCGTGCTTGGTCCAGCCGTGGAAGTGCTCGGTCAGACGGTAAGTGGTGGCCGCGTACGGGAAGGCGTCGTGCTTGCCCATCTGTTCGCGGTCCGCCGGGAACACCCGCGCCGCCGGATTGGACACCACCTTGGGATGCAGCGGGTTGGTGCCCAGCGGCGTTTCGAACGGCTCGTAGTGCTCGGGGAACGGGCCTTCCGCCATCTTGTCGAGCGCGAACAGCCGCCCCAGGCCCTCGGCCTGCATGATGAACGGCGCCATGGCGCTGCCGGGAGGCTCGTCGGCCTTGAAGTCCGGCACGTCCACGCCCACCCATTTTTCGCCGTTCCACTTGATCAGCGTCCGCTTCTTGTCCCACGGCGTGCCGTCCGGCTTACAGGAAGCGCGGTTGTACAGCACGCGGCGGTTGGCCGGCCACGCCCAGGCCCAGCCCAGGGTATTGCCCAGCCCGGACGGATCGCTGTTGTCGCGGCGCGCCATCTGGTTGCCGGCCTGGGTCCAGCTGCCGGCGAAGATCCAACAGCCGGAAGCGGTGCTGCCGTCGGCCTGCAATAGCGCGAAGCCGGACAGCTGCTCGCCTTTCTTGGCCAGGAACTGCCCCGGGTTCTTGGGATCCGGGATGTCCGCCAGCGCCTTGCCGTTGAGCTCCTTGGCCAGTTCCTCCGGCTTGGGCTCGTGCGGATCGCCGTAAGCCCAGGACAGATTCATGATGGCCTCGGCGTTCTTGCCGCCGTCCTTGGCGTACTGAGCCTTCAGACGAGTGAAGATGCCGGCCAGGATTTCCGCGTCGGTGATCGCTTCGCCCGGCGCGTCCGCGCCTTTCCAGTGCCATTGCAGCCAGCGGCCGGAGTTGACCACCGCGCCGTCTTCTTCGGCGAAACAGGTGGTGGGCAGGCGGAACACCTCGGTCTGGATCTCCGCGCTCTTCACATCGTTCTGCTCGCCGTGATTCTTCCAGAAAGTGGAAGTGTCGGTGGCCAGCGGGTCCATGATCACCAGGTATTTCAGCTTGGAAAGCGAGGCCACCACCTTGTTCTTGTCCGGGAAGGCCAGGATGGGGTTGAAGCCTTGGCAGAAATAGCCGTTGATCTTGCCCTGATGCATCAGCTCGAAGTACTGCAGCACGTCGTAGCTCTTGTCCCACTTGGGCAGCCAGTCATAGCCCCACTGATTGTCGGCGGTGGCCTTGTCGCCCCACATCGCCTTCATCAGCGAAACGAAGAACTTGGGATAGTTCTGCCAGTAGTTCATCTGCCCGTCGGCCAGCGGCTTGCTGGTGTACTTGCCCAGATAGGACTCCAGCGTGGGCTCCTTCTCCGAGGGCATGTTCAGATAACCCGGCAAGCTGGTGGACAGCAGGCCGATATCGGTCAGACCCTGGATGTTGGAGTGGCCGCGCAGCGCGTTGACCCCGCCGCCGGCCATGCCCATATTGCCCAGCAGCAGCTGGATCATCGCCATGGTGCGGATGTTCTGCGAACCGATGGAGTGCTGAGTCCAGCCCAGTGCGTACAGGAAGGAGGTGGTCTTGTCGTGGGCGCCGGTTTCCGCCAGGTATTCGCAGACCTTGAGGAAGGCGTCCTTGGGCGTGCCGCAGACGGTTTCCACCATTTCCGGCGTGTAGCGGGCCACGTGCTCGCGCATCAGATTGATCACGCAGCGCGGGTCGGACAGGCTGTCGTCGCGCTTGGCCATGCCCTTGTCGTCCAACTGGTAGGACCAGGTGGATTTGTCGTAGCTGTGCTTGTCGGCGTTGTAGCCGGAGAACAGGCCGTCGTCGAACTTGAAGTCCGGGTTCACCAACAGCGCGGCATTGGTGTAGGCCAGCGTGTATTCCTTGTTGTACTTGCCGGTTTGCAGCAGGTAGCGGATCACGCCGGACAGGAACGCAATGTCCGTGCCGGTGCGGATGGGGGCGTAATAATCCGCCACAGACGCCGTGCGGGTGAAGCGCGGGTCGATGACGATCAGTTTCGCCTTGTTGCGGGTCTTGGCCTCAATCGCCCAGCGGAAGCCCACCGGGTGCGCCTCTGCCGCATTGCCGCCCATGACGACGATGAGGTTGGCGTTCTTGATGTCGACCCAATGGTTTGTCATGGCACCGCGACCAAATGTTGGGGCAAGACTTGCCACCGTTGGTCCGTGTCATACACGCGCCTGGTTGTCGACCGCCAGCAGCCCCAGGCTGCGGGTGAATTTGTGCGTCAGCCAGCCCGCCTCGTTGCTGGACGCGGAAGCGGCCAGGAAACCTGTGGTCAGCCAGCGATTGACGGTGACGCCGTCGGCGTTCTTCTCGACGAAGTTGGCGTCGCGGTCGCGCTTCATATGGGCGGCGATGCGCTCGAAAGCCTCGTCCCAGCTGATGCGCTTGTATTCGTTGGAGCCCGCTTCGCGCACTTCCGGGTAGCGCAGGCGGTTGGGGCTGTGGATGAAGTCGATCAGGCCCGCGCCCTTGGGACAGAGCGCGCCGCGATTGACCGGGTGATCCGGATCGCCTTCAATGTGGAAAATATCGGCTTTGGCGTTCTTGGCGCCGTCGCCCAGGCTGTACATCAAGATGCCACAGCCCACCGAACAGTATGGACAGGTATTCCGGGTTTCCGTCGCGCGCAGCAATTTATAGCTGCGGGTGTCGGCCAGCGCGGTTTCGGGCATGAAGCCCAGCGTCGCGATGGTGGTGCCTGCCATGCCGCCGGCGCAGAGCTTGAAAAACTGCCGTCTGCTGACTTGCATGGGTTTGTCTCCTTGGTATGAACCTGGCGCCCCTGACCCACCAAGGGCGCATTGCTCACTCACAGCGGAAAATCTATTATCGCCGTAGGTATCAATTAGTACAAACTATTGCGGTGGATCACAGGTTAATTCTATGACAATAAATGACGCGCTGACGGGCGCGGCGCTGGGCTTGGACATCGTCGACTGCCGCGACGGCCTTGCCCGCTCCCGCCAGGACTGGGTGGCGGTGGAGACCCCGGTGGCGCTGGTGTACAACGGCTTGTCCCACGTGGTGATGATGGCCAGCCCGCGGGAACTGGAAGACTTCGCGCTGGGCTTCAGCCTGGCCGAGGGCATCATCGCCCATCCGGGCGAAATCTACGGCATCGACATCATCCCCGGCGAGCGCGGCGTGGAAGCGCGCATCGATCTGGCCTCGGCCCGCTTCATGGCCTTGAAGGAGCGCCGCCGCCAGCTGGCCGGGCGCACCGGCTGCGGCCTGTGCGGCGTGGAGCAACTGGCCGAAATCCACCGGCCACTGCCGCTCCTGCCGCGAACCCAAAGCTTCAGCCTGGACGCGCTGGCGCGCGCCTTGCCGGCGCTGCAACAGGCGCAAAGCCTGTCCCAGGCCACCGCCTGCGCCCATGCCGCCGCCTGGGTGGGGCAGGACGGCGCGCTGCTGCATGTCAGCGAGGACGTGGGCCGCCATGTGGCGCTGGACAAGCTGATCGGCGCGCGCGCGCGCCAGGGCTGGCGCGACGGCGCCGCCATCGTCACCAGCCGCGCCAGCTATGAAATGGCGCAGAAGGCCGCCGCCGCCGGCATCGAGATCCTGATCGCGCTGTCCGCGCCCACCTCGCTGGCGGTGGAAATGGCCGCGCGCTACGGCCTGACCCTGATTGGCTTCGCCGGTCACGGCCGCGCCAATCTGTACAGCTGCCCCGAGCGTTTGCGCATGTAATCCAACAGAAATAATCTGCCAGCAAACGGCATCTCAGCCATGGATTGATGCCGACAAGCGCCGCTGTGCCGGCAGCTTGAGCCGCGGCGCGCCGGGCGCGGCCGGCAGTGGGTTTTGCGTTGCAGCATGCGCGGAGAATTCCGCCTTGCAATTCTGGCCAGGATAGGGTCAGAATCGAAGCTCGACATTTCAACCCTTTCGAATATAAGAAACAAGCATGGCACTCATCGTACAAAAGTACGGCGGCACTTCGGTTGGAACCACCGAACGGATCAAGAACGTTGCCCGCCGTGTCGCCAAGTGGAAGTCGCAGGGACATGATGTCGTGGTGGTGGTGTCCGCCATGAGCGGCGAAACCAACCGCCTCATCGCCCTGGCAAAGGAGATTCAGGACTATCCGGACCCGCGCGAGCTGGACGTGGTGGTATCCACCGGCGAGCAAGTCACCATCGGCCTGCTGGCGATGGCGCTGAAGGAAATCGGCGTGCCGGCCAAGAGCTACTGTGGCTGGCAGGTGAAGCTGGTTACCGACAACGCCCACACCAAGGCCCGCATCCAGGAGATAGACGACGCCGCGATGCGCTCCGACCTCAATGAAGGCCGCGTCGTCATCGTCGCCGGCTTCCAGGGCGTGGACGAGGACGGCGACATCACCACGCTGGGCCGTGGCGGCTCGGACACCTCCGCCGTGGCGCTGGCCGCCGCGCTGAAGGCCGACGAATGCCAGATCTATACCGACGTGGACGGCGTTTACACCACCGATCCGCGCGTGGTGCCGGAAGCGCGCCGCCTGAAGACCGTCACGTTCGAGGAAATGATCGAAATGGCGTCGCTGGGCTCCAAGGTGCTGCAGATCCGCTCGGTGGAATTCGCCGGCAAGTACAAGGTTCGTTTGCGCGTGCTCTCCAGCTTCGAAGACGAAGGCGAAGGCACCCTGATTACGTATGAGGAAGATGAAAGCATGGAAAAGGCCGTTGTCGCAGGCATCGCATTTGACCGTAACGAAGCGCGCATCAACGTCAAGGGCGTGCCGGACAAGCCTGGCATCGCCTACCAGATTCTGGGGCCGATCGCCGATGCCAATATCGAAGTGGACATGATCATCCAGAACGTGGGCGAAAACGGCGCGACCGATTTCTCCTTCACCGTGCCGCGCGGCGAATTCCAGCGCGCGCTGACCATCCTGCGCGAAGTGCAGACCCATATCGGCGCCGCCAAGATCGACGCCGACGACAAGGTGGCCAAGATCTCCATCGTGGGCGTGGGCATGCGTTCGCACTGCGGCATCGCCTCCACCATGTTCCGCACCCTGGCGGAAGAGGGCATCAATATCCAGATGATCTCCACCTCGGAAATCAAGGTATCGGTGCTGGTGGACGAGAAGTATCTGGAACTGGCGGTTCGCGTTTTGCATAAAGTTTTCGGACTGGACCAGCCGGCGTAAATAATTTCGGATACACGCTTGACAGAGGGCGCAGCGCTAATTAATATGGCGCTCTCTGAACGGAGAAATGGCCGAGTGGTCGAAGGCACTTCCCTGCTAAGGAAGCATACGGGCTTAAACCTGTATCGAGGGTTCGAATCCCTCTTTCTCCGCCAGTTCAGCGCACCCGTAGCTCAGTTGGATAGAGTATCTGGCTACGAACCAGAGGGTCGGGCGTTCGAATCGCTCCGGGTGCGCCACTTGCTGTCCCTATAGTTTAGCGGTTAGAACACCGCCCTTTCACGGCGGTAGCCGGGGTTCGATTCCCCGTGGGGACGCCAGATTCAGAAAAACCCATCGCGCAAGCGGTGGGTTTTTTGCATTGTGCTGTCGATTTGAGCGCAGGCGGCGGCAGACCGCCCGCGTGGATCGGCGCAGGCCGCCTGGTTCAGAACTTGTGGTTCACCTCCACCCACCACTGGCGGCCATAGGGCAGATAGCTGCCCACCGGGTAGTAGGGCCAGTTGCTGGTGTCGTCGCGCTTGATGGTGTCCAGCACATTGTTGACGATGAGCCCCACCGAGGTCTGCTTGCTCCATTGATACTGAGTGCTGAAATTGGCCAGCACTGTGGGCGTCAGATTGCCGGAGCCGTCGGCTTTGGGAATCTTGCCGTAACGGGTCAGCAGCATGGTGGACGACCAGGGGCCGATGTCCCAGCTCAGGCTGGTGTCCAGCTTGTCCGGCCAATCGGTGTTTTCCGGGTCGTTCAACATATTCTTTTCCACATCGCCGGCAAACTGCTGGTAAGTGTGCTTCAGCACCTTGGTGTAATTGGCTTTCAGCAGGAAGCTGCCCCAGCTGGCGGTTTTCCAGCGCAGCTTGCCGGCGATGTCGAAACCGCTGGTGCGCTCGCTGGCGGCGTTGATCGGGTTGACCACGATCTGCTTGATCGCGCCCGGATTGATCAAGGCATTGGCCGGATTGCGCTGCACTCGGCGCAGCGTGTCCTGGCACAGCTGGGACGACGCGTCCAGCATGCCGGCGCGGCACTGCGCCTCGTCGCGCAACAGCTTGTCGCCGCTCAGGTCGGTGACCAGATCATTGATGGCGATGTCCCAGTAATCCACCGAAATATCCGCGCTGCTGCTGGGCGACCACACAAAGCCGAAGCCGTAGGACTTGCCGTTTTCCGGCTTCAGTTCGGCGTTGCCGTTCTTCACGTAGTCCGCGCCCGGCGACATGCTTTTGTAGTCGCAGCTGGCCAAGGGCTGGCCGGCCTGGGCGCAACGCCAGTAATCAGTGCTGGACGAGTAATAGCCGCGGCTCTGGGTCAGGAACAGATAATTCATGTCCGGCGCGCGGAAGCTGGTGGCGTAACTGCCGCGCAGCAGCAAGCTGTTCAGCGGCCGGAACGCCAGGCCGGCGCCGTAAGTGAACTTGCCGGCGCTGCTGTCCGGCAGTTGGTAGCGGTCGTAACGGCCGGACAGCGTCAGGTCCAGCCGCTTCAACACCGGGATGAACAACTCGCCGCCCAGCGCCTGGCGCGAGCGGGTGCCGCCGGCGTGCACGGCCGGCGAGGTGTTATAGAACGCGCCCTGATTGATCAGCGGGTCCGGATCATTGCTGAAGCCCTGGCTGCCCCATTCCAGCGTGCCGGCCAGCTTCACCGCGCCGGCCGGCAGCTTGAACAACTCGCCGCTGCCGCTCAGGCTCAGCGCCTGCAGCCAGGACTTGTTCTGGCTCACCGAGCGCCCGGCGATGCTGTCGAACTCCGCCTGCGTCAGCCGGCGGTTGAACGGCCCGGCCGACGGCGCGTAAATCGGCACCCCCTTGGCGTCCACGCCCTGCTGCTGGCCCAGGAAGAAACTGTCCGCATTGGCCAGCAGCCGCGGCGCGATGTTCTGGCTGGTGTAGATGGACGCGTTGTAAGCGGCTTCGTAACTCCAGCTGCTGTCCGGCACCGTGCCGCGCAGGCCGAAAGTCAGGTTGGCCGCCACATCGTCCCACTTGCGGTTGTAGCGGCTGGCGCCGCCCATCTCCTCCGGCGACAACAGCCGGCTCCAGACCTCGTAGCGGCCGCTGTTCTGGTTCAGGAAATAGCCGCCGTTGCCGGCGGCCGAGGTCCAGCTGGGGCCGCGGGTGTTGTTCTCGCTGTGGTTGAAGGCCAGCAGCGCGTCGCTGAACAACTCCAGGTGATCGTTGAGCGCGTAATTCAGGCTCAGATAGCCGTTCTGGCTCTGGTTGGCGGTCTGCACCGTCCAGTAGGAGGCCTTGGCCAGCGGACTGGCGCAGACATTGCTCTTGCTGCTGCGGTAAGCGCGCACGCTGCCGGCGTACAAGCCGCCCAGCGCGCCGCAAGCCGCGCCGGGATCGATGAACTTGCCGCTGCTCACATCCTTCTGCGACCACACCGTAGTGGGCGCCGCGCCGTTGACGGTGTTGTCCGCCATGAAGCCGCGCTGGCGCGACCAGATCGGGTTGCGCTGGCTCAACTCCAGCGCATAGACCAGATTCAGCTTGTCCCAGCTCTTGCCGCCGCTCAGTTGCAGGCGCAGGTTTTCGCCGCCGTGATGCTCGCTGCCGCCGGCCTTGACGTTGACCGTGGTGCCGTCGGCCTTCTTCTTCAGGATCACATTGACCACGCCGGCGATGGCGTCCGAGCCGTAAATCGCCGACGCGCCGCCGTTGAGCACCTCGATGCGCTCAATCATCGCCGCCGGGATATTGGCCAGATTGACGAAGTTGACCGAACCCTCGTAAGCCACCGGGTAATCGGCGATGCGGCGGCCGTTGAGCAAGGTCAGCGTATGGTTGGGCCCCAGCCCGCGCAGGCTGATGGCGTTGGCGGCCGGGGTGAAGGTATTGCCGAAATCCGCGCCCTGGGTGAAGCCGGTGTTCTGCGCCAGATTGTTCAGCGCGTCGTAGACATTGGTGTAACCCTGCTTTTCGATATCGGCGCCGCTCAGCACCGTGACCCCGGTGGGGCCTTCCTTGCCGGCGCGCGCAATGCGCGACCCGGTAATGGTGACGCTGTCCAGCGTATTGCCGTCGGCGGCTAGCGCCGGCAAGGCTTGCCCTGCCAAGGCCAGCGCCAGCACGGAGAGGGTGAAATGGGGATATGCCATCGTGGAACGCCGGCTGCGCCGGCCCTTTATTGATTTTGGAAAACAAAATCTAGCACGATTGCATATATGTTAAAAATCTGGAAAATTAGATTGTTATTCAAATTAAGAATAATGTGATTGGAAGCATTGCGGGCGGCGGGATTTGGGGAGGAGGGGCAGGATGCGGGGCTTATCGGGGTGCTTGGGCTAGGGGGGCTATGAGGACAGCGGGTGCAACTGTCGCGGGCTTGCGTCGGCTCAGCCCTGGCGCGCTTTGGCTTTTTGGTAGGCTTGGTTCTTGTCGCGATGTCCGATAGCCACCACGATGATGATGATTTTGCCGTCATCCACCTCATAGACCAGCCGGTAACCGGTCTGACGTAGCTTGATCTTGTAGCAGCCTTCCAGGCCATGCAGCTTGGCGGAAGGGTTGTGCGGATGCTCGGCTCGTTCTCTCAGTTTCTTGGCAAACTGCTGTCGGATTGATGGGTCCAACTTTCGCCATTCCTTCTCCGCATCCACCCGGAAAACAATTTCATAGCTCATCCAGGTCCACCTTGACGGTGGGTTGCTGGCGACGTTCCAGCACCAACTTTGCGTCCTCGATGTCTTCAAGCAGGTTCATCATGCGTTCGTATTGGGCGGCAGGAACAAGATAGGCCTCCGGGCGGTTGTGATTCAGGATCACCACCGGATGCCCTGCGGCCTCGCGCATGATGCCGGCAAAATTGCGTTTGAGCTCGGTGACGCTGACAGCCACATCGGCAAGTACCAAGTCCATAACTTCTCCCTAATTAAAATCAATTTAGATGCCTAATATAGCATTGATTTTGTTGTGGGGAGCTGCCTGTCCGGCAGTGAAGCCGCCTTTCGGACACCAGATCAAGTTGTGGATTTTCTAAGCTGCTTACCCGGCAGAGCACGATCCGGGCGTCGCCGCCGCTGCTGCTGCAGATCCTTCCTAAGCTGCCTATCCGGCAGAGAACCTGGGCGACATCGGACAAGATGTTCACATCAATTTCTAAGCTGCCCATCCGGCAGAGAACACCGCGCCGCAGGCAACCGCAGAGGATTTCTCTTTCTAAGCTGCCCATCCGGCAGAGAACATCGCCTGCTTGCTGAACTTCTTTATTTGTCGTTTCTAAGCTGCCCATCCGGCAGAGAACGATATCAGTGTCAGCATGGACTCGATCGCATGTTTCTAAGCTGCCCATCCGGCAGAGAACGCAATTCGGTTGGCCAACTTTGCCAGGGTTTTTTTCTAAGCTGCCCATCCGGCAGAGAACCCTGACGCCTATTACCGGCTGCCGAGCTGCAATTTCTAAGCTGCCCATCCGGCAGAGAACATTTTCACGCCGGACTCTCCTTCGGCGTGTCATTTCTAAGCTGCCCATCCGGCAGAGAACAGCTGGATGGTGGAAGAGGCCATGCCGCAACATTTCTAAGCTGCCCATCCGGCAGAGAACGCCTGACCCCACTGGATGGCGCCGGTCTGCTGTTTCTAAGCTGCCCATCCGGCAGAGAACCAGAGGGTTCATCAGAACATCGGCGAGTCCCTTTTCTAAGCTGCCCATCCGGCAGAGAACACTACATCCTCCAAGCACTCCTTAACCGTGCCTTTCTAAGCTGCCCATCCGGCAGAGAACATTCGAAATCTTCGTCAGCCTCTTTCTCAACATTTCTAAGCTGCCCATCCGGCAGAGAACTATTACGTTGTGTACACGGAACGCGAGTCACGTTTCTAAGCTGCCCATCCGGCAGAGAACGTGAACTCAATTGCTCTACTAGCTGGCGGGATTTTCTAAGCTGCCCATCCGGCAGAGAACATGCTTCGTCTTCATGGCGGTCGCGGCCCTGATTTTCTAAGCTGCCCATCCGGCAGAGAACTAACGCTAAGAAAAGAACTCGCTATGCCGTATTTTCTAAGCTGCCCATCCGGCAGAGAACGTAGGCGCGCACGTGGTAACAGCCGTTTTCCATTTCTAAGCTGCCCATCCGGCAGAGAACGTCAACGCGGTGAACTCCATGCGCGGCGGGGTTTTCTAAGCTGCCCATCCGGCAGAGAACCTCGTGCAAGTTCACGATCAACTGGCAGGCAATTTCTAAGCTGCCCATCCGGCAGAGAACAGACCAGCAACAACGGCATCAAGCTGATCCAATTTCTAAGCTGCCCATCCGGCAGAGAACATGACGGTCCCATGAAATCCGCCACCCGTCGATTTCTAAGCTGCCCATCCGGCAGAGAACTCGAAAAAGCGGCCGCTGGCCACTGCGCTCCATTTCTAAGCTGCCCATCCGGCAGAGAACATGACTGTTGCAAATCAACGACACTTTAGCAGTTTCTAAGCTGCCCATCCGGCAGAGAACGCCATCGCGGATATCGTTTTGCGAAGCTCCTGTTTCTAAGCTGCCCATCCGGCAGAGAACTTGGGGCCAAGTATATTGTCGTTCTTCTGGCTTTTCTAAGCTGCCCATCCGGCAGAGAACGTCAAACACTTTGCGCAGCAGGTCTTGCCCCATTTCTAAGCTGCCCATCCGGCAGAGAACATCGGCACCTCGTCGGAGCCATCCGGCCCCCATTTCTAAGCTGCCCATCCGGCAGAGAACGACATTTCCGCCGACATGGCCAGCCATGCCTTTTTCTAAGCTGCCCATCCGGCAGAGAACTCACTACAGCTTCGACTTCGTCAGCCGCAACATTTCTAAGCTGCCCATCCGGCAGAGAACACAATCAGCGCAGAAGCGCCGTTACCGAGAAGTTTCTAAGCTGCCCATCCGGCAGAGAACACTTGCAGGCTCATGGTGATCAACTCCAGTAATTTCTAAGCTGCCCATCCGGCAGAGAACGCGATCCCGGTAAAGGTCCAGAAGTTCGCAGATTTCTAAGCTGCCCATCCGGCAGAGAACTAGAGCCTTTCCCCCGCAAACCCGCGGCAGTGGCGGAAAGCATCGCTTTCCCCAATAAAAACCCTTTTATCCCACCCCGCGCCAAGTCCTTGATTTAACAGGCTTGGCGGCGGGGAGCAAAAAAAGGGTTAGAACCACGGCACGGTGGCGTCGGGGCTGAGGCCGAAGGCGTTGAAGCGGCCGCTGTGGGTGGCCGGGGCTGGGCGCTGCTCGATGTGCAGCTGGTAACGCTGGCCGGTGCTGGCGCTGTTGAGGGTGAGGAAGGGGAGGGTCAGACGGCGGGCGGCGCTGTCCGGGAAGCGCTGCGCGGCCTCTTCCGCGCTGATGCCCAGCCGCCGTACCAGCCGGCGGCGCTCCTTGTCCGGATTGGTCTTGGCCTGCTTGCGCCGCACCTGCCAGGCTTCCGCCTGCGGCGGCACCGGCTGGATGGCGGCCAGCGCGATGTGGTCGCGCATGCCGCTGAGCCAGTCGCCGGCCATCAGCCGCTGCAAGGCGGCGTGGCCGCCGTGCAGGCGCAGGGTGTCGCCCAGCGCGGCGGCCGGGGCCGCGCGCGGGAAGCTGACGCCGATGTCGTCGCGGCCTTGCTCGCTCAGCGCGCGGTGCAGCTTGGCGAACAGCGCGTTCATCAGCAGCGTGGGCGCAAACTCCGGGTCCGGGCGCAGCCGGATGTCCAGGTAGTGATCCATGGCTTACTCCGCCGCGCCGAACACACCGCCGCGGATCAGCGTGGCCAGCACAAAGTGCTGATCATGCGGCGCCGGGGCCTGGTCTTTCAGCACCCAGTTGTCCAGCAGGGTGTAGAAGTCGGACTTGGCCTTGGGCTGGCGGCAGGCCTTGCCCAGCGTGGTGACCGAGCCGTAGGGCTCCACCGCGATGGGGCCGAGCTGTTCGGCTTCCGGGTGCCAGTCGTCTATGGTGCGGATGGCGTTGCCCAGCTTCTGCGAGTGGATGGCGGCGATTTTCAGCGCGCCTTGCTCGATGGCGTACAGGGTTTTGCTCTTGTCGCCGCGGCCGCGCTCCAGTACCAGTTCCTGCGAGGGGAACACCTCCTGGCCGGCGCCCAGCCGCGCAAAGGCGGTGATTTGCAGCAGCAGATGGCGCTGGCCGGCCAGGCCGGCGGCGATGGCGGCGGCCAGCTGTTCCAGCGCGGCGGCCTGGCTGCCGGGGTCGAAGTGGCGCAGGGACAGCGCCAGCGCGTCGAACTGCCATTGCTGCGCCGGCTGGCCTTGCTCCAGCAGCGCCACCCGTACTTCCACCTGCTCCGCGCCCACGCGGTTGCGCCACAGGAAGCGGCCGTTGGCCAGGTTGCAGGCATAGCGGCGCGCCAGCTCGGCAAAACCGTGGGCCTGCACATAGCCGGCCACGGTGGCGCGCAGCTTGGCCTGGTAGGCGCTGTCGTTGCAGGCGGACGGCGCGCCGACATTGCCCAGCACCCGCAGCGTGAAGCTGATCTTCAAGGTGTCCGCGTGGTGCGGCAGCGCGGCCACGTCCACTTTTTGCAGATTGGGGTTTTCAATCTGCGCGTCCAGCTTGGCCGGATCCTGGTCCTTGGTTTTCAGGCGGTTGGAAATGGTGCCGCGCACGGATTTGGGAACAACAAGAACCGGCTCCCAGCCGGCGTGTTGCTCGCGCTGTTGCCAGTCGCCGGCGTGGAACAAGGCGTCGGATGGGTCCAGCTTGCGTTCAAAGGCCAATACGGTAGCGGTTTTCAGCGGTGCGGTGCTCATGAGGCTTCCTTTCTAGTCTTCTATTTCCAAGGTGGCGGCGTAATCATTGCGGCAGCGGTACAAGCCGCTGGCGGTGTCGTCGTCGGCGTACCACAGCAACTGGCCGACATCATGCAGCCGGTGCGGGCTGACCCATTCGCCCAGCGAATACAGGCTTTCCACAAAACGGAACGGCGTATGCCCATCGCGGGCGTTGGCGACGCTGCCGGCCGGGTAGAGCGGGGACAGCGCGCCGTAGCCCACCGGCATCGGCACCGTCCAGCCCTGGCTGTGGCCGCGTTGGCTGCGCCATTCCAGCGTGCGGCGCGGCTCGCCGCCGGCCGGGTCCGCTTGTTCCTGCCAGTGCGGCGCGTGGTTGATGCGGGACAGGTCCAGCCAGGCGTCGAAGAGGTCTGTCTGCGGCTGGCTGGCGCGCAAGGCGGCCAGGTGGCTTTGCAGCAGATCGTCGCGGGACACCAGCGCAAAGCCGGGCAGCAGGCTGCGTCGCAGCTGGCGGAATTGCTTGAGTCGTTCCGTCTCGTCCTCGCTCAAGGTCATCAACTGCGGTGCGGGACGGCGGCGGCCGGGCAGCGGCGGCGTCACGCTGCCGCCGGCAATGCGCATGCCGTGCAGGGTGTCCGTCACCTGCCGCGCCAGTTCCGGCAGCTGCTCCCCGGGCGCGGCCAGCGCTTCGCCGGTGAGGCCGAACAGCAGGCTGATGTCCAGGTGGATGCGGCCTTCCTCCACGATGGCGGCGGTGGCGCCGTCCTTGTCCACCGGGTTGCGGCTGAGGTGGAAGCCCTGGGTGTACGCGCCGCTGGTCTGCGCCTGGTAATGGTGGCAGACCACGCCCACCGCCTCGAACTGCAAATCCAGGCTGCCGGCCAGCTTGCGCTCCAGCGCCTGGGCCAGGCCGGTGAAGGCGGTAATGGCCGGAAAGCCCCAGGTGAAAGGGCTGGAAATGGCGTTGGCGTTTTGCACCCGCAGCCGGGGCACGCTCAGCAAGCCGGTGATCATGGGCAGAGTGCTCATGCTTGCTCCTTGGCAATGGCCGCCAGCTGGCGGCGGGTTTGATCGTGCTGGGCCTGCCAGCCCAGATCCCCGGCTAGCTCGCGCGCCCAGTGGCGGAACTCCGCGTCGCCCATCTCCAGCGGGCTGGCGTCGAATTGCTGGTTCAGCCAGCGGCCGAAGCGTTTGGCCACTTCCAGCGGCCAGTCCTCACCGTGCCAGCGCGCGGCAAAGTCCGCGTCGGTATCGGCTCGCCAGGGGTCCAGCCACAGCTGCTGGTATTCCGGCAGCCGGCAGCGCGTGTCCGCGCTCCAGCCGGGCGGCAGGCCTTCGTGCATTTCCTTGCCGAACAGCAGCAGCTCTTCCAGCAGCGCGTCGCTCAGCTCGTCGCGGCGGTCGCGGGTGTCCATGATCTTGCGCGGCTGGCTTTCCAGAAAGGCGCGCAGTTGGCGGACCAGCCGGCGCACATCGTTGCTGCGGCCAAAGCGCAGCAGCGCGTCCTCGCTATTGAGCGGCGGGTTCAGGCCCTGGCTTCGCCACTGCGGCGGCAGGGAAGCCAGCAGATAGTTATTGCCCTTGCGCTCGCTATTGAGCTGGGAAATATTCTGCGGCTTGGTGCCGCCCAGCTTCTGCACCGCCAGCTGCGGATAGTCGCAATAGCCGTGCGGGTGATCGCGTTGTTCGCGGCGGGCCTGGCGCGCGGCCTTGGCGGCTTCGCCGAAGCGCTGCTCCTGGATGGTTTGATACAGCCGCTGCGCCAGCGCGCTGGGGTAGAGCGGGGCCAGCAGGTGGTAGTGCTCGTCCTTGGCCGGCTCGTAACCCACCAGCCAATACACTTGCTTGGCACGGCTATGGCTGGCGGCCGCCGCGCCGGCGTCGGTCAGCGCGGCGAAGGCGGCGATCCAGGCCTGAGCCTGTTCGGCATCGTCGCTGAGCGCGGCGGCCAGATCGGCGTCCTGCGCCAAGGCCAGCGCCAGCAGGCTTTGGCCGTCGTGCTGCTGCTTCAGAAACTTGTACACATCCAGCGCGGCGGCGTTGCCCACCACGTCGTCGGCAAAATCCGCGCCCAGGCAGTGGCTGCCCACTTCGCGGCGCGGCGGCAGGGTGGAGGGCGGCGCGTACAGATTGCTGCCGCGGGCGTCCGGGTGGATGGCTTTAAGGGTATGGGTGGCGGCTTGCAGCTGGCCGGCGCGGCGGGCCGCGTCCGCCAGCCAGGCGGCGGGCTGGTGTTGGGCCAGCAGCGCTTCGCGCTTGGCGTCGTCGTCGGGCGCAAGCTTGTCCAGCTTGTCGTCGCGCCGTTGCCGGATGAAGTCGGCCATCAAGGTGCGTAGTGCGGTGGCGCGGGGCGTGAGGGTAGGGGGCATGGCTGGTCCTTGAATCATAAAGTCAGGAACAAACAGCAGCGCGGCCCCGGCGCGATTGGGCTGCCGGGGCCTTGGCTCGGTGCTTCATTACATGCGCATCCTCCTGTTTTGCAAGGGATAGGGATGGGTGTGGGTCGGTCCTCCAACTTTGCCACGTGCTTGCGCAACACCGACCATACGCCATTTTTTTACCTAGTCAAGTTAAGTTCGACTTTTATCGTTAATAGACGAGGGTGCCTTGTACCATCGGCGCCACTGCCGGGCACAAGGCAGCTTAGAAATAGTCCAGTTAGGATTGTCTTTTTACTTTGCTGCCGGATAGGCAGTCATGGGTCGACGCTGCGGTTGTCGGCTCTTTTTTTGTGCTGCTGAGATAGAACTATCTTCTGGAAATTTGGCAAGCTTGTGGGAATGACATAAACTCCCGTTCCAGTAGTAACTGGAGCGGGAGCTGTTTTTACGGTCAAGCTACATTACCTTCTTATGAAGTGATTGCTAGCCACCATGTCCTCCTTGCTCTTTTGCATCGACCCTTGCAAATAGGGTGTCTCGACTGCGATGAGACTGTTGTACTGGCGCTAGGGATGCTGCAACATTCCTAGCGCTGCTTCATTTGATGATGAGCATTCTAGAAGAGCCTCTACTCGTGGGTCAAATATTTTTTTCCATAGAAGTTCTATTGGAAATATTGATGAAAGCAGTGCATCCACTACGATCCCCGTGATCTAGTCAAATGGGTGGTAAGATCGCAACTAACCTGCTGGATAAGCAGCTTAGAAAATAGATGTTCTTTTGGAAGTGGCTCCCTGCCGGATAGGCAGCTCAGACCGGCCAGCGCGCAAGCGACTGGCCTTTTTTTACGTCCATCCGCTTGGCATGCCGTCTGTTAGTGTGCCTGTAGTCAGGTGATATTGGTATGGACAGTGGTCGGGGTTTACTTGACCTGTATCAGGCAGGGGTGGAGCAGGGGATCTAGTGCGCTGAACCAAGGCGGTTAAGCCATGTGTTCGGCGAGATGGTGCTCGGTCCGGTGCCATGTGATATCGATTTGTCTGCTGTGGAAGCTGTTAGATGTCTTACTGAAGTGCTGCCGGATGGGTAGCTTAGAAACGCGGAGTTGTGTATGCGTGTGCGGTGAATGCGTACACTGCCGGATGGGTAGCTTAAGGAAATAGCGGTACTACTCCAGTCTGCGCCTGACTGGTGGTGTTCTCAGCAGAATGGGCGTTCATCCCTCTTGCGCTATGTCAGCGGATGTTTCAGCACGTTAGTCCAGCAAAGGGTTGATTCAGTTTGAGAGAGGCTAATCATGAGCAAGACAGCCAAAAACTACGGGATTGTGCTGAAGATGCGTAAAGGTCCGGTCAAGCCGGTTGAACTGGATTTGAGTGGTGAACCCGGTATGCGTATTGTCAAGACTGCTGCCAAACGCGTGATCCAGCGCCATAAAAAAGTGATCAAGGCTCTGGCGGATCGATCGTAGTGCCAAGTTGGAAGACATTATGGTGGATGTCGCTTCCGGGGCCTTGGAGGTGACGGAACTGGCTACGATTCTTTACTCACTGGCTAATTCATAGCTATCAGAATCTCAAAGGGCGTTTAGCCAATGTGCCCGCTAGCGGTATTGTGAAGCATGCTTGCTGAGGTGTGCCGTACTTCAATGTTCCTGCTACTTAGGCGAAGGGTGTGAGGTGCTTTGCTGTGTAGTGAGGCTTATCAATTCAATATTGATAATCATTCCCATTTATAGTGTAAGATTGCTGCTCTCATTTGATCTGCCCACGCATCATAGCGCTGGCATGGAACCGCAACGGCACGCCTTCTTATGACTTTGACCGCTTCTCGCCTCCCCGTCAGCGCCGCGCAGCACGGCATCTGGATGGGGCAGCAACTTTCCCCGGACAACCCGAGTTACCTCACCGCCGAAGCCACCGAGCTGCGAGGCGCGCTGGACCTGGACGCCTTGCGCGACAGCGCCGCCGAGGTGCTGGCCAATTGCGCGGCGCTGAATATGCGCTTCGAGTTTGACGGCAGCCTGCTGTGGCAGCAGCCGGTGGCCGCGCAGGCGGAGATAGCCTGCCTGGACTTCTGCGCGGAGGCGGAACCGGAAGCGGCGGCACGCGCCTGGGTGGCTCAGGCGCTGGCGCGGCCGTGCGATCCGGCGCGGGACGCGCTCTATCTGGGCGCGCTGTTGAAGCTGGGGCCGGAGCGGCACTGGTGGTATCTGCAGACCCACCATATCGCGCTGGACGGCTTCGCCTACGGCCTGCTGAGCCAGGCGCTGGCAGCGCGCTACAGCGCCCGCGTCAAGCAGCAGGCCCTGCCGCCGCTGGCGGATTGGTCGCTGGACAAGATCGTCGCCGCCGATCACGACTACCAGGCCAGCGAGGCCTGCGCGCAGGACCGCGCTTTCTGGCTGCAGCGCCAGGGCCGGCAGCCGGCGGCCAGCACGCTGGCGCCCGCCGCCTTGCTGGCGGACGGGGTGAACAAGGCCGAGCAATGGCTGAGCCCGGCGCAGATCGCCGCTTGGCAGGCTTCGGCCAAACAACACGGCGTGGACTGGGGCGCCTGGCTGCTGGCGGCGGTGGGTGCCTGGCTGGCCAAGCACAGCGGCCGCCGCGCGCTGACCCTGGGCCTGCCGGTGATGAACCGCCTGGGCACGCCGGCGCTGGCGGTGCCGTGCATGGCGATGAATATCGCGCCGCTGAGCCTGCGGCTGGACGAAGAGCTGGGCGCGGCGGAGCTGAGCCGCCAGCTGGCGGACAGCCTGCGCGCGATCCGGCCGCATCAGCGCTACCGCTACGAGCAGCTGCGCGGCGATCTGGCGCGCGTCGGCGGCCAGCAGCGCTTGTTCGGCGCGGTGGTGAACCTGATGCCTTTCGACCGCCGCGCGCCGTTCGCCGGCCTGGACAGCCGGGTGCTGCCGCTGGGCTCCGGCCCGGTGGAAGATGTGTCGATCAATTTCAGCCTGTTGAACACCGAGTGGCGGCTGTGCCTGGAAGCCAACCCCAATGCCTACCCGCAAGCGGAGTTGGACGGCCTGCGCGACGATTTGCTGGCCTGGCTGGACGCCTGGGCCGGCCGCGCGCCGGACGCCGCGCTGAGCGAGTTGCTGCCGGAGCTGCCGCCACTGAGCGTGCTGGACGGGGCGGCGCTGGAACGCGAGCCACGGGAGGTATTGAGCTTGATCCGCGCCGCTGCCGCCGCGCGGCCGGACGCGACGGCGCTGGAACAGGACGGCGAGCGCCTGTCCTACCGCGAGCTGTTGCAGCGCGTGCTGCAACTGGCCGGCCGCTTGCAAGCCGCCGGCCTGCAGGCGGAGGAACGGGTGGCCATCGTGCTGCCGCGCAGCCCGGAAGCCATCGTCGCCATCCTGGCCACGCTGTGGGCCGGCGGCTGCTATGTGCCGCTGGACCCGCACGGCCCGCCGACGCGGCTGGCTATGGTGCTGGATGACGCGCAGCCGCGGCTGGCCGTCACCCTGAGCGCCTGGCGTCCGCTCTTGGGCGCCGTGCCGGCGCTATGTCTGGACCTGCCGCCGCAACAGGACGCGCTGGCCGCCGCGGACCCGGCGCCGGAAGCCGGCCAAGCCGCTTATCTGCTCTACACCTCCGGCTCCACCGGCAAGCCCAACGGCGTGCTGGTCAGCCACGGCGCGCTGGCCCAGTTCGTCAGCAGCGCCGGCCAGCTGTACCGCATCGGCGCCGACGAACGCATTCTGCAATTCGCGCCGCTGCACTTTGACGCCAGCATCGAGGAAATCTTCCTGGCGCTGTGCCATGGCGGCACCCTGGTGTTGCGCACCGACGCGATGCTGGAGTCGATGCCAGCCTTCGCCGCCGCGGTGGCGCGCCAGCGCATCAGCGTGCTGGACCTGCCCACCGCCTTCTGGCACGAACTGGCCTTCGCCTTGCAGCCGGAACTGGCCGCGCAGCTGGCCAGCGTGCGGTTGACCATTATCGGCGGCGAAGCCGCGCTGCCGGAACGCGCCGGCCGTTGGCAGGCGCTGTTGCCTGGCAGCGTGCTGCTCAACAGCTATGGGCCCACCGAGGCCTCCATCATCGCCACCAGCGCCATCCTGTCCGGCCCCGGCGCGGTGTGGGACGGGGGCGACAGCGTGCCCATCGGCCTGCCGCGCCCCGGCGTGCGCGCCGTCATCGTCGACGAGCGCCTGCAGCCGGTGGCGCAGGGCGAGGACGGCGAACTGTGCCTGCTGGGCGAGGCGCTGGCCATCGGCTACCTGGGCCGCGAAGAACTGACCGCGCGCCGCTTCGTCACCTTGGACGCGCTGCCCGGCGCGCCGCGCGCCTACCGCACCGGCGACCGCGCGCGCCTGAGCGATGGCCAGCTGCGCTTCCTGGGCCGGCTGGATCATGAAATGAAAATCAGCGGCCTGCGCATCGACCCGGCCGAAATCGAAAACGCGCTGCTGGCCTGCCCGGAGGTGCGCGAGGCCGCGGTGGTGGGCCTGCCGCTGGCCGGCGGCGGTTATACGCTGGCCGCCTTCCTCAGCGGCGGCGAGACCGAGCCGGCGACGATGCGCTCGCGCTTGGCCGAGGTGCTGCCGGCGGCGGCGATCCCGGATCACTGGCGCTGGCTGGACAGCCTGCCGCGCAACGTCAACGGCAAGATAGACCGCAAGCAGTTGGCCGCCGGCATGGAGGCGCAAGCGCCGGCCGCGGCGGAAGACGCCAGCCCGCTGGAGCGCCAGGTGATGGAGGTGTGGCAGCAAGTGTTGGGCGTCACCCCGCCCAGCCGCCACGCCAACTTCTTCGAACTGGGCGGCAAATCGTTGCAAGCCATCCAGGTGGCCAACCGGCTGGCGCAGCGCCTGAACCGCGAAGTGGCGGTGTCCGCGCTGTTCAGCCACAGCACGGTGGCGGCGCTGGCGCAGGCGCTGAGCGCGCCCGCCGCGCACCGGCCGCCGTCGGCCAGCGAAGGCCAGGAATTCGCGCCGCTGCTGACCATCCAGCCCGGCGCGCTGCCGGCGCTGTTCTGCCTGCACCCGGCGGAAGGCCTGTCCTGGTGCTATCTGGGCCTGGCCAAGCACCTGCCCGGCGTGGCCATCTACGGCCTGCAGGCCACCGGCATCACCGGCGACAAGCCGGCCAGCTTCGACGCGATGGTGGCGGACTACGTGGCCCGCGTGCGTGAGGTCCAGCCGCAAGGGCCGTACCGGCTGCTGGGCTGGTCCCTGGGCGGCGGGCTGGCGCAGGCGATGGCGGCGCAGCTGCGCGCCGCCGGCGAAACCGTGGAACTGGCGGCGCTGATGGACAGCTATCCGCCCGCCAGCTGGCAGGGCCGGCCGCAACCGACATTGCACGACGCGCTGGTGACGGTGCTCAGCGTCAATGGCGAAGTGGACGCCGACGAAAACGGCCAGCCGCTGGACAATGAAGCGATCTACCAACGCCTGCTGCGCCCCGGCAGCCCGCTGGCGCCGCTGGGCCGCGCCGCGCTGGAACGGCTGGGCGAGGCCTCGCTGCACGGCATGCAATTGTTCCGCGACAGCCAAACCCCGCGTTACGACGGCGACGTGCTGCTGTTCCGCGCCGGCGTCCACCCGGAAGACGCGCCCAAGCCGGAAGACTGGCGGCCCTTCCTCGGCGGCAAGCTGGAGTGCGTGGAGCTGGACTGCGACCACTTCGGCATGAGCGATCCGGAGCCGATGCGAAGGATAGGCGAGGAATTGGCGCGGCGGCTGGGGGGGAAGTCCATCTAAGGGCTAGGAGCGGCGATCAAGCCGCCAGAGGCTTACCGTACCCAAGTACTGCCTAGGTCGGCACGCCTTGCCTTTGCCGTGAAACTGAATTGTGAGCGACTTCAACGCGCCAAGGGTGTTAAGAATGGTTCGTTGAGCAAAAAACAACGCCGCGCATTCCTGAGTGAAGCGCGGCGTTTTTCTATGCTTAATCTAATAGTGGATGAAAAACACAATATCAATGATCAACACTGATTAGGCACACACATAGAGGCTGGGTGATGAGTGTGTTATCAATCTACGCTAATTTCAAGTATGGCTCCGGTATCGCTGACGAGTAAATGGCCATTACGAGGATCGATGGCGACATCTCTTGGCGCGGTTAGCGTCGCTGGCAGTGCTCCGGCAAGCGTTCCCTTTTTGCCGAGTTGCCCGGCGACAATCGATACACTCCCATCCGGCGATATTTTTCGGATGACCGCATTTCCGGTATCCGCGACAAAGATATTGCCCGCTTTATCTATCGCAATGCCTCTTGCTTTTTTGAATTGAGCTTGCGAGGCAATTTCCTCCATTTGTTGTGTGGAGGTGTTAAGGCGGAACACAGCATAGCTGGCCATGAAAATCTCACCAGCGGGAGATATGGCGATGTCAGCTCCAATGATGTCATTGTCTGGAATAGGGAAGGATCTTCGACTAAAGATAGTGGTTTTAGCACCGCTGGCGCTTAGCTTGTGAATGCCGGTGGTGTCGATGAGGTAAATATTTCCTGCGGCATCTTCCGTTAAGCCCTGTACATCACCATACCGGTAGACATCTTGATAGAAAACCTCAGCTTTGCCATTTACAAGCTTGAATACCCCATTTTTATTAGTGGTTGTGAAGTAAATCGCTCCAGATTGACTCTTTAGCAAGCCGGTTATTTTGTCATAATCTGATGGGGTGTACAGGCTTTTAACGCAACCATTGCTTTCAATGGATCTTATGAAGCTGTGATCCGCAAATATCTTTTCACCATCCAGCCCAGCAGATAGCATGAATGGCCTGGCTAATATCGCATCGCCACAGCTGTCTTGCATTCTGTTTTCAATTCTATAGCCGCCTGCCACGATACTGAGATGCCCTTGCGGATCTCTTTTTTGAATGGTCGCATTTTTGCTATTTACAATATAGACACTGCCATCACTCTCCATGGTGAGAAGAGGATCCGCATCCAATGAATCAGTAAGGTTTAAGTCAGCCTCCCCTCTAATGATGGTAGATGACTCCCCACTAGGAGTAACTTTCTCGATGTCATGAGTGTAGTAGTGAACGTCGTAAATATTGCCATCGCTATCGATACCTGCACTGAAAGTATTTTTCTTTCTTAATAACTCTAGCTTTTGATTTGAGTCAATCCGGTAGTAGCTGTCGGAAGAACCAAAATAGAGTCGGCCTAGACTATCTATTTGCTCCAAGCCACGAGGGTAAGCACTGGTCGTGGGGATTTTGCTCCAGCCATTCCGCTCGGTGTATTCATATAGGCCTATATCAAGCAAGGCGTAGAGCTTGCCATTGCCATTGGACAAGATCTGATAAATATACCCATTGTCGGGTGATAGAATGACCGACTTTACATTTGCTGGGGATACTTTATAGATGGTTACTCTTCCCCCTGGAATATAATCACCATTTAAATAATAGAATCCGCCATTTTCCCCCGCAGAGACGCTGGCAAAGTTCTCTCCGGAAAGTATCGTGACGACATTGCCCATTTTGTCTATTCGTCTTATAGACTTTTGTTCAACTCGCCCTCCCAGATCATTAAAGGTAGTTACAGTGTCAATTAAGAACAAGTAGCCATCGATACTGCTTGACACTTTGCCTGGCGAAGTAAATCGGGCATTCGTGCCATTGCCATCTAGGTTGCCTGGACCAAAGATGCTACCTGCTAGAACACGCATGCCTGAGCGCGCCACTGAAATTGTCGCGGTTGCCTGGGTTTGTTGCCCATTGCTGCTGTAGGCATAGGCGGTGACGGTGAATGTTCCGGAAGAGGGAAAGTGATGGGTTGGGCTTTTTTCTTTTACCAAACTCGAACCATCGCCAAAATCCCACGCATAGTCAAGATTGCCCTCTCCTGTCACTATCATATCAAACCGGATGAACTCTCCCGCCAAGATGGATAAATTACTGGGGTTCATGGAGTAAATGATTGGAGAGGGAGGAGAGACAACTTGTATTGTCGTGGCGGCTGTTGCTATCTCACCGGCTTCATCGGTTACTGTGACTCTGGCGAGATACGTTCCTGCCTTTTTATAGGTATGGCTTTGAAAATCCCCATCGCCCTTTTCCCCATCACCAAAATCCCATGAAAATCGCACACTTCTATAGCCGCTACCATAGGCTTTAAGGCTTACCGCTTGGCCTGAGGTGATTTGGCCGCTATTTTGAATGACCAGTTGAGCGGTTGGTTTGGATGTGGCAACGTTAACGCTTGCTTGCGATGTTGATGTGTTTCCATTCTTGTCTTTAGCTTTTAGCGTTATTTGATAGCTGCCGGCCTTAGAGTAAGCATGAATTACTTTTTTTCCTTGGATGATGCTGCCATCACCAAAATCCCACTCATAATTTATGGGCAGGCTACCTGTGCCTATTGCCTCCAATTCAATTGAGTCCCCAATTGTCAGCGCATTGGTACTTAATCCGGTGATCGTGGCGGTGACTTTTGCCGGAAGAATGGAGATCTTCGAGCTTGACTGCGCCTTAAGCCCAGCTTGATTAGTGATTACCAGGGTTACCGTATAGCTGCCTTCCGATGCGTAGGAGTGCGAAGGCGCGGCGTCAGTTGATTTTGCCCCATCGCCAAAATCCCACTCGTAAGTATGGGGACCCTGATTGCTTTCACCAATAAAGCTTAATAGCTCACCAGCAAAAACTCCTTTCGGGGCATTTATATTGATATGCGCGCTTGGCGTTGTCGATGGAGCGCCTCCCCCAGAGCCTCCCCCTCCACCACCTCCTCCACAGGCGGCTAATATTGCGCACATGAGAATGACCATCGTTTTTTTAATTAAATTGATTCGGATCACGGATTGAACTCTTATAATGATTGTTTAATTTGTTACACAATTATTTCTATGGAATATTCTAGTGCCAACAATATTTTTATGCAATGGGCATGGCGCGTGGATTGTCAAAATGCGGCAGTAAAAAATTCGATGAGCTTTCTAAGTCACTGAACCAGCAGTGAATATGGCGTAACGTACCGCCATACCTGGCGGATGCTTGCCAAGCGGCTGCTCAAAGAGTCACGACCGAGGACAGCAAGCGGCGGAAGATTCGGCCCTTGTCTTCGCGGCAAGCTGACACGTGGCGCTGGGCTTTAACCGCTTAGCTTTGAGTGACCTGAAGCTGATACGGCGGCGCGGAGAGGAGTTGATGCGGTGCTTGGCTTGAACCGCGCCGGTTTGAGGAAAACGCCGTTCACCTTGGGTGAGCGGCGTTTTTATCTGTGCTGTCAGGCCGTTTTCATTCGCTGACAACCGGATCTGCTTGCTTATGGCTTGCCGGAGACGGGGCCGCCATCTCCATTGTGACGAGGGGAGGCTCGGTGATGAGCTGACCTCTTTCTTCCTGCTTCGCTTGGCGTGCTTTTTGACGATCAATCATCTCCTTCGCACTGATACGGCGTTGCAAGAACCGTACGGTTATAAACAGGAAGACACCGACATAGGCACTTAGAAACAAAAACAGCATGCGTTGCTCTGATACGCTGTCGCTGATTACTTTGGGGTAATTGGCCTGCTTGAGGAATTTGCAAAAAATCTGGGCGTCGCCAGGGGAGAAACCCGTGGCCGGAAGCGAGGGTTTGGCGCAGTCGCTTTCACTGATTTTGTTCTTGCCCCATAAGCCGGTGATGGTCTTTTGACTGCTGGCAAAGAACCAGGTCTTGCTTTTCGTGGTGGTATAAAGCCCATCGTCTATGCCAGTGCTGGCAACCATGCCTGCGGTGACGATGCCCAGCGCGAAAACCGCTAGCAGTAGGGCGATGCTGCCGAGTCTGTTGGGCGAGGTGATATTGCCGGGCTCGCTGAGCTTGAAGTAATGCCCGCAGCGTTTGACGTCATCAATATCCTCATTGTGCTTGGCCACCCATTGGATCAGCGCCAGCATCTCTTGCTTGGTGCGGATCTTAAGCCCGGTCAGGGTACGGAACTTCATGATGGCGTTTCTTTCATCCAGAAAGTCCGCCAGCAGTTTGTCGTTGATCTTCTTCTTGCCGCCCACAATGCGCCATAGCAGCGTCAAGGGAATGTGGTAGGACTGAGTGCGCAGCACCACGAACAGAATGGCCAATACCGGCAGCGCGCCCAGGAAGATGGCGGTGAGGGGCGAGATCAGCTTGGATGCCTGATTGACGTAGTCAATGTATTCCACGGCCACTCCTTTGGTGATTTTATTGGCATATTTTATCCTTTGGGAGTGGCTTTGTTCAGGCGGCTGATCAAGAAAAATGCCCCATCAGGGGCGTTTTGTTTGCTGCCTATCCGGCAGTGAACTGACCGCGGGAACATCTGGCAGCGCGTGGAGTTTTCTAAGCTGCCTATCCGGCAGTGAACAAGACCGCCCTCGGTCGTTTCATCGACAAGTCTTTCTAAGCTGCCTATCCGGCAGTGAACCAGGCAATCCAATCGAGGAAGCCAGCGAAGCGTTTCTAAGCTGCCTATCCGGCAGTGAACAGGAAGGTGGCCAGCTGCGCGCCGATCTCTTTTTTCTAAGCTGCCTATCCGGCAGTGAACTCTACCTGGGTGAAGTCTGACGCATCCAAGGATTTCTAAGCTGCCTATCCGGCAGTGAACCGCCGATGTTGATTGTTTTTTGAATGCGCATTTTTCTAAGCTGCCTATCCGGCAGTGAACTGGGCCTGACCGATTGCAGGGTGGCTCCCTGATTTCTAAGCTGCCTATCCGGCAGTGAACTCCGCGCCAGGGTCCGGCAGCCACTCGCTACGTTTCTAAGCTGCCTATCCGGCAGTGAACACGAAATCGACCAGGTGCGTGTCACCGTGCCTTTTCTAAGCTGCCTATCCGGCAGTGAACACAGAGTACACACCTAAAGGCGATGGCAAGTTTTTCTAAGCTGCCTATCCGGCAGTGAACCGCAAAAAGGCTGGCGCAGGCCAGAGCGTCGTTTTCTAAGCTGCCTATCCGGCAGTGAACAACTCTCGCCCATCCTCTGCGCGAACCCGGAGTTTCTAAGCTGCCTATCCGGCAGTGAACCCGTCGCCCGAGCTGGGCGAACTGACTGAATATTTCTAAGCTGCCTATCCGGCAGTGAACTGCCCACACTCTCAGGCTGACGCGCTCCATGTTTTCTAAGCTGCCTATCCGGCAGTGAACTTCAATATGGACGTGATGGGGTACAGCTGGAATTTCTAAGCTGCCTATCCGGCAGTGAACTGTTTCGGTGCGAAGATCAGCGCCGCCGCTGTTTTCTAAGCTGCCTATCCGGCAGTGAACATGAGCTGGCACTTTTCGCGGGCGCTGGTGGATTTCTAAGCTGCCTATCCGGCAGTGAACGATGTTTGCAACATCTCCCGGAGGGCCTGGAGTTTCTAAGCTGCCTATCCGGCAGTGAACTTGCTCATTGGTACTGCCTTTCTGCCCTATGTTTTCTAAGCTGCCTATCCGGCAGTGAACATGCGCAGCGGCTGGGTCAAATGCACGTAGGCTTTCTAAGCTGCCTATCCGACAGTGAACAAAGGCACAACTCACTTGCTACCCCTGTCAAATTTCTAAGCTGCCTATCCGGCAGTGAACCCCGGATCAGCGGCGATCCGCTTGTTTCTGTATTTCTAAGCTGCCTATCCGGCAGTGAACAAAACGGTTGGGGCGCGCTGCCAAGCAGACGATTTCTAAGCTGCCTATCCGGCAGTGAACATCATATCGGACAGTGTGTTGCGGCCGAGACCTTTCTAAGCTGCCTATCCGGCAGTGAACCATGGAGCAGCCTTTGCTAGTTAATATTGATTTTTCTAAGCTGCCTATCCGGCAGTGAACGCAATGTCGCCGACACGTTGCACTGTTAGAATTTTCTAAGCTGCCTATCCGGCAGTGAACGCGGAACTACTGGGCACGCAGGGGGCTGTGCTTTTCTAAGCTGCCTATCCGGCAGTGAACGGGCCGAGGCGCTTGTAAATCTCGCGCATCACTTTCTAAGCTGCCTATCCGGCAGTGAACCCTTGACACGCAAGGACGCGCAGCGTCCGCATTTTCTAAGCTGCCTATCCGGCAGTGAACATCCGGCTTCGGCAGCGTCAGGCCGCGAGGCATTTCTAAGCTGCCTATCCGGCAGTGAACGACGTGCACACCGTGACTTTCGCCCCGGGCGATTTCTAAGCTGCCTATCCGGCAGTGAACGCACGGACTGGTACGGCAGCGCCGCATTGCCATTTCTAAGCTGCCTATCCGGCAGTGAACGAGCTGCCGCTCCCGCCGCACGATCCGAAGCATTTCTAAGCTGCCTATCCGGCAGTGAACTGGCCGCGCGCAGCTGAGCAAATGTATCTGCTTTTCTAAGCTGCCTATCCGGCAGTGAACGTTGCTCAGTACGACTATAGGACGGCCGGCGATTTCTAAGCTGCCTATCCGGCAGTGAACGTCGAGCGCTGCAACACCATGCTGCGCCACCATTTCTAAGCTGCCTATCCGGCAGTGAACCACACCAAGGCACTGCGCGGCCTGCCGCAGATTTTCTAAGCTGCCTATCCGGCAGTGAACTCAACAAGGCCGCGGAATGGCCGTCCGTCAAATTTCTAAGCTGCCTATCCGGCAGTGAACGTTCTCCCGACTTGCCCCAGACTTGCGCGTAATTTCTAAGCTGCCTATCCGGCAGTGAACAACACGAATAAGCGCGCGTCCCTGGCCTCCCTTTTCTAAGCTGCCTATCCGGCAGTGAACGGAAGGTGTGTAGTACGCTTCCGAGGAGGGCATTTCTAAGCTGCCTATCCGGCAGTGAACTAGACATGCATGTTCTCGCGGTCGCGGTTTTCTTTCTAAGCTGCCTATCCGGCAGTGAACGCCAAGCGCTCAAGCTCGGCCAGTTGCTCCTTTTTCTAAGCTGCCTATCCGGCAGTGAACGCCACCTACATCGACAACACCCTGGGCATCAATTTCTAAGCTGCCTATCCGGCAGTGAACATTCGGCGACGGTGGCGGCTGGCTCGGTTACCTTTCTAAGCTGCCTATCCGGCAGTGAACTTCACCGGCAAGACCGCCGCCGAAATGAAGGATTTCTAAGCTGCCTATCCGGCAGTGAACTTGGTGATCTGCACGGCGTCCGCCATGACCGCTTTCTAAGCTGCCTATCCGGCAGTGAACGGCGAGCGCCGTTTGCGGGCGGCCGATCGCAATTTCTAAGCTGCCTATCCGGCAGTGAACAAATGGACATCACCGCCGACGGCCGCGTGTACTTTCTAAGCTGCCTATCCGGCAGTGAACGTGCAGCGCGGAGGCTCCATTGCTGCGTCGATTTTCTAAGCTGCCTATCCGGCAGTGAACGGTGCGCAAGAGCGAGCTGCTCAATGCGACTTTTTCTAAGCTGCCTATCCGGCAGTGAACCCTGGTCATGTCCCCCAGGTTCGGCACTTCCGTTTCTAAGCTGCCTATCCGGCAGTGAACGGTGGCCCAGGCTGTACCGTCCGAGGTGTCCATTTCTAAGCTGCCTATCCGGCAGTGAACAGCGCAAACCCATCACAACGAGCATTCATGGTTTTCTAAGCTGCCTATCCGGCAGTGAACAATGTGGACTTTTGCGCTGGTCTGCAGCGTAGTTTCTAAGCTGCCTATCCGGCAGTGAACGCGCGCCAACGGCATCTGCCTGCGCTTCATGTTTTCTAAGCTGCCTATCCGGCAGTGAACACCAGCAGCCCCTTGAACTGGCCTTTGCTGATTTTCTAAGCTGCCTATCCGGCAGTGAACCTACATACAGGCGCGCGGCGGCCTCGGCGTCTTTTCTAAGCTGCCTATCCGGCAGTGAACCCGCCGTTTGGCCACGTCACCAAGTACTGGATTTTCTAAGCTGCCTATCCGGCAGTGAACAGCACTTTGCAAGACAGGTTTTGCAGGCTCATTTTCTAAGCTGCCTATCCGGCAGTGAACTCGGACATGATGACCTCCTCTCATTTTGACGATTTCTAAGCTGCCTATCCGGCAGTGAACTTGAGCAGGGCCTCAAAGGCCTTGCCGCCTACTTTCTAAGCTGCCTATCCGGCAGTGAACACGAGCAAACCCATAGCCCATCATTTCGGGCATTTTCTAAGCTGCCTATCCGGCAGTGAACTTGCAACGATTGCGGCCACTGTGTGGTATCGCTTTCTAAGCTGCCTATCCGGCAGTGAACTCCGACAGCATCAGATCCGCTTCACGCTCAATTTTCTAAGCTGCCTATCCGGCAGTGAACTAGAGTCTACACCGCCCACAGTCCTTATGGCGTGGGCATTTGCAGCGATTCTTTCGGCTTTGACCCAAATTTTCAGCTTATCGCTAAGTCATTGTTTTTAAATGTGGGCTCCAGGGGGCAGAAAAAAAGGGTAGTCCGCGCCGGCTGTCCCACTTTTCATGCTCATGGCAAGATGCGCTGTCGCGTTCCATCCCGAAGGTATCGCCATGTCAGATTTTTCCCCGTCCGATCTCAAGACCATTCTGCATTCCAAGCGCGCCAATCTTTACTATCTGCAGCACTGCCGGGTGCTGGTCAATGGCGGGCGGGTGGAGTACGTCACCGATGCCGGCAAGGCTTCGCTGTACTGGAATATCCCCATCGCCAACACTAGTTGCATCCTGCTGGGCACCGGCACCTCGGTGACGCAGGCGGCGATGCGGGAGCTGGCCAAGGCCGGGGTGATGGTGGGGTTTTGCGGCGGGGGCGGCACGCCCTTGTTCAGCGCCAATGAGCTGGAGCAGGAGGCGGCGTGGTTTGCGCCGCAAAGCGAGTACCGGCCCACCGAGTATCTGCAGTACTGGGTGCGTTTCTGGTTTGACGACGCGCAGCGGCTGGCTGCGGCCAAGGATGTGCAGCTGGCGCGGCTGGGCTGCTTGCAGCGGCATTGGCTGGGCAGCCGCGCCTTGCGCGAAGCCGGTTTCGTGGTGGAGGAGGCCGGCCTGGAGGCGGCCTTGCAAGCTTCGCGCCAGGCGATCGCCCAGGCGCCGGACCATGCGCATTTGCTGACCGAGGAGGCGCGGCTGACCAAGTTGCTGTTCCGCTTGGCGGCGCAGGCCACCGGTTATGGCGATTTCAGCCGCGCCAAGCGCGGCGCCGGCACGGACCCGGCCAATGCTTTTCTGGATCACGGCAATTACCTGGCTTACGGCCTGGGCGCCACCGCGGCCTGGGTGCTGGGTTTGCCGCACGGCCTGGCGGTGTTGCACGGCAAGACCCGGCGCGGCGGGCTGGTGTTCGACGCGGCGGATCTGGTCAAGGACGCGTTGATCCTGCCGCAGGCCTTTGTTTCCGCGATGCGCGGCGACGATGAGCAGACTTTCCGCCAGGCCTGCATCGAGGCGCTGACCCGCGGCGAAGCGCTGGACTTCATCATCGACACCTTGAAGGACGTTGCCGAGCGGCGGGGGCGGGCGGCATGAATATCCTGCTGATTTCGCAATGCGACAAGAAGGCGCTGACGCGCAGCCGGCAGATTCTGGACCAGTTCGCCGAGCGCCGCGGTGACCGCGTCTGGCAAACGCCCATCACCCAGGCCGGGCTGGACACGCTGCGGCGCTTGCTGCGCCAGAGCGCGCGCAAGAACACCGCGGTGGCCTGCCACTGGATACGCGGCCAGGACCATAGCGAGCTGCTGTGGATCGTCGGCGACGCCAGCCGTTTCAATGCCGACGGCGCCACGCCCACGCACAGTACCCGCCGCAATGTGCTGCGCAGCGCGGACGAGAACGATTGGCACAGCGGCGAGGACATCCAGCTGCTGGCCGGCCTGGCGGCCTTGCTGCACGACTTGGGCAAGGCCAGCCAGGCGTTTCAGCAACGGCTGCGCGGCGAGCGGAGCGAGCGCAATCTCTACCGCCATGAGTGGGTGTCGCTACGCTTGTTTCAGGCCTTTGTCGGCGATGACGACGACGCCGGCTGGCTGGCGCGCTTGCGGCAGCCGACGGAGCAGGACCATGCCAGCTGGCTGGCGCGTTTGCAGGCGGACGGCATGGGGAAGGCGTGCGAACCGCCGTTTTCCCGTCTGCCGCCGCTGGCCGCCGCGGTGGGCTGGCTGGTGCTGACGCATCACCGGCTGCCGCTGATGCCGGAGTTCGAGCAGGAGCGGCAATGCCGCTTGGGCGGCAAGCTGCAGGGCTTTCAAAGCCGCATGCTGTTGAATATTCCGGCTCATATCGACGCGCGCTGGAACGAATGGCGGGAGACGGAGGCCGAGCCGGCGCAGCTGGCGCCGTATTGGCGTTTCCCGCAGGGCCTGCCGGTGAACACGCCGGCCTGGAGCCGCCGCGCCGCGCGGCTGGCGGACAAGCTGGCCGCGCGCCTGACCGCGCGCGGCGAGACGCGCTGGCTGGACAATCTTTACGCGATGCACGTGGCGCGGCTGAGCCTGATGCTGGCGGATCACCATTTTTCCAGCCTGGATTACGGCCAGCTGCGGCACAAGCGCGGCCAGGCCGGCTATCCGCTGTGGGCGAATACCCATGGCCGGTCCGGCGATTTCAATCAGCCGCTGGACGAGCATTTGCTGGGCGTGGCGGAGCAGAGCGCCCTGGTATGCCGCGCCTTGCCCGGTTTTGAGCGCGAGCTGCCGCGGCTGTCGCGGCGCAAGCGCTTGCTGCAGCGCAGCGCCGATGGGCGCTTCCACTGGCAGGACCGCGCCGCGGATTTGGCCGCGGGAATGCGCGCGCGGGGGGCGGAGCAGGGCGCTTTCATCGTCAATATGGCGTCCACCGGCTGCGGCAAGACGCTGGGCAATGCGCGGATCATGTACGCCTTGGCGGACCCGGCGCTGGGCCTGCGTTGCGCGTTTGCGCTGGGCTTGCGCGCGCTGACACTGCAAACCGGTCAGGCCTTCCGCCAGCGGCTGCGCCTGAACGAGGACGATCTGGCCATCTGCGTGGGCGGCAGCGCCAACACCCAGTTGTTCAAACACTATCAACAGCAGGCGGAGGCCAGCGGCTCCGCTTCGCGCCAGGCTTTGTGGGACGAGGGCGGCGAGGTGCGTTACGAGGCCGGCGGCGAGCACCCGTTGTTGTCGCGCGCGCTGCGCGATCCGCAAACGGCCAAGCTGCTGCAAGCGCCGCTGCTGGTGTGCACCATAGACCATCTGACGCCGGCGACGGAAAGCCAGCGCGGCGGTCGGCAGATCGCGCCCATGCTGCGGCTGATGAGCGGGGACTTGGTGCTGGACGAGCCGGACGATTTCGACCTGGCGGACTTGCCGGCGCTGACTCGGCTGGCGCATTGGGCCGGCTTGCTGGGTAGCCGGCTGCTGTTGTCGTCCGCCACCTTGCCGCCGGCGCTGATCGAAGGCTTGTTCGAGGCCTATCTGGCTGGCCGCCGTCAGTTCCAGGCCAATCGCGGCCAGCCGGGACGGCCGCTGGCGGTGTGCTGCGCCTGGGTGGATGAACAGGACCGGGCCCAGGAAGATTGCGCCGATGTCGACGCTTTCCGTCGGCGGCAACGTCAGTTTGCCGGCCGACGCGCCGATTGGCTGGCCACGCAGCCGGCGCGGCGCAATGCCGAGCTGCTGCCGTTGAGCTTTGACCCGGGGCAGGCACCGGCCTTGCGTCGGGAGTTCGCCGCCCAGTTGCAGCCGGCTATCGAGCGCTTGCACCGGCTCAATCAGCAGCGGGACCCGATCAGCGGCCAGGCGGTCAGCTTTGGCCTGGTGCGCATGGCCAATATCCAGCCCTTGTTCGAGGTGGCGCTGGCCTTGTACGCGCTGCCGTGGCCGGCGCACTGGCAGCTGCATTTATGCGTCTACCACTCGCAATACCCCTTGCTGTTGCGTTCCGCCATCGAGCGCCAGTTGGACCAGGCGCTGAACCGCGAGCAAGCGGAAGCGGTGTTCACGCTGCCGGCCATCCGTCGCGAGCTGGACGCTGAGCCGGAGCGCGAGCATGTGTTCATCGTGCTGGGCTCGCCGGTGACCGAGGTGGGTCGGGATCACGATTACGACTGGGCGATAGTCGAGCCCTCGTCGATGCGTTCGCTGATCCAATTGGCTGGCCGGCTGCGCCGCCACCGTCCGGACCCTTGGGACAAGGTGAATGTGCTGATTTGTGAGCGCAATCTGCGCAGCGTGGAACAGCCCAACCAGCCGGCCTTCCGCAGGCCGGGCTTCGAGAACGAGGCGTTTGCCTTGGACAGCCATTTGTTGAGCGAACTGCTGGAGGAAGACGAGTACCGGCATCTGGACGCGCGGCCGCGCATCGCGCAGCCGGAGCCCTTGCAGCCGAAGCGGCGCTTGTCGCACCTGGAGCATGCGCGGCTGGCGCAGATGATGTCGCCGGCCGGCCAGGCCAAGGCCGCCAGCAGCCGGCCGGGGCGGGAGGGTCAGGCCATCGCGCCCTTGGGCGCGTATAGCTGTTGGCAGCAGCCGCAGGCGCTGCTCAGCGGAGTGTTGGCGCAGCAGCAGCCTTTCCGCGCCGGCGGCGAGCGGGAGCTGGATTTGCTGTTATTGCCCACCGAGGATGGGGACGATTACGCGCTGCACCGGGTGGAAAGCCGACCGTGGCCGGAGCCGCCGCATTTCACGCCGGTGGAGGCCAGCCTGAACCAGCGGGTGCTGGACGCGGCGTTGACGCAGTCGAATATCCGGCCCTGGGGCGTCAGCGATTATCCGGCGGCCTTGGCCGAACTGGCGGCGGAACTGGGCATGGAGCTGGACGCCTGCGCGCGGCGCTTTGGCGGGCTGAGCTTGCCGCAGTCGGACAATGGCTGGCGCTTCCATCCGGCGCTGGGGTTTTGCAAGGCTTGAGGCGCGCCAGCAATGAAAACGGCCGAGGCGGCGAGCGTAGCGCCGGGGCCTCGGCCGTTCGCAGCAGACATCTGACAGACTCTCAGAGCCTGTTCAAAATCTCGCGAGCAAGAGCGAGACAAGGCGAAAACAGCTGAGAAAGCGGAATGTACAAGTGGTACATGAGCATTTCGAAGCTGTTTTCAACGCCGTATCGCCGCAGCGCAGCAGATTATGAACAGGTTCTCAGCGCAAACCGCTGTGCAGCCCGTCCACCAGCACATGCGGCACGCCCTGGGAGCAGCGCTCCACCCGGCCGCTGACGCCGTAGACGCGGCGCAGGCTTTGGCTGTCTATCACCTCGTCCGGCGCGCCGTTGGCTTGCAGCGCGCCGTCCTTCAGCATCAGCACCCGGTCGCAGTGGCGCAGCGCCACATTGAGGTCGTGCAGCACGATGACGGTGACCATGCCGCGGCGGCGGGTTTCGCGGCGCAGCAGGTCCATCACGTGGAACTGGTAGTTGAGGTCCAGCGCCGACAGCGGCTCATCCAGCAGCAGCACTGCCGGTTCGCGGATCAGCGCCTGGGCGATGCCCACCAGCTGGCGTTGGCCGCCGGACAGCTGGTCCAGGTAGCGCAGTGCCAGTTGCTCGATGCCCAGCGATTGCAGCAGCGCGAACACTTGCTGGTCGTCGTGGCGGCGCGACAGGCCGGCGGCGGTGGCCTGGCCGGCCACCATCAGCGATTCGAACACCGACAAATGCACGCTGGGCGGTAGGGTTTGCGGCAAGTAGGCCACTTCGCCGCGCTGGCGGCTGAGTGCGCGCTGGTCCAGGCGGACGTCGCCACTGCTGTGCTGCAGGCCGGCCAAGGCGCGCAGCAAGGTGGACTTGCCGCTGCCGTTGGGGCCCAGCAAGGCCGTGATGTCGCCCGCCCGCAGACAGGGCACGTCCAGCGCGCGTATCACCTGGCGCTTGCCGTAGCTGACCGAGAGTTGATGGATGGACAGGGCGGAGCTCATTGGCGGCCTCCGTTGCGCAGCACGATGGCGATGAAGAAGGGGATGCCCACCAGCGAGGTGACGATGCCCACCGGCACGATGACGCCGGGCACCAGGTTCTTGGTCACCACCGAGGCCATGGACAGGATGGCGGCACCGGTCAGCGCGCTCACCGGCAGGTAGAAGCGGTGATCCTCGCCCACCAGCCGGCGCGCGATATGCGGCGCGATCAGGCCGATGAAGCCTATGGTGCCGACGAAGGCCACCGCCAGCGCGGTGAGCAGGCTGGCGCGCAGCAGCGAGCTGAGCCGCAGCCGACGCACATTGATGCCGAAGCTGGCGGCGCGGTCTTCTCCCAGCCGCAGCGCGGTCAGCCGCCAGGACTGGCTCAGCGACCAGGGCAGGATCAGCGCGAAGGCGCCGAACAGCAGGGCGATCTTGGGCCAGTCCGCGCGCGACAGGCTGCCCATCAGCCAGAACACCAGGTCTTGCAGCGAGTCCGCGGTGGAAACGAATTGCAGCAGGGACACCAGGGCGTTGAAGCTGAAGAACAGCGCGATGCCGAACAGCACCACGCCGCTGGTGGGCATATTGCTCCAGCGCGCCACCACGTCCAGCAGCAGCGCGGAGCCGAGCGCGAACACGAAGGCGTTGACCGGCAGCATCCACGGGCCGGGGATGCCGGGGAGGCTGACGTCCAGCAGGATGGCCAGCGCCGCGCCGAAGGCGGCCGCCGGCTGCAGGCCCAGGGTGAACGGGTCCGCCAGCGGGTTGTGCAGCACGGTCTGCATTTCGGCGCCGGCCAGGCCCAGCGCCAGACCGGCGGCGATGGCGATCAGCGCATAGGGCAGTCGGATCTGCCAGACGATCACCTCGGTGGCCGGATCGGCTGCGGCCGGGTGCCACAGCGTCTGCCAGAACTCGGCCAGCGGCATGCCGCTGGCGCCGGTGGTGACGTCCAGCGTCAGCGAGACGGCGAGCAGGCTCAGCAGCACGGCCACCAGCAGCAGCCGGCGCAGCAAGGTGCGGCGGTAGTCCGCCGCCACCATGGCGGCGGAAAGCGTCATGGTTTCGCTGCTCATTTAACGCCCTTGACCCAGTAAGTGCCTTGCGGCTCTATGGCCAGGAAGTCGCGGTGCAGCTGTTTCCAGCTGGCGTCCGGGTCCAGCTTGGCGAAGCGCGCCGGCTGCAGCTCCTTGGCGAAGGCTTCCAGCAGCACGATGTGGTAAGGCGTGTTGTAGAAGTGGTGCCAGGCGCCGAAGGTACGGCCTTCGCGCACCGCGCGCAAGGCGCCCACCGGGCTGCGCGCGGCGGTGCGCTTGAGCGAGGCCTGCGCTTGCGCCGCGCTGATGTTGGCGCCGAACTGGATGCCGGTCTTGTCGGCGGCGTCGGCGGTGCCGGTGCCGATGTAAAGATCCGGATTGCTGGCCAGCACATGCTCCATATTCACTTCGCCCACCGCGCCGGGAATCAGCTTGTCGGCGATATTGACGCCGCCGGCGGCATCCACCAGCTCGCCCAGGCTGCCGCGGCCGGCGCTGGTGACATTGCTGAAGGCGCCGGCGCGCAGGTCCAGGAAGGCCTTGGGCTTTTGCTGCGCCGGGATGGCGGCGACGACTTTGCGGATGGCGTCCATCTTGCCCTGGTAGAAGCGGATGAAGCGCTCGGCCTCGGCCTCGCGCTGCAGCGCCTTGCCCATGATGCGCAGGCTGGGCACGGTGTGTTCCAGCGGCGCGTTGCGGAAATCGACGAACACCACCGGCACCTTGGCTGCTTGCAATTGCTGCACGATGGGGTTGTTCAGGCCCGGGCCGTGGCCGGAGATGCTGAACACGGCGATGTCGGGGCGCAGCGTCAAGACTTTTTCGGCGCTGACCGAGTTCTCGCTGGTCTTGCCGATCAGCGGAATCTGGTCGATGGCGGGGAAGCGCTGCTTGTACTGGGCGTAGGTTTGCGGGTCCAGCTGGCGGAAGTCGCCCTGCCAGCCGGCGATGCGGGCGATGGGCTGCTTGCCTTCCAGCAGGGCCAGCGCGTAGAACAGCCGGCCTTCGCCCAGAAGGATGCGGTTGACCTTGGCCGGCACTTCCACTTTACGGCCGGCGATGTCGGTGACGGTGGCGGCTTGGGCCGCCAGCGTGGCCGCGGCCAGCGCGCCGGCCAGCAGCAGACGGGAGAACAGTGTTTTCATTGTGATTCCTTGAGCGATACGGCTCCGCTGTCAAAGCCCGCCGTAGGGGCGGGGCGACAGGCTTTGGCAGTGGAGCGGGTCATCATACAGAAACGGGAGCCGCCGGGCAGGCCCGGCGCGCTCGGAAAACGCGGCTGGGTTGGGGTTCTTACTCGGTCTTGGCCCAATCCAGTTTCAAGTCCGGCGTCTTGGCCATCAGGCCCAGATGCTCGTCCATGATGAATTCGATCTTGGCCAGCTTGTCGGCGGCGTCGGCGGCACAGATCATGTCCAGGGTGTCGTCCTGACGCTGGATGCGGCATTCGCCGATCGGAAAGTGCACATGGGCCTGGTGGCTGTCGAACTCGACGGGCACTTTCAGCGCGTAGTGCTTGCACAGCTTGTACAGCACCTTGTCGGCATTGGGCGTGGTCAATTGGGCGCGGCTGCTCAACATCATCAATTCTCCAATCGTAAAAACGGGAACAGGCAGTTGGCGAATCCGGCGGATTCGGCAACTGCCGTGCGGTGTTTCCGGCCCGTCCGGGGACGGGCCGTCAGGGTGCGGCTTAGAACTTGCCGGTCAAGGTCAGCCAATAGCGGCGGCCCTCGTCGACCATCCAGTTGCCATTAAGCGGCGCTTTGCTGCGATCCAGTTCTGCATTGCCCATGCGGTCATCAATCGCTACCTTGCGGTCGGCCAGATTGAAAACGGCAAAGTTGACGTCAAACTTCTTGCTCAGCTTGTAGCTGCCGCCAAAATCCCAGGTGCTGGAACCACCGCGGGTACGAATACCGTAAGCACCATTGCGGAAGCCGGTGTAGTACTGCTTGCCTTCGAAGTTCAGGCGAGTGTACAGGTCCAGTTTCTCCATCGGCGCCCAGGCCAGCTTCACATTGCCGGCGTGCTCCGGGGTCTTGTCCAGCGGCAGGCCATTCAGAGACTGCCCGTTCAGGGAGGTTTCCTTACCTCCATCGCGCTTGGACTTGGTGTAGGTGTAGTTGCCGGACAGCGTCCACTTCGGCATGAAGGTCCAGCTGCTGGACAGTTCCAGGCCGCGGATATTGACCGAATCCACATTGTCGTAAATGTAGACACGCGCCGGCTTGCCTCTGACAATGAGTTCATTCGTGAATTGATCGGTACCGAAACTAACTACCTTGTTCTTGAAATCGTTGTTGAACAGGGTGGCGTTGGCACTCAGACCTTGCTCATTGTCGAAGTGCAGGCCGATTTCGTAAGAGGTGCTTTCCTCCGGTTTCAGCTTGGAGTTGCCGCACAGCAAGGCTGTTTCCACGCGGCTGCCGGAGCGCATGCAATAGCCGTCGGTGCTCTGGCGGATGGTCGGCGCCTTGAAGCCCTTGCCGACGCCGCCCTTCAGTGTCCATTGCGGGCTCAGGTGTTCAACCAGATAAACACGCGGGGTGAAGTGGGTGCCGAACACGCTGTGATGATCGACGCGGCCGCCAGCGGTAATGGTCAGGTTGTCGGTGGCTTCGAAACTGTCCTCGGCAAACAACGACCACGTATTGACGGTAACTTTGTCTGGGTTGGGGGCACCAGAGTATTTGAATCTGCTTGGATCAAATGCTTCCTGTGCCTGCATATCGGAGCCAACTTGTCGGCCAAGTTGGGTGCCAATTTTTACGGTGTGGCGATCTAGCAGGAAGGTCAGTTGGCCATCCAGCGTGGTATTGGTCAGTTTCAGGCCTTTGCCTGTGTTGACACCGTTGATATCAGTGCTCGATTTAGCAATTTCCTGATACAGCGCGACATTGGAGCGGATATTGCTGTACTTGCCGTTGTGGCTCAGACTCCAGTGATCACGAGTATCGTATTGGTCATTCTTTTTGTCGTCCCAGCTCAAAGACTTGCTTGGGGTAACTGTCTTACGTAGCTCGTTATGACCGGCCTCGAAGGTGATCTCGTGGTCCTGATTCGGGGTGAAGCTCAGCTTGGTGTTGATGTCGGCCACGTGGCTAGCATCTTTGCCGCCGTCGCCGCTATTGTTGTAGTAAATATTGTCTTCAGCCTGGTTGTTCAGCGAGCCATAAACTTGCAACGACAGCAGGTCCTTCATCAGCGGGCCGCCCAGCCAGAAGCTGCTCTGGCCGGTATTGCCTTCGTTCGAATGCTCGGTGATGGTGCCGCCCAGCGTCATCGAGCCATGCCATTCCTTGGGCGCTTTGCGGGTGATGATGTTGATCACGCCGCCCATGGCGTCGGAACCGTATAGCGAGGACATCGGGCCGCGCACCACTTCGATGCGCTCAATCGCTTCCATCGGCGGGATCTGGTATTGCTGGAAGCCGCCGGTGCCGCGGCTGCGCACTTCGCGGGTGCCTTGGCGGCGACCGTCCACCAGGATCAGCGAGTATTCGCCGGGCATGCCGCGGATGGCGATGTCCTTGTCGCTAGGCGCTGCGCCATTAATGTTGATGCCTTCCAGATCGGTCAGGGCATCGGTCAGGCTGGTGAACGGCTTCTTCGCCAGATCTTCACGGGTAATCACCGAGATGCTGGCCGGAGCCTGCTTGATTTTTTGCTCATAGCCGGTGGCGGTCACCACTACCGAGGGCAAGGTGGCTTCGGCTTCCGCCGCGTGGGCGGCGGGCAGGTAGAGCGCGGAGACAGCGGCGGAGAGCAGGGCGAGGCGCACACCGTGACGGGCGGCGGAGTCAAAGGTTTTCATTGTCGTGGATACCAGAAAATCATCACATGAACGAGGCCCATTTGATCCGCGTTCCGGCTGGGTCGGCGCTCCGTGCATGCCGTTGGCTTTTTGTTTGCGCAAGGAATGTCAAATGGGACCACAAGTATCCCACCGAATTAATGAGAACGCAAATGCGAATCGTTATTGATTGTGGCGTTTTTGGGGGTGAGGGCCGCGATCCGGCAGAAACATGATGTGGCTCAAACTTTGTGCGGGACGCAAGAAATACCGCAAGCATTTGGGAACCAAGGTGTTAGCTGCCAGTCCCACGCCTGTTCCGGCTCACGCGTGTCTCTGAATCAATGTCTCTCCGCCTGCCCTTGCTGCTGTTGCTAACGTGTCTGCTGCTCTTGCCGCAGGCCGGCTGGAGCATGGGCGGACGCGTGGCTGCCAGCGCGCCTTGCGTGTGGATGGCGGATGATGGCGCGGCTTGCCATACCCTGCCGGCCAGCGCCGCCCAGGCCGCGGCTTGCTGCCAGTTGCCGGCTGCGCCGTGGCCGGCGGTGCCCAGTCTGCCCTTGCAGGCGATCCGCTCGGTGCTGCAGGCCAAGGCCGAGGCGGTATGGTCCGGTTTCATCCCCGCCCCGCCGGAGCGCCCGCCGCAAATGCTTTGAGTGATCCTGTCTTGTCCACTGCCCGCGCCTTGAGGCGCGGCGGTTCATATCATTCGATGCATTGGAAGGTGTTTCATGAACAAACGTCTGCACTGGGCCGCCGCCGCGCTGGCCATTTCCCTGATCTCCCCGCTTGCCGCCGCCGCCGATGGGCTGATGCATAAAGACCCGTATTGCGGCTGCTGCACCGCCTGGGCCGAGCATATGCAGAAGAACGGCGTGGCGCTGCAAAGCCGCAACGAGGCGGATATGTCCGCCGTCAAGGCCAAACTGAAAGTGCCGGCGGATCTGCGTTCCTGCCATACCGCCGAGATCGGCGGCTATGTGTTTGAAGGCCATGTGCCGGCGGATCTGGTGAAGAAGGTGCTGAAGGACAAGCCCAAGATCGTCGGCCTGGCGGTGCCGGGCATGCCGATGGGCAGCCCGGGAATGGAGGGGCCGAGCAAGCAGCCCTATCAGGTGTTGAGTTTTGATGGGCAGGGGAGGCGCAGCGTCTACGCCACGCGTTAAGACCCGCTAACAAAACCCCCTGATCCTGCGTTGCGCCTCCTTGTCGTACGACTTGTACTGCCTGCGTCGGCGCGCCTTGGCTCAGGTACGCTGCGCGGTTTTGTTAGCGACTCTAAGAACCTGTTTACGATCTGCTGCGCTGCGCTGCGGCGGGATGGATAGAAAAGGGCGTTGGAAAAGACCTCAGCATGCTCATGTACCGTATGTACATTCCGCTTCTTCGGTCGTTTCCGCCTTGTCTCGCTCTAGCTCGCAAGACTTTGAACAGATTCTAGATTAGCGATGCGCCAGCCGCCTTGCAGCGGCTTGCTTGAGTGCATGACGGGCGTTCCGGCAGGTTGGAGCGCCCGTTTTGCGTCAGCGCATCGCGAAGGCCTCGTGATGGAAAACCGGCGCCTGCGCGCCGCGTTGTTTCAGGCCGCGCCGCAGCGCCTCGCCCAAGCCTTGCGGGCCGCAGAACCAGACCTCGTCCACTTCCGGCAGCATGCCGGCTTCCAGCCGCGCGCCGGCCTCGCTCTCGATCAGATGCAGCCGCACGCCGTGCTGATGGCAGGCTTGCCGCACTTCTTCCAGCCGCGCCGCCTCGCCGCGGCTGCGCACGCAGTAGTAGAAATCCACGTCCAGTTGGCTGTCGGCCAATTCCTGGCTTTGCAGCCAGGCCAGGAAGGGGGTGACGCCGATGCCGCCGGCCACCCAGGCCTGGCGCGCGCCGCCGCGCGGCTGGAAGCGGCCGTAAGGGCCTTCCACGATGACGGCCTGGCCGATCTGGAGTTCGGCCGGCAGGCGGCGGGTGTAATCGCCCAGCGCCTTGATGATGAAACGCAGCTGGCCGTCGCCATGGTCGGCGCTGGCGATGGTGAAGGGGTGGGCGCCTTCATGGGCGGCGAAGTTGACCAGCGCGAATTGTCCGGCGTGGTGCCCGGGCCAGGCCTTCATCTGGCAGATCACTTCCAACTGCCCGGCTGGCAGCGCTTCGATGCTCTGCACCCGGCCGGCGTATTGTTGTCGCTTGCCGATGCGGCCGGCCAGCGAGTAGAGCGCGCAGCCGGAGCCGATCAGCATCAGCGCGGCCAGCAGCCAGCCCACCGGCTGCGCCCACATCTCGGCCGGCATCAGGATCAGGCCGTGGAAGGCGCCTGCCAAGTAGAGCGGGGCGAACAGCTGGTGCAGCTTGCGCCAGAAGCGATAGGGCACGGCGCGCAGCAACGCCAGGATCACCATGGCCAGCACCGCCCAGGCAGCCCATTCGCCCACGTCCTTGGCCAGTGAAACCAGCGGGTCTTTGCCGCCGCCGCCGCTCTTGATGCGCGGGGCGACCCAGGCCAGAGCGAGCATCAGCTTGGGCGACAGCTTGATCAGCCAGTGAGCCGCCAGCAGCAGGCCGGCGGCGATGCCCAGGCGCTTGTGCAGCGCGTAGAGCCGGTCCAGGCCGCCCAGCAGCGGTTCCAGCCAGCGCGGGCGCGTGGCCAGCAGCATGGCGGCGCTCATCACGGCCATCAATTGCACGCCGCTGAGCAGCACCAGTTCGTGTCGCCATTGCCAGTAGTTGGCGGGCAGGCCGTTTTGCCACAGGCTGGCGGCGGCGTACAAGGCGCCGCTGGCGAACAGCAGCAGGCTGAGCACGGGAAGTCTAGGGTTCATCGCCTTAGTCCTTTCTTGTGATAGGGGATTAAGGTGATTGGAACACCGCAAACTTAAGCGCAGCTTAAACGCGGCGCGGGGGTGGGTTCAGCGTGGTGGCTCGGCGGATGGTGTGTCGCCGCCCAGCGCCTTGTATAGCGCGATCAGGTCGGCGGACAGCGTTTGCCGCGCGGCCAGCCGCTGTTCGCGCAGCACAGCGAGCTGCAACTGCGCTTCCAATACGTGGCTTTGCGCGGCCTCGCCGACGGCGACGCGCTGGCGGGCGTGGCCAAGCTGGCGTTGCAGCGCGGCTTCTCCCTCGGCCAGCCGCGCGTCCTGGATGCGGCCGGCCTGGTTGCGCAGCAGCGCGGTTTCCACATCGGCCAGCGCTTGCAGCACCGCCTTGCGGTATTGCGCCAGCGCGGCGTCGTAGCCGGCCTCGCGCGCCCTGACCTGGGCTTGCAGCCGGCCGCCGGCGAACAGCGGCAGGCTTAGTTGCGGGCCCAAACTCCAGTAGCGGCTGGCCTGGGAGGCGAAGTCGCCGGGGCGGACGCTGTCCCAGCCGCCGCTGGCCAGCAGGCTGAAGCGCGGATACTGCTCGGCTGTGGCCACGCCGATGTCGGCGCTGGCGGCGGCCAGCTGTCGTTCCGCGGCGCGCAGGTCCGGCCGGCGCAGCAGCAATTCCGACGGCAGGCCGGCGGCGGGCGCGGCTGGCAGTGGAGGCTCCGGCGCGGCGGTGTCCAGCAG
>NZ_JAJOHW010000013.1 GCF_021129195.1 Chromobacterium aquaticum | reverse complement strand
GTTGTGCGACACAATTGAATACCGAATATATGTGGGTTGATCGAGTATCAACCTAGGCTTCTTTAAGTTTGTACCAGTTTATGTCTGGTGGCCATAGCGAGGTGGTCCCACGCCTTCCCATCCCGAACAGGACCGTGAAACGCCTTAGCGCCGATGATAGTGTGGCATTCGCCATGTGAAAGTAGGACACCGCCAGACGCCCCATTGCAAAGCCCAGCTCACTCGAGCTGGGCTTTATGCATTGGCGCGGTGGAAACGCCGACACGAAAGCCTCCCCTCGGGGAGGCTTTGTTGCGTTTGGGGCGTCGGGTGATACGTCGGCGCGTATCGGTCACATCGGTTCAAGCTTTTATCGACTTTCCCTTTGATTTTCAAGTTATTGCATGCCATTCCCTGTATTTATGGCCGGAATTGCGTCTAATTGCTCAGCAAAAACTATTGGTAATGAATAGAATTCCAGCATCAAGACTGGGAATCAAGGCGGAGATTTTGAGAAAGTTCAGGCGGGACGGGGTGCACTTGTTCGTACTGGCATGGGTGCTCAGCGCTTTGCTGGTGGCGGTGCTGTGGGGTATCGGCGAGTTGCAGCGCTTGAGGGATGAGTTCGAGTCGGTGGCGCAACGCGCGCATGCGCTAGTGGCGCGCAAGTTGGATCAGAACGAATCGGTGCTGGCGTCCGTGGATGCGCTGATGGTGGCCAGCCGGCCGTTTGAGGCAGCCGCCTTGGGCACCTTTGCCCGTGAGTTGCTGCCGCATTACCCGCAACTCCATTCCTTTGTGTTTTTCCAGAGTGTGTCCATGTCGGAACGGCAGGCTTTTCTACATCAGATGAGCGGCAAGTTTGGCGAAACCTTCTATATCCGCGACTTTGATGTGGCTGGACGCCGAGAGTGGCGGCCTGCGGCGGTGCGCCCGCAGTCACTGGTGATTTCTATGTTGGAGCCGGACCGTCCCGAGGCCGGCCCGATGTTCGGCTACGACATCCTGGGGGATGATTATTTCAGGCCTGCCTTGCTCCGTGCGCTGGAGTCGGGGCGGCGGGTATCCAGTGGTGCCTTCGAATTGCATGAGGGCGGTGGCCGCGCATATTTGTTATTGCAGCCGTTGTTCGAGCAGGAAGCCAGGACGCAGGGTCGTTTGATTGGGGTGGTGGGGCTGGTCGTGTTCTGTGATCGTTTATTGCAGGCTCCGGCCTTGGAGCGTCTGTTGCCTGGGCTGGACCTGGCCTTGTATCAAGGAGGGGAGGCCTCGGGTGGTCCACCGCTGTTCCAGCGTCTGCATACATCGTCCGAGCGTGATTGGTGGCCGGTATTGCGGCGCCTGGAAGCCAGGCTGCCGCTAGCGAGCGAAGCACAGCCTTTCGTGCTGGGGGTGGCCCGGGATCTGAGGGTAACGGATCTGGCTATCCTGCCTTTGCTGTGGCAGCAGTCGTTATTGCTGGCGTTCTTTGTGTTCGCCGGCCTGCTTCATCTGCAGCGCATGGCTTTGCGGCAGGAGCGCCTGCAATCGGACGAAGCGATTTTTCTGCAGAGCGAGCGAGCCTCGGTCACCTTGAGCGCGATTCATGATGGGGTGATCATTTTGCGGCAGGATCACGCGATTGAGTTGGCCAATCCGATGGCGCTGGAGTTGATGGGAATGGATGCCGGCGAGGTGGTGGGGCGGGTCTGCCACGAGGTGTTCCATTTGCAGGCGGAGTTGGCTGCCGAGTTTGCCGAGGATCCGATTCGCGAATGCTTCCGCACCGCGCAGCCGGTAGTGCTGGCGGAACGGATGCAGCTGACGTCGGCTCGCGGGCAGATCCGCTCGGTGGAGGGCGGGGTTTCGCCGTTGTTTTCCCGCGATGGCAGCCTGATAGGGGTGGTATGCGCATTGCGCGACCTGGGGCCGCTGCGTTTGCGGACGGTGGCGGCGCTGGAAGCCAGTGAAAGCAAGGTCAAGGAGCATCTGGAAAAGCTGTCGCATGTCGCTAGGCTACATACCATGGGCGAGATGGCTTCCGGCATCGCGCATGAGTTGAATCAGCCATTGACGGCGATTGCCAATTATTGCCAGGCCAGCATCCAATTACTGGAGGGGGTGGAGGATGCTCCCGCGCAAGTGAATGCGGCTTTACGGTTGGCGGTAGCGCAGGCGGAGCGGGCAGGGGAGATCATCAAGCGTTTGCGAGCCCTGGTCAGCAAGAGGGCGATCGAGACGCGGCTGATCGATTTGAATCAGGTGGTTGGCAATTGCATGTTCTTGGCCGAGTACGATTTGAAGGAGCGTGGCATCGAAGTGGTGCAGCTGCTGTCCGGATATCCGGTGGCGGTGTTCGCGGATAGCATCCAGCTTGAGCAGGTGGTGTTGAATCTACTGTCGAATGCGATGGATGCCTTGCGCGATGAGCCGGTGATGAAGCGCCATGTGATCGTGCATACCCGGCGCGAGGGCAAAAAGGCGATTCTGGAGGTCCGCGATACCGGACGCGGCATTACGCCGAGTTCGCTGGAGGTGCTGTTCCATCCATTCTTTTCCACCAAGCCGAATGGCATGGGGTTGGGTTTGTCCATTTGCCAGACGATAGTGGAGCAGTATGGTGGTTTGATCTCGGCGGAGAACATTCCAGCCAGCGGCGCCTGCTTCCGCATAGAGCTGCCGCTATCACGCCAAGGGGAGCCGGCGCGTCCGGTGATGCCTTCGCCGGACGGTTGCGGCGCTGGCGTGCTTTGACGCGTGGCTTAGGGCCGGATTTCCTGGATGGCGGTTTGGGTGCGGTGCGAGCGTTCTTCGCGCGGTGTGATGCCGAAATGGTTGCGGTAGGTGCTGGAGAAGTGCGGGCCGCTGGAGAAGCCGCAAGCGAGGCCGATCTGGACGATGGATTTGCTGGTTTGCTGCAATAGCTGGCGTGCTCGACTCAGCCGTAATTCCAGATAGTATTTCGAAGGCACCGTGCTCAGGTATTGCTTGAACAGCCGTTCTAGCTGGCGTCGGGAGACGCCGACGTAGTAGGCGATATCGTCGGTGCTCAGCGGCTCTTCGATATTGGCCTCCATCAGGCTGACCGCTTCCGTCAACTTGGGCTGGCTGCCGCCGATGCGGGTGGCGAGCGGAATGCGCTGACGCTCGTTGCCGGGGCGGATGCGTTCCATGCTGAACAGTTCCGACAGCTGAGCGACGAACTCATGTCCATGCTGGCTGCCCACTTGGGTCAGCATGAAGTCGAAAGTGGCCGCGCCGCCGGCACAGCTGAGGCGTTTGCCGTCGATCTCGAATAGATTGGACGAGGTAATGATGTCGGGGAATTCTTCGGTGAAGCGACTGATCTCGCGCCAGTGTATCGTGGCGCGTAGACCGTTGAAGTAGCCGGTGCGAGCCAGCCAGTAGCTGCCGCAGCCTATGCCTCCCAAGCTTATTTTGTCCGGGTTGCAGGAGGCCAGCCCTTTGCTCAGCGTGTCCAGACTGAAGTCGGGATTGATGTCATCGGCGAGCACCAGCAGGCAGTCCAGCTTGGGCGCGCCATCCAATGGCAGGTCCACGGCGAGCCGGGTGCCGTTGGAGAGCGGCACCGCTTGTCCGTCAAGGGAAAGCAGCAGGGTTTCGTAGAGTTTCTTTTCCGCTAGCCAGTTGGCGTGCAGCAGGACCTCGGAAGCCATGGCGTAGTCAGCCATCGAGGCATGGGGCAAGAGCAGGAAGCCGTAGCGCATTGGCTTGACGGGGTGGGACGGATGCTGACCCATGGGTTTTCGCGGAAGAAGAATGGATATTATAAAAACACACCATGCCGGGTGGCCCGGCATGGTGTGCGACATTTTCCTATTGTACGATTTATTTCAGGCTGCCGGAGAGGAATTGTACCAATCGCTCGCTCTGCGGACGGACCAGCACTTCCTTGGGATGGCCTTGTTCCTCGATCCGCCCCTGGTGTAGGAAGATGACGTGGTTGGATACTTCGCGCGCAAAGCCCATTTCATGGGTGACCACCACCATGGTGCGGCCTTCGCCGGCAAGGTCCTTCATCACGCGCAGCACTTCGCCGACCAGTTCCGGGTCCAGCGCCGAGGTGGGCTCGTCGAACAGCATGACTTCCGGCTCCATGGCCAGCGCGCGGGCGATGGCGACGCGCTGTTGCTGACCTCCGGACATATGGGCCGGATATTTGTCCTCCACGCCGCGCAGGCCGACCTTGTCCAGGTATTTGCGGGCGCGGGCGCAAGCTTCGTCGCGGCTCAGTCCCAGCACGTGAATCGGAGCCTCGATGATGTTTTCCAGCACTGTCATGTGTGCCCACAGATTGAAATGCTGGAATACCATGGCCAGTTTGGTGCGGATGCGCGCCAACTGCTGGGCGTCGGCGGCCTTGAGCGCGCCGTTCTTGCGGTCGGTGATCAGCTTGAGTTCTTCGCCAGCAGCCAGGATGCGGCCGCTATTGGGTTGTTCCAGCATGTTGATGCAGCGCAGGAAGGTGCTTTTGCCTGAGCCGGAGGAGCCGATGATGCTGATCACGTCGCCGGCGTGCGCGGTTAGCGACACGCCTTTCAGCACTTCGTGCGCGCCGTAGCTCTTATGCAGATCGCTGACTTGCAGCTTCAGGTTTTTATCGGTGGGGGTGTGCATGATGGTATTCCTGTATTGCTATCCGCATTAATGCTTGCGTGGGGCCAGATAGGCCAGCCAGCGTTTTTCCGCCTGCTTCATCAGCCAGACCAGCAGGAAGGTGAGCGCCAGGTAAATGGCGGCTGCGGTGAGGAAGGGCTCGAAAGCCATATAGCTGTCGGCATAGATGCGGCGCGCCACGCCGGTGATGTCGGCCAGCGTCACCAGGCCCGCGATTGCGGTGCTTTGCAGCATCATGATGACTTCATTGCTATAGGCCGGCAGCGCGCGGCGCAGCGCGGAGGGCAGCACGATGCGGCGCATCATCAGCCATTTGCTCATGCCCATGGACTGGGCTGCTTCGATCTCGCCCCAATGGGTGTTGCGGATCTGACCGGCGATGATTTCGGTGGTATAGGCCGCGGTGTTCAGGGTAAAGGCGAGGATGGCGCAGAAGTACGCGTCTTGCAGGTAGTTCCAGGCCCAACTGTCGCGAACCCAGTTGAACTGGGCCAGGCCGTAGTAGATGATGAAAAGCTGCACCAAGAGCGGCGTGCCGCGGAAGATGTAGCTATAGACGCGGACGAAGCCAGAGGCCAGGCGGTTCTTGGACACCCGCATCAGCGCCATGGGTACCGCCATCGCCATGCCTAGCAGCAGGGAGATGAACAGCAGTTCCAGCGTCAGCAACAGGCCGTCGCGGGTGCTCATGACGGCGTGGCCGTCGCCGCCGCCGAAGAAGGCGGGCAGCTTTTCCAGAACCAGTTGGAAGTCGATCACAGTTCGCTCTCCTTGACGCCCAGCGAGTAGCGTTTTTCCAATTGTCCAAGTACCAGATTGGATACCCCTGTGATCAGCAGGAATAGCAGGCCGACGATCATATAGACGGTGAAGGGCTCCTGCGTTGTCGATTTGGCCGCGTCGGCGCGGTACATCACGTCGTTCAGGCCGATCACGGACACCAGGGCGGTGGATTTGACCAGCACCAGCCAGTTATTGGAAAAGCTGGGCAGCGCGAAGCGGATCATTTGAGGAACGGTAATGCGGAAGAACACGCGCAGCGGCGTCATGCCGTAGGCCATGCCGGCTTCCATCTGCCCTTTGGGCACTGCCATCATCGCGCCGCGGAAGGTTTCCGTCATATACGCGCCGAAGATGAAGCCCAGGGTCAGCACGCCGGCGATGAAGGGATCGATATTGGGGCTAGTCCAGCCCATATAGCCGCAAAAATCGTTGATCATCATCTGGACGCCGAAGAACAGCAGAAACATCCAGACCAGGTCCGGCACGCCGCGGACCACGGTGGAGTAGAGTTCCGCCAGCCAGACCAGCGGCTTGGAGTGAGCGGATTTGAACAATGCGCCAATCAGGCCCAGCACGATGGACACGGCCAGTGCTGAGCCGGCCAGCTGCAATGTGAGCACCGCTCCTTGCAGGATGCTGGGAAGGTAACCTTGCAAAAACATAGTGATACTGCCTCGTTCGTCAACCTTGCGCGCAAGGCTGGTCCTTGCCCTGCCGGCCTTGGGGCTGCAGAGCAAAAAAATCCCGGCTTGCGCGCGGATCGGGCGGCAGTAAGCCGCCCGGCGCCTAGTGGTCAGCCGGGACGGTTGCGATCGCTGTTGGGGGATTAACCGCCGTAGACGTCGAAGCTAAAGTACTTGTCCTGCACCTTCTTGTAGCTGCCGTCCTTGCGCACTTGGTCTATGGCCTTGTTCAGGCGCTCGGCCAATGCCTTATTGCCTTTCTTGACGGCGATACCCGCGCCCAGGCCGAAGTATTTGACGTCGGCGTAGTTCGGGCCGACAAAGGCGTATCCCTTGCCGTTCGCGGTTTTCAGGAATTCCTGGTCGCCTACGGCGCCATCGACGAACACGGCGTCAACGCGGCCGGACTTCAGGTCCAGGAAGGATTCCGGAGATTTGGCGTACGGCACGATGGTGGCGCCGGACTTGCCCCAGTAGTCCTTGGCGAACTTTTCCTGGGTGGACGCGCGCAGCACGCCTATCTTCTTGCCCTTGAAGCTGTTCTGGTCGACCGCAGTGCCGGACTTGGCGACGATGCGGCTGGCGATGTTGTAGTACTTACGGCTGAAATCGACGGCTTTCTTGCGCTCCTCGGTGATCTGCATCGAGGACAGGATGGCGTCGAACTTGTTGGCGTTGAGGGCGGGGATCAAGCCGTCCCAGTCTTGCGGAACGATTTGACAGCTGACTTTCATGGCGGCGCAAAGGGCATTGGCCATATCGATGTCGAAACCTTGCGGTTTGCCATCGGCGCCTTGTTTGGAGAACGGCGGGTAGTTGAGGTCAACCCCAAAACGCAGAGTCTCTGCTTGGACGGAAAAACCGGACAGCAGAGCTGCCGCTGCGGAGGCGATCAGGACTTTTTTCATGGAGTGAATTTCTACTTCTCTATCGGGCGGTTGGTCTGGATATGAATCGGACGCAAACCCAAGCTTGTAAACCCGGCGCTTGAAACGAGGCTGCTCACGATGTCTCGCCCAAGCCGGAACCATTGTAGTTTTTTCTACTTTTGCCAGTAGTTGGCCGCAGCTTGCAACGGTTATCCGCCGTGCGCAAGATGGGGCCATTGTCTGGCAATCGGTGTGAGCAGGTGGTTGCATTCTACCTGATATTGGGGCTTGGTGTGAAATTGCTTGAAAATCAATGATTTATATTTTGTTTTCGGACTTGTGTACAATGTGGCGCCAGGAAAGGAACTTGTAAGCTGCCGTCGCATTGCTGTAAGCAAAAAAGTGGTGTTTGCCGCCATTTATCGTTTTGGCATCGGTCGGCCGCGCACAGCTTTTCCACGAAACTGTACGTCCACGTCGCATTAAGGAAATCCCAGCATGATGGGGGTATCTACAATGCCTCGACACACTCCGTGCACACAACAAGAGAAGCAACATGTCGCTTACCAATAAGACCGAACTCGCGAGCCTGATCGCCGATATTCAGGCCGTAGCAGAGACCAAGCTTTCCGAAAAGGAGAAACACCAGCTCGAACCCTTCTTCCCGATTTACTTCGAGGAAGCCGAGCATGCCGACCTCCGGCAGTTTTCGTCGCTGGACTTGTTCGGTGCGGCGTCGGCGCATTATGCGTTCGGCGCCAAGCGCAGCGCCGGCCAACACAAGGCGCGCATCTACAACCCCGATTTCGAGCGCGATGGCTGGCAAAGCACCCATACCGTGATTGAAGTGGTCAACGACGATATGCCGTTCCTGATCGACTCCATCACCATGCTGCTGTCGCGCCACAATCTGAATCTGCACCTGCTGGTGCATCCGGTGCTGTCGGTCGGCCGCGACAAGAGCGGCGTGATCCAGGCGGTGAAGCGCACCGAAGACCGCAGTCTGCCCCTGGAGTCCTTCATCCATGTGCAGATCGACCGAGTGACCGATCCGGTGGCCTTGAAGCAGCTGGAAACGGATTTGAACCGCGTGATCGCCGATATCCGCCTGGTGGTAAGCGACGAACCCAAGATGCGCGAAGTGCTGGCCGAGATCAGCAAGGATCTGTCCGTGGTCAAGGGCAAGCGCGCGACGGAAGCCAAAGAGGCGGTGGACTTCCTGGCCTGGATGTCCAAGCGCAATTTCCTGTTCATGGGCTATTGCGATTACGATCTGGTGCGCCGCGACGGCAAGGACAGCCTGCGCATCGTCAAGCAGTCCGGCCTGGGCATCCTGCAAGACCAGGGCGATAAAGAGTACTCCGCCAGCTTCGAACAGCTGCCGCAGGAATTGCGCGAGCTCGCGCATCTGCCGCAACTGATCATTCTGAACAAATCGCAGACTCGCTCCATCATCCATCGTCCGGCCTATATCGATTTCGTCGGCATCAAGCGTTTCAACGACAAGGGCGAGGTGATAGGCGAGCGTCGCTTCCTGGGCCTGTATACCGCCAGCGCCTACCAGGATTCGCCGAAGGATGTGCCCATCCTGCGCCAGAAAGTGGCGACCGTGGTCAACAACTGCGACTACGTCGACGACAGCTATAAATCCAAGACGCTGGGCTTCGTGCTGGAAAGTTATCCGCGCGACGAGCTGTTTGAAATTCCGTCCGAGGTGCTGGGGCCGATCGCCGAAGGCATCGTCAGCCTGCAGGAACGTCCGCGCGTGCGCCTGTTCGTGCGCAAGGACCGCTATCACCGCTATGTCAGCTGCCTGGTCTATGTGCCGCGCGACAGTTTCAATACCGAGGTGCGCCTGAAGATCGAAAAAGTGCTGATGAACGCCTTCAACGGCACCAGCGCCGAGTTCAGCGTGCAGATCAGCGACAGCTCGCTGGCGCGCGTGCATTACATCATCCGCACCAATGCCGCCAAGCTGCCGGAGTTCCACGAGTCCGACATCGAGGCGGAAATCGCCCGCCTGGTGCGCGGCTGGGTGGAGGAGTTGCACCAGCTGCTGGTGGAAACCCATGGCGAGGAGCAGGGCAACGCGCTGTTCAACCGCTACAAGGGCGCGTTTCCGGTGGCTTATCGCGAAGAGTTCGCGGTGCGCAACGCGGTGCTGGACATCCAGCATGTGGAATCGGTGAATGCCGATTCGCCGCTGGCGATGAAGCTGTATCGCCCGTTCCACCGCGGCGCGGCGGTCTTCAATCTGAAGCTGTTCCGCGAGGGCGAGGCGTTGGGCCTGTCCGCCAGTCTGCCCATCCTTGAGAATATGGGCGTCAAGGTCCGCGACGAACATCCGTACTGCGTGCAGCGCGCGGATGGCCGCCAAGTATGGATCAGCGATTTCGGCCTGGATGTTGGTTCCGCCGACGAGCAGATCGCTCGTGAGGAAGTGCAGCAGGACTTCCAGGAGCTGCTGACCCAGGTATTCGCCAAGCGTTGCGAGAACGACGGTTTCAACCGTCTGGCGCTGGTGGCCGGACTGGATTGGCGTGAAATTTCGCTGGTGCGCGCCTTGGCCAAGTATCTGCGCCAGGGCGGTCTGACCTTCAGCCAGGCTTACATCGAGCAGTGCGTGGCTAACTACCCGGCCATCACTCGCCTGCTGGTCGAACTGTTTGCCGTGCGCCTGGATCCGGCCCATGCCGACGATGCTCGCGCCGATGCCCTGCTGGCCAAGTTGCGCGAGCAACTGGACGGCGTGGCCAACCTGGATGAAGACCGCATCCTGAACGGTTTCCTGTCGGTGATCCTGGCCACCCGCCGCACCAACTTCTGGCAGAAGGGTGCCGACGGCGAGTTCAAGTCCTATATCTCGTTCAAGCTGGAATCCAATCTGATTCCCTTCCTGCCGCAGCCGCGCCCGATGTTTGAGATCTGGGTCTATAGCCCGCGCGTGGAGGGCGTGCATCTGCGCGGCTCCAAGGTGGCGCGCGGCGGCCTGCGCTGGTCCGATCGCATGGAAGACTTCCGCACCGAGGTGCTGGGCCTGGTGAAGGCGCAGATGGTGAAGAATTCGGTGATCGTGCCCATGGGTTCCAAGGGCGGTTTTGTCGGCAAGCAGTTGCCGGCGCCGAGCGAGCGCGAGGCCTTCCTGGCCGAAGGCGTGGCTTGCTACAAGATCTTCATCTCCGCCTTGCTGGATGTGACCGACAATCTGGTCAACGGTCAGATCGTGCCGCCGGTCGATGTGCGCCGCCTGGATCCGGATGATCCGTACCTGGTGGTGGCCGCCGACAAGGGCACGGCTACTTTCTCCGACATCGCCAACGGTATTTCCGCCGATTACGGCTTCTGGCTGGGAGACGCTTTCGCCTCCGGTGGCTCGGCAGGTTACGACCACAAGGGCATGGGCATTACCGCCCGCGGCGCTTGGGAATCGGTGAAGCGTCATTTCCGCCACCTGGGCATCAATACCCAGGAGCAGGACTTTACGGTGATTGGCATCGGCGACATGGCCGGCGACGTGTTCGGCAACGGCATGCTGCTATCCGAGCACATCTGCCTGAAAGCGGCGTTCAACCATCTGCACATCTTCCTGGATCCGACGCCGGACGCGGCCAAGAGCTATGCCGAGCGCGCGCGCCTGTTCAAGCTGCCGCGTTCCAGCTGGACTGATTACAACCGCGATCTGATCTCCAAGGGCGGCGGTATTTTCGAGCGCTCCGCCAAGTCCATCCCGCTGTCGCCGGAAGTGAAGGCCTGGCTGGAAACCGACAAGGACAGCATGGCGCCGAACGAGCTGATCCATGTGATCCTCAAGGCCAAGATCGACCTGCTGTACAACGGCGGCATCGGCACCTATATCAAGGCGTCGACCCAGAGCCACGCCGACGCGCGTGATCGCGCCAACGACCCGGTGCGTGTCGATGGTCGCGATTTGCAAGCCCGGGTGGTGGCCGAGGGCGGCAACCTGACTTGCACCCAGCTGGGACGCGTTGAGTTTGCGTTGAACGGCGGCCGCATCGCCACCGACGCCATCGACAACTCCGCCGGCGTGGATTGCTCCGACCATGAGGTCAACATCAAGATTCTGCTGGGCGGCGTGATGCAGGCCGGCGACATGACCTTGAAGCAGCGCAACCAGTTACTGGCGGAGATGACGGACGAGGTGGCGCAGCTGGTGTTGCGCAACAACATCCAGCAAACCCAGATTCTGGCGATCAAGCGTCAGGAAGCGCCTGCGATGCTGACCACCCATGCGCGCATGATCGCGCACATGGAGAAGACCGGCGAGCTGAACCGCGAAATCGAGTACCTGCCGTCCGAAACCCAGATCAATGAGCGCCGTCTGGCGCGCCAGGGTCTGACCGTGCCGGAAATCGCGGTACTGCTGTCCTATAGCAAGATTTCTCTGGATCAGGCGATTCTGGCCACCGATGTGCCGGATGACGCGGACTTCCTGCCCATCCTGACCAATTACTTCCCGAAACCGCTGCAGCAGCGCTTCGGCGCGCAGATGCAGCAGCATCAGCTGAAGCGCGAGATCATTGCCAACCAGTTGGCCAACCAGATCATCAACCGCATGGGCACCACCTTTGTGTTCCGCATGCAGGAAGAGTCTCCGTTCTCCGCCGGCGATATCGCCCGCGCTTGGTGGATCGCCAGCCGCGTGTTCGATGCCGAGCGTCTGTGGAGCGAGATCGAAGCGTTGGACAACAAGGTGCCGGCCGATCATCAAGTGGAAATGATGGTGCTGGTGCGCACGCTGGTGGAGCGCGTGACGCGTTGGGTGTTGCGCAGCAAGCGTCCGTTCACCTCGGTGAACGCGGTGATCGAGCAATACGCGGCCAAGGTGCAGGCGCTGTTGGCGAAGCTGCCGCAGCTGATCGCCTCCGACAGCTACCCGGCGGTCGCCGCGCTGGAAGAGAAGCTGACGCAGCCGGGCATGCCGCAGGCGCTGGCGCAGGTGTTGGCGCGCCTGGAGTTCGCGGTGCCGCTGACCGACATCATCGAAATCAGCGAAGGCAGCAAGCTGCCGCTGGAACTGCTGGCCAAGAACTACTACCAGTTGGGCCATGCGATGCAGCTGGATTGGCTGCGCGACGCGATCACCAGCTTGCCGCGCGACAACCGCTGGCAGTCGCTGGCGCGTTCCGCGCTGCGCGACGACTTGTATCGCGTGCACCGCAATCTGGCGGGACAGGCCTTGCAGGACGCGGCCGGAGCGGAAGCCTTTGCCCAGCAGTGGATGGAGAAGCGCCACCACGAGGTGGAGGTCTGCGCGCAGATGTTCGCCGAACTGCAGTCGTTCAGCGCGCTGGATCTGGCGATGCTGTCGGCCGGCATGCGCGAATTGAGCAACCACCTGCTGTCGTAAGCGCTTAGCGTTCAGCAAGCAAAAGCCGGCTCGTCAGAGCCGGCTTTTTTGCGTCCGTGAAATGCTAGAACAGATCGATTTCGCCGAAGCGCTGGGTATTGTCGAGCAGGCCGCCCGCAATCAACTCCTCGTAGCCGTGTACCTGATTGCGGCCATTGGACTTGGCGTAATACAGCGCCCGATCCGCTTGTTCCACCAATTGCCCCGGCAGCAGTTGCGGCAGGATGCGGGTATAGCCCAGGCTGACGGTGAGGCTGCCCACTTGCGGGAATGGGTATTGCTCGACGCGGACACGGAAGCGCTCCAGCGCCACCGCGGCCTGTTCGGGTGCCAGCCCCTGGAAGATGATGGCGAACTCCTCGCCGCCGTAGCGGAACAGGCTGTCGTCTTCGCGGAAGGATTGCTGCATCAACTGCGCCAGCAGCAACAGCACCTCGTCGCCAACCATGTGGCCGTATTGATCGTTGACCTGCTTGAAGTGATCCACGTCCAGCAAGGCCAGAGTGCAGTGCGTCTGCTCCTCGGGTGACTGCAGCTGCGTCGCCATCAGATTGAACAGGCGCAGATCGAATTTACGGCGGTTGTTCAAGGCGGTGAGCATGTCCCGGTCCGCTTCGAACAGCAGGCGCAGGAAGTTCTCGTGAATCCTGGCCATGGCCTTGAGCATGGCCTTGTTGACCTTTTGCTCGGAGCCGGCGTGGATAATCAGCAGGGAAATGATGCTGCCCATGCAGCGCAGCGGCAGGCACAGGCCGTGCGGGATGCGGAAGATGCCGTCGTCCTTGTCCAGCGCGTTCAGCAGGTCGTAGAGAAAGATGGGCGGCGGCAGCCAGCTATCGTGGGCGGTTTCGGCAATCTGGGCTTTGCCGTCTAGGGCTGCGGCGCTCAGGCGCCGGCGGATGTAGGGTACGCCGTTGACCCAGCGGCAGGCGAACAGCTCGACCTTGTCCACGCGCATCACCTCGACCAGGGTGGACAGCAGGCTGCTTTCCAGCATGTCCTGTTCGCGCTGGGAGGTCAGCTCGACCAGATTGTCGAGTATCCGCTTGCTGTCATCCTCGTTGGGACTCTGCTTCATGCCGGCGCATCCTTTGCGAGCGGTTGGTGACGGCGCTGTGCGGCTGACAAGGCTGCGGGCGCGGAGCGCGCGGGTCCGCGCCGCCATGGAGCCAGTATAGGCAATCGCGCGGCGCGCGGCCTCAGTTGCGGCCGGTGCTGCCGAAGCCGCCGTCGCCGCGTTCGGAGCTTTCGAAATCGTCGACGATATTGAAGCCGACCTGAACGATGGGAACGATGATCATTTGCGCGATGCGTTCCAGCGGTGTCAGGCGGAACGGTTCGTGGCCGCGATTCCACACCGACACGAACAATTGGCCCTGATAGTCGGAATCGATCAGACCCACCAGGTTGCCCAGCACGATGCCATGCTTGTGGCCGAGGCCGGAGCGCGGCAGCAGCATGGCGGCGAGATTGGGGTTGGCGATATGGATGGCCATGCCGGTGGGGATCAGTTGGGTTTCGCCGGGGGCGATGGTGATGTCCTGCTCAATGGCCGCGCGCAAGTCCAGGCCGGCGGAGCCTGGCGTGGCGTAGTTGGGCAGGTTTTGCTTCAGACGCGGATCCAGGATCTTGACGTCGATAACGGGTTTTTTCATTGCATGTCCTTAAATCTGGCCGGGGGCGCGTGGCTGCCCGACCGGGGGAGGTTGATCGGTCTGCGTTTATGGCTTGTGACGCAACAGCTGGGCCAAGTGTTCAACGATGGCTTGGGCTACTTCCGGTTTCGGCATCGCCGGCAGCGGATGGGCGCCGGCGTGGTCCAGCAGCACCACTTGATTGTCGTCGGCGCCCATGGCTTGTTGCGCGAGGTTGGCGACCAGCAGCGGCAGCTTCTTGCGCAGGCGTTTGGCTTCGGCGAATTCCAGCAGATTCTGGCTTTCGGCGGCGAAGCCGACGCAGAACGGGGCCGCGGGCAGGCTGGCGACGGTGGCGAGGATGTCCGGGTTTTCCTCCAGCTCCAGGCTGGGCGGCGCGTCGCCTTTCTTGATCTTGTGGGCGGAGGGATTCTTGACCCGGTAGTCGGCGACCGCGGCGACGGAAATGAAAATATCGCTGCGGCCCACCTCGGCCATCACCGCGTCATGCATTTGCCGGGCGCTGGCGGCGTCGATGCGGCGCAGCCCCAGCGGCGCGGCCATGCCTGTGGGGCCAGAGACCAGCGTGACTTCGGCGCCGGCATCGCGGCAGGCGCGCGCCAGCGCATAGCCCATCTTGCCGGAGCTGATATTGGTGATGCCGCGCACGGTGTCGATCGCTTCGTAGCTGGGGCCGGCGGTGAGCAACACTTTTTTTCCGGACAGGAGTTTGTCGCGGAAAAAACCTTCCAGCAATTCGGCGATCTCCACCGGCTCCAGCATGCGGCCCTCACCGGTTTCTCCGCAGGCCTGGGCGCCGCTGGCAGGGCCGAACACGCTGATGCCGTCGGCGCGCAGCTGGGCAATGTTGCGCTGGTTGGGCGGGTTGTCCCACATCTGCCGGTTCATCGCCGGCGCCACGATCAGCGGGCAGGCGCGGGCCGCAGCCAGGGTCGACAGCAAATCGTCACAGGCGCCGTGAGCCAGCTTGAACAGCGTATTGGCGGTGGCGGGAGCGATCAGGAACACATCGGCGCGGCGCGACAGATCGATATGGGCCATCGCGTTGCTGGGGCGCTCGTCCCACAAGTCTGTGTACACCGCGTGGCCGGACAGCGCTTGAAAAGTGGCCGGGGTCACGAAGCGGGTGGCCGACTCCGTCATCACCACTTCCACGCTGTGGCCGGCTTTGACCAGCAGCCGGGTCAGTTCGGCCGACTTGTAGGCGGCGACGCCGCCGGTGATGCCTAGCAGGATTTTCTTGCTTGTCATGGGCTTGTCGAAACAGGCGGTAAATGAGCAATTTTAGCGGATTTCCGCGGACTGGGCGCGCTGGCCGGCATCTGGCTTCGATGATATGGTGGCAGATGCCGCATCACGTTTGGTCTGATCCTGAAAACAGTGCTATAGCCAGAAGAGGAGCGTGCCGATGTCTATCGCCAATTGGCCGGAAGCCGAGCGTCCCCGTGAAAAGCTGTTGGCTCGAGGAGCGGCGGCGCTGTCCGACTCAGAATTGCTCGCCATCTTTCTGCGTACCGGGATGCGGGGGCAAAGCGCGGTGGAGATGGCCAGGCAGCTGATGTTGGATTTTGGTTCCTTGTCCGGCTTGTTGAACGCCAGTCTCGAGGAGTTCCAGGCGCGGCGCGGCCTGGGAGCCGCCAAGTACGCACAACTGATGGCCAGCAAGGAGCTGGCGCAGCGCGCGCTGGCCGAGAACATGAGTTTGACGGATGTGTTGCACAATCCGCGACAGGTGCGGGATTTCCTGCGTCTGGCGATCGCGGGCAAGGATGTGGAAGTCTTCGTCGCCGTGTTCCTGACGGCGCAGAATAGAGTCATTGCGGTAGAAGAGTTGTTTCGAGGCACCCTGACCGAAACCCGGGTCTATCCGCGCGAGCTGGTGCGGCGGGCTCTGGCCAATAACGCGGCGGCGGTGATCATTGCCCACAATCATCCTTCCGGCGTCTGCGAACCATCCGCGGCCGATCATTCTCTAACCAAGACGCTCAAAGCGGCGCTGCTGCTGGTCGATATAAGATTGCTGGATCACTTCGTCGTCACCGGCCGGCATGCGGAATCATTTGCCGAGCGCGGCTGGCTGTAGCCGCCGTTGAACGGAGGGCGGCGGGAACTAGGGCGGCGTGCTTGACAGTGCGCGTCGCCGTGGCGGATCCGGCGCCGTGCTCACTGTCTGTTGGACCTTGTCTCCCACCGCATCATTAGGAGGTCGCCATGAACATCCTGCGTTTGCTGAATGAGTCCGACTATATTCAGGTCAACAACCAGTTCGTGAAGCCGGACTTTCATACCGCTTCCGAAGAGTTTTCCGACGACGACGATGTGGTGCTGGAGGCCAATCTGGATGGCCAGGAGTTGGTGCTGACGGTGGCGGATCTGGAGGAGGCGACGCCGCTGGCCGATGGCGGCTTCTGGCTGGAGGGCGTTGGCTATCTACGTTTCCTGTCGCAGCAGAATCTGCATTGAACACGTGTGATCTTACCGTTACAGGCCCGGCATAGTCCGGGCCTGTTTCATTTGATGGCGGCGCGGACTGTTGGACTCTGCTTGATTTGGCTCAAATAGTCGTGGCCGGCAAAGCTGTTACAGTGTGACGTTTATTTGATAGGCATAATTCGGGTGGGCCGCATGGAACAGATCAAAGTGGGAATGATAGGCGCGGGCGAAACCGGCACGCCGCTGTTGCGGCAGTTGCTGGATGCGCCGTTTGTCGAGATGGTTGGCGTGGCGGACTTGAATCTGGAGTCGCCTGGCATCCAGTTGGCCCGGCAGCGTGGCATCTCGGTTACCGATAATTTCATTGAGCTGGCGGAGCAGGGCACGCGCATAGACATCATCATCGATGTCACCGGCTCGCGCAAAGTGCGTGAGGATTTGCGGCGCTATATGCAGTTTTCCGGCAATACCCATACCGTGATCGTGCATGAGCGCGTTGCTCTGTTGATGTTGTCGCTGGGCGCGGGCAAGCTGGTGACGACCCGGCATGACGACTCGCTGGCGTACTGACAGGCCATTCGGATTTGACCGGCGGGCAGCTGGTTGAATTTTGAGGACGCTGGGGGGCTTTGGCCCCCCTTTTTTATTGTCGATTTCGATCGCTCCGCTGTGATGGGGCGGCTGTTTCATGCTGGCGTGCTATATTTTTAAAGCGGTGCCGGCACCGCGCGCACCTAGCAAGCTCGGGCCAAGCATCCGGGCTGCGGCTGTCTTTCCATCCTGATTTGGGGGCTCATCCATGGAGATTTCTCGTATCGTGGGCGGCGCGCTGCTGCTCGGCCTGGGCTTGCTGCCCGCTGCAGCCCTGGCCACGCTGGGGCAGGCGCTGCCACCAGGCGCGGTGGCCGGCAATTCGCCGCAGCCGCTGGCGCTGAGAGCCGTGCCGCAAGCCGCTTATTCCGTGGCGCATAGCCAGGATCCGGCTGGCCGCCGCATTCGCGAATTCGCCGGGGCGGACGGCATTGTGTTCGCCGTCGCTTGGCAGGGCGCGTCGTTGCCCGATATGCGGCAGTTGCTCGGCGATTATTTTCCCGCCTATGTTTCCTCACAGCAGTCCAACCGGGCCGGCCTGAATCGGCTGGATGGCCACCGGCCGGGCCTGGTCGTGATCTCGGCCGGCCGCGCGCGCGCTTTCCACGGCTTGGCCTATGTGCCGGCACTGCTGCCGGCCGGGCTAGATATCGAACAACTCAAATAATCCGACGGGAGAGCGAGATGAGACAGGGGATGTTGTGGCTCGCGCTGGCGTGCACGGTGGTGTTGACTGCATGCGGAGGGGGGGGCGGAGGCGGCGGTGGCGGGATTGCGCCGCCGAATAATGGCGGCTCGACCGCGAACTCGGTGACGATGACGATAGACCGCGGGCCGGTGGCCAATGTCTATCAAATAAATATGCCTTATGTGTCGGTCACGGTGTGCGCTCCAGGCGGCGGCCAATGCCAGACCATAGACCGGGTGCTGGTGGATACCGGCTCCAGCGGGCTGCGCTTGCTGGCCAGCGCCGTGAACGGCGCTACCTTGTCCAGCCTGCCTGGCGTGGCGACAAACAGCCGGCAAGTGCTTGAATGCATGCAGTTCGCCAGCGGTTTCACCTGGGGAAGCGTGCGCTACGCCGATGTCAAGATGGCGTCCAAGACGGCGTCTTCGCTGCCTATTCAGATCGTGGGTGATTCCGCCTACAGCACGATTCCCACCGCCTGCAGCAATACCGGGACCAATATCGGCAGCCAGTCCGTCCTGGGCGCCAATGGCGTTCTCGGCGTCGGCTTATGGCGGCAGGATTGCGGCAGCGCTTGCAGCAGCATCAGCAATAATGGTTTCTATTACGCCTGCCCGACGGCGCTGACTTGTCAGCCGGCGACGGTGGCGGCTTCGCTGCAAGTATCCAACCCCGTGATCGGCTTTAGCGGCGACAATAACGGCGTGATGCTGCAACTGCCCGCCGTGGCCGTCAGTGGCGCGCCCAGCGCCACCGGTACCTTGTACTTCGGCGTGGATACGCAGAGCAATAATGCCTTGGGCACGGCCAAAGCCTTTCCCACCACGCTGGACGGCAATGGGCAGGCGGTGATCGCGACCAGTTATAAATCGTCCAGTTACGGCAGCTTTCTGGACAGTGGTTCCAACGGCCTGTTCTTTCCGGATGCGACGATCAATACCTGCACGGTGGGCGGTGGTACTTGGTTCTGCCCGGCCGGCACGCTGGCGCTCAGCGCCACGCTGAGCAATGCCAGCAATAGCAATAGCAGCGTGGTGTCCTTTGGCCTGGGTAATGGCGGCACGCTGTTGTCGCAGGGGTATTCCGCCTTGCCGGGCTTGGGCGCGCCTGCCGGTGGTGGCCTCAGTAATTACTTTGATTGGGGCTTGCCGTTCTTTTACGGACGCAATGTCTATATTGGCCTGGAAGGGAGCAGCAATACCTTGGGTGGCGGGCCTATGTTCCTGTTTTGATTGGAGATGCAAGGCTTCTTGCAACGCAATATAAAGCATCCTATATCTGGATAGTCATCTCGATGACTTCTCCTTTGTTGAAATTAGCAATCCATATGCCCGGCTAGAGCCGGGCTTTTTTTGCAGACGCCGGCTGTGACCTCTCGCTAGAATGGCCATCGTGATTTAAGCCGAGTCCATCCATGTCCCGTTTACGCGCTGTTGAGCTGAGCAAGTCCTACCGTTTATTGAACCATGGCCCCACGGTGCTGGTGTCCAGCGCGGCGGGGGAGCGTAGCAATGTGATGGCGGCGGCGTGGGCGATGCCGCTGGATTTCGACCCTCCCAAAGTGTTGGTCGTCATCGACAAGGCCACCCATACCCGTGAGTTGATCGAAGCCTCCGGCGAATTCGTGCTGAATATTCCGTGCCGCGCCCAAGCCGCGGCGGTGCTGCGCGCCGGCGGCGCCGATGGCCGGCTGGTGGACAAGTTCGCCTACAGCGGGCTGAGCCGGCGCCTGGCGCAAAAAGTGGCTGCGCCGCGCGTGGATGGCTGCATCGCCTATTTGGAGTGCAAGGTGATCAGCGAGCCGCATAATCAGCAGTGCTATGATCTGTTCATCGGGGAAGTGGTGGCGGCGGAAGCCGATGAGGAAGTGTTCGTCGACGGGCGCTGGCATTTCGATGATGAAGCCAAGCGCAGTCTGCATTACATCGCCGGCGGCGCCTTCTTCGCCACCGGCGAGGCCTTCGAGGTGGAAAAGTGAGGCGCGGCTAATAAAAAAGCGGCCGTGAAGGCCGCTTTGTCTTATGCATTCACCGCGCTCAGCGCCATTCCAGCAGCGCGTAGTTCTTCTTGCCGCGCTTGAGCAGGGTGTAGCGGCCAAACAGGCGTTCTGCGTCACCGAACTGATGCTCAAGGCTGTCGGCCTTGTCGCCATTGACGCTGACCGCGCCGCTCTGGATGAAGGTGCGCGCCTCGCTCTTGGACTTGGCCAGGCCGCCGGCGGCCAGCGCGTCGATCAGGCTGTCGGCGCCGTGCTCCAACTGGACGCAGGGCAGGCCGTCCTGGGCCAGTTGCGCGAAGTCGTCGGCGGTCAGGCTGCTCAGATCATTGTTGAACAGGCTTTGGGTGATGCGCTGCGCCGCTTCCAGCGCGCTCTGGCCATGCACCATCGCCGTCATTTGTTCGCCAAGGATGCGCTGGGCTTCCGGCTTGCCGTCGCGGGCCTGGTCTGCGGCTTCAATCGCGGCGATCTCTTCCAGCGACAGGAAGGTGAAGTAGCGCAGGAATTTGTAGACGTCGGCATCCGCCGTGCCCAGCCAGAACTGGTAGAAGGCATAGGGCGAGGTTTTGCTCGCGTCCAGCCAGATGGCACCGGATTCGGTCTTGCCGAACTTGGTGCCGTCGGACTTGGTCACCAGCGGCACGGTCAGGCCGAAGACTTGCTGTTGCTGCAGGCGGCGGGTGAGGTCGATGCCGGCGGTGATATTGCCCCACTGGTCGGAGCCGCCGATCTGCAGCTTGCAGCCGAAGCGGCGATTGAGCTCGGCGAAGTCGTAGCCTTGCAGCAGGCTGTAGGCGAATTCGGTGAAGGAAATGCCCTGGTCGTCGCGGTTGATGCGCTGCTGCACCGATTCCTTCTTGATCATTGCGTTGACCGAGAAGTGCTTGCCGATATCGCGCAGGAAGTCCAGCGTGTTCATCTGGCCGAACCAGTCGTAGTTATTGGCCATCAGCGCGGCATTGTCGCCTTCGAAGCTGAGGAAGGGCGCCACTTGGCCGCGGATTTTCTCCACCCAGCCCTGGATCACGTCCGGGGTGTTCAGCTTGCGTTCGGCGGCCTTGAAGCTGGGATCGCCTATCATGCCGGTGGCGCCGCCCACCAAGGCCACCGGACGGTGGCCGGCCAGTTGGAAGCGCCGCAGCATCAGCACCGGCACCAGGTGGCCCAGGTGCAGACTGTCGGCGGTGGGGTCGAAGCCGCAATAAAGGGTTACCTGCTCCTTGCTCAGAAGTTCTTCCAGCGCAACGGCATCCGTGGTTTGCGCAATCAGGCCGCGGGCCTGCAGATCCTGAATCAGGGGGGCATGGTTCATTTATCGGGTCTCCAACAAAATCGTGACGCGCGGCCAATGACGTGTTTAAGGCGTCGCCGCAAAAAGTTAGGCCGCCCGTTGGCGGGCGGCGTAGCTGGACCCGCCGAGCGAGTCCAGTCAATGATATTAACCGAAAATCGATGGTTCTTGAGCGCTTTTTCTCGGTAAAATCGGAATAAAACCCCATTGGTATCAGGGATGCTGCGCGGCGCAAGGAGTTATCATGTTGCGATGCGGGATGCCGGGGTGGCTTGAACGCAGGGTATTCAGGATTTTAAGGTGTGAGGGGGAGTGAGGGCGCAATGACGCAAATGGTAAAAGTGTGGGATGTTCCCACCCGCTTGTTTCACTGGGCGCTGGTGATCTTGTTTGCCGGCATGTGGTATAGCGGCGAGCAGGGCGGCGATTGGTTGCAATACCATATTTGGTGTGGGGCCGGCCTTGCCAGCCTGCTGCTGTTCCGGCTGATTTGGGGCGTGATCGGCAGCCAGACCGCGCGTTTCAGCAATTTCATCAAGGGGCCGCGCAGCATTCTGCGCTATTTGCGCGGCGAACTGAGCGAGAATGAGCAGCCGGGTCATAATCCGCTGGGCGGCCTGATGGTGCTGGCGATGCTGCTGGCCTTGCTGGCCCAGGTGAGCAGCGGTTTGTTCGCCGCTGATGTCGACAGTTATCTGTACGACGGCCCACTGGCCAAATTGTTGAGCAGCGATATGGCCGAGACGGCGACCTGGTTTCACAAGAACTTTTTCAATGTGATCCTGGGCCTGGTCGGCCTGCATCTGCTGGCCATCGTTGCCTACCGGGTGTTCAAGAAGAACAATCTGGTCCAGGCGATGATTACCGGGCGCAAGCCGATTGCCGGCGAGGTGCCGCGGCTGGAATTCGTGCCCGCCATCATCGCGCTGGTGGCCTTGCTGGTGTCCAGCGGCGGCATCTACGTGTTGTTGACGCGCTTGTAAGCGTCAGGCGCATGGTTGTGGAGCAAAGGGCGGGTATCCGCCCTTTTTTCATGCCACCAATTATTTTTCCGGGCCGCGGAAGGCGTCGTGACAAGATTTGCAGCTCTGCGCCACTGCGCCGTAGTTTTTCTTGATGACGGCGAGATCGCCACGGTGCGCCGCCAGGTTCAGCTCGGACACCGCTTTCAGGAAGGCGTCCTTGTCGGCCTGGAACTTGGCCGGCTGGCTCCAGATCTCCGGTTTGGCGCGGCTCTTGCCGCTGATGTTGTTGGTGGGGAAGTGATTGAACGGCTCGGCGGCTAGCTGCTTCAGCGTGTCGGCCTGGCGGATGAAGGCATCCTTCTGGTAGGGATCGCGTCCGCGCACCACCATGCCCATGGGCTCGAAGCTCAGCAGTATCTTCTTGAAGGATTTGGTGCGGGTTTCGGCCGGGGTGTCGGCCAGGGCGAGCGGCGTCGCGATGGCGCCCAGCAGCAATACGGTCAGCAGTTTTTTCATTTCACGGTCTATACGGGCGGGGGTGGCTGGCGCGTCACCTGAAGGTGAACAGCCCGCCGGATGGCGGGCTGGAAAGGCCGCGCTTAATCCTTGCGGAAGGCGTCGTGGCAGGCTTTACAGGTTTTCTGGGTGGCGCCGAACTGTACCTTGATCGCCGCCAGGTCACCGCCAGCCGCCACTTGCTTCAGCTTGGCGGTAGCCGCTTTGTGGTTGTCCACGGCTTTCTGCCAGTCGGCGGGCTTGCTCCAGATTTCCGGTTTGGCATCGGTCTTGCCCGTGCCGCTGCCGGCCGGGAAATACTGCCACGGCTTCTGGGACAGGGCTTCCAGTTCGCCGGCCAGCTTGGCGAATTCATCCTTGTTATAGGGCGTTTCGCCCTTCACCATCTTGCCCATGCCACCTACCACCGGCTTGTATTGCTTGAAGACGTCCTTGCGCTGGGCGATCGGGTCGGCGGCAAAGGCCTGACCGGCGAGTGTGGCGGCAACGGCGAGCATCAACAGCTTTTTCATGTCATTTCCTTATATGAGCGATGGGTGATAGGCCATAAGACTATCATGGACATTCCGGAGCACAAAGCTATCACGATGGTTCTGCATGATAAACCGATGAATGATTAATCCTTGTGAAGGTGAGATGTTATACAGTAACATTGTGTTTTGATTCATCGAGACGAGCGCCCGGCATGGACCATCTCGCCTATCTGGCCGCCGCGGAGCGGCATTGCGAACAGCGCGGCAGCAAGCTCACCGCCTTGCGCCGCCAAGTGCTGGAATTGGTGCTGCGCTACCGCGGAGTAGTCAAGGCTTACCAGATACTGGCGGATCTGCAGCAAGAGCGCGGCGCGGCCGCGCCGCCCACCGTGTACCGGGCGCTGGACTTCCTGGTGGAGCACGGTCTGCTGCACAAGGTGGACGCCTTGAACGGCTTCATCGTCTGCAACCATTTCGAGTGCCAGCACGAAGGACTGATCCTGGTGTGCGGCGAGTGCGGTCAAGTCCAGGAAATCGACGCCACGCCGGCCTTGAGCGCGTTGCGCCAGGCGGCGCAGGCGGTGGCTTTTTCTTTGTGTCCGCAAAATCTGGTGCTGGCCGGCCGCTGCCAGGCCTGCAGCGCTTGAATCTACCGAACACCCTTACCCATGAAAAAAACCATAGTCAACTTGTTCACCGGCTTTCTCGGGGTGGGCAAGACCACGGCATTGCGCCATTTGATCGAGCATCGTCCCGAGCACGAGAAATGGGCGATCATCGTCAACGAATTCGGCGAAGTCGGCATCGACGGCGCGGCGCTGAGCCAGGACGACCTGGCGGTGGCGGAAATCGCCGGCGGCTGCCTGTGCTGCGTGGCCGGGCCGCAAATGACCGCCACCGTGGCGACCCTGCTGCGCCGCGAGCGCCCGGACCGCTTGCTGATAGAGGCCAGCGGCCTGGCGCACGCGGCCGGCGTCATCGACGAACTGCGCGCCAAGCCCTTGGGCGATGCCTTGGAAGTGGGCGCGGTGGTGACCCTGGTGGATCCGCGCCAGTTCATCCAGTCCGACTACCATCGCCAGCCGCTGTACCGGGATCAGATTTCGATCGCCGATGTGCTGGTGGCCAATAAAATAGATACCGCCGACGTGCCGACGATGCAGGCTTTCCGCCAGCAGGCGGCGGCCTTGTTCCCGCCCAAGTCGCTGATCAGCGAGGTGCGCAACGGCGAGCTGGATCCGGCCTGGCTGAATGCGGCCGCCGTGCCCAAGCCGCGCTATCGGCCGGCGGTGCCGGAGGATGCCGCCGCGCAATGGCGCGCGATGGGTTGGACCTTCGCGCCGGAGCAGGCTTTCGACGGCGAACGGCTGACTCGCTTCTTCGACGGCCTGCCGGCGCTGGTGCCGGGCCTGGTGCGCGCCAAGGGCGTGTTCAAGGTGCTGGACAGCTGGGTGTGGCTGAACTGGGCGGCAGGACAGTGGGGCGCGGCCCAGGTGTCCTGGCGGCGCGATAGCCGCTTCGAGCTGATCGCCGAGGATTTCGACGCCGCCGTGGTCGAGGCCAAGCTGCGGGAGTGCTTCGAATGACGCCCAAACATAGCCATGGCCATGCGCATCAACATCTGACGCCGGCCAATTTCAAGGCGCCGTTCAGCCTGCTGGCGATGTCGGCCTGGCAGCGGCTGGCGCTGGTCAGCGTCGCGCTGGCGGCCTTGTGGCTGCTGGTGGCCTGGGCCTTGCAGGAGGCGGCATGAGCATCAGCCTGCAAAACCTGACCGTTTCCTACCAGCGCCACCCGGCGGTGCACCATGTCAGCGGCAGTTTCGCCGCCGGCGACGCCACCGCGATTTTCGGCCCCAACGGCGCTGGCAAGAGCACCTTGCTCAAAACCATGATAGGCGCGTTGAAACCGGATTCCGGCTGCGTACAGCTGGGCGGCTTCCGGCGTCGCGATATCGCCTATCTGCCACAGCAGTCGGAAATCGACCGCTCCTTGCCGGTCAGCGTGCTGGATCTGGTGTGTACCGGGCTGTGGCATGACACCGGTGTGTTCGGCGGCGTCAGCCGCCGCGGTCGCGACCAGGCCTTGCAAGCCTTGGAGCAGGTGGGCTTGGCCGATTTCGCCTTGCGGACAATCTCGGCGCTGTCCAGCGGGCAGTTCCAGCGGGTATTGTTCGCCCGCATCCTGGTGCAGGACGCGCAACTGATCCTGCTGGACGAGCCGTTCAACGCGGTGGACGCCAAAACCACCTACGATCTGTTGGAGCTTGTTCGCCACTGGCGGGAAGAGGGACGCACCGTGGTGGCGGTATTGCACGATTACGAGCAGGTGCGCGCCTATTTTCCGCACACCTTGCTGCTGGCGCGCGAAGTGGTGGCCTGGGGCGATACCGCCACGGTGCTGTGCGACGCCAATCTGAAGCGCGCGGTGGACATCGCCGCGCATTGGCAATCCCAGGCTGCGGTCTGCGAAGTGGATGGAGCGCCTGCCTGATGTTGCACTTATACGATTTGCTGGTGGCTCCGTTCGCCGAATTCGCCTTCATGCGCCGGGCGTTGGTGGGCTGCCTGGCCCTGGCCCTGGGCAGCGGGCCCATCGGCCTGTTCCTGGTGATGCGGCGCATGAGCCTGATGGGCGACGCGATGAGCCACGCGGTGCTGCCCGGCGCCGCGGTCGGCTTCATGATGGCCGGCCTCAGCCTGCCGGCGATGAGCATAGGCGGTTTCTTCGCCGGCGTGCTGGTGGCCTTGCTGGCCGGCCTGGCCACGCGTTTCACCAGCATCAAGGAGGACGCCAGCTTCGCCGCCTTCTATTTGCTATCCTTGTCCATCGGCGTGCTGCTGGTGTCGCGCGGCGGCAGCAATGTGGACTTGATGCATATCCTGTTCGGCTCGGTGCTGGCGGTGGACGACGCCGCGCTGTATCTAGTGGCCGGCGTGGCCTCGTTCACCCTGGCCACGCTGGCACTAATCTATCGCCCGCTATTGCTGGAAAGCCTGGACCCGGTCTACCTGCGCGCGGTGGGCGCGCGCGGCGGCCTGTGGCACATGCTGTTCCTGATGCTGGTGGTCTTGAACCTGGTGGCCGGCTTCCAGGCCTTGGGCACGCTGATGGCGGTGGGCTTGATGATGCTGCCGGCGATCACTGCCCGGCTATGGACCGAGCGCATCGAGGCCCTGCTGGGGCTGTCGGTGGCCATCGCCTTCCTGTCCGGCCTGGGTGGCCTCTTGTTGTCCTATCACTTCGAACTGCCTTCCGGGCCGGCCATCATCTTGCTGGCCGGGCTGGTTTATCTGCTGTCGCTGCTGCTGGCGCCGGTGGGCGGGGCCTTGCCGCGCTATATCCGCGCCCGGCATCTGGAATCCTGAACCCTTAGATAAGGAAGTCGTCGATGAAGAAATCAATCATGGCCCTGCTGCTGCTGGGGCTGCCTTTATCCGCCTGGGCCAAGCTGCCGGTGGTGGCCAGCTTCAGCATCGTGGCCGACATGACACGGGAAATCGGCGGCGATCGCGTCGAAGTGTCCTCGCTGGTGGGGCCGGATCAAGATGCTCACGTGTTCCAGCCATCGCCGGCCGATGTCAAGAAAGTGGCCGCGGCCAAGGTGCTGGTCACCAATGGCCTGGGGCTGGAAGGCTGGATGGTGAGACTGAGCAAGGCCGCTCATTTCAAGGGCGTGCAAGTGGAAGCCGGCAAGGGCATCAAGGTCCGTGAAGCCGAGGAAGAAGAGGGGCACGATCACGAGCATGGTCATGCGGGCCACGATCATGGCGCCATCGATCCGCATGCCTGGCACGATCCCAAGCGCGTGCTGACTTACATTCGCAATATCGAGGCCGGCCTGAGCCAGGCCGACCCGGCCGGCAGGCAGGAATACGCGCGCCGCGCGGCCGACTACGCGGCCAAGGTCAAGGCTGTGGACGATTGGGCGGCCAAGGCCTTCGCCGCCGTGCCCGCGGCCAAGCGCAAGATGCTGACCTCGCACGACGCTTTCGGTTATTTGGGTGAGCGCTACCAGCTGCAAGTGCTGGCGATTCAGGGCGTCAGCACCGAGTCCGAGGCATCGGCCAAGGGCGTGGCGCGGCTGGTGCGCCAAGTGCGTCAGGAAAAGGTGGCGGCGATCTTCATGGAGAACATGACCGACAAGCGCCTGTTGGAGCAGCTGTCGCGCGAGGCCAAGGTGAAAATCGGCGGCAAGCTGTACGCCGACGCGCTGTCCGGCCCGTCCGGTCCGGCGCCCAGCTACCTGGCGCTATTCCGCTACAATGTGGACACCATTCTGAAGTCGTTCAAATAAGCGCGCGCAGTAACTGCCAGGCGCCTATGCCCGCAACGACCAGTCCCGCCGTCAGGCGGACTGGTCGTTGTTGCATCCAGCGGCGCAAGCTGTCGGCGAAGGCGCCCATCAGCAGCAGATTGGGCAGGGTGCCGAGGCCGAAGGCCAGCATGGTCAGCGCGCCGCCATGCGCGCTGCCGCTGGCCAGCGCCGACAGCGAGGCGCTGTAGACCAGGCCACAGGGCAGCCAGCCCCACAGCATGCCGGCCAGCAAGGCGGCCTGCGCCGAGCGCACCGGCAGCAGACGGCCCAGCAGCGGCTGCAAGTGCCGCCAGATCGGCACGCCCAGACGTTCTATCAGGTTGACGGCGCCTGACAGACCGGCGAGGTAGAGGCCCATGGCCACCAACATCAGATTGGCCAGCAGCGCCAGTCCAAGCTGCAGACCGCGGATGTCCAGCAATGCGAGGCCGGTGGCGGCGAGGCCGCCCAATAGCGCGCCGATCAGCGCGTAGCTGCCGATGCGGCCCAGATTGTAGGCCAGCATGATGCGCCAGCGGCTGGCGTTGGGCGGCAGGTTCAGCGTGAGAGCTGCGACGATGCCGCCGCACATGCCCATGCAGTGGCCGCCGCCCAGCAAGCCCGCCAGAAACAATACCCATCCGCTCGTTTCAATCATGCCGCAACCTGTCGCAGAAAGCTCTATGGTAACAGAGTGGCGATTCAGGCCACGCTGAAGCGCCTGTTATTTGCTTTTGGCATTTATGGACTTTGACAAAATTTTACTTGGCATTGTCTTAAAGAAAGTTATAAAAAAAATGATGGTCTTGTTGACTGACTACTGGTCAAAAGGTCAGTTTGCAAAGAAAATGCTGCTTTGGCTTTGGACCTATGCGCAATGGGTTCCACATAAGGATCCAGGCAGCCGGCCTGGCTAAAACATATGCATCAGCGATGCAATCCATGGGGATAGAGTGAGGAAAATATGGCCAAGTATCTGACACTGGAGCGGCTGGGCCAGTCTGCGATCGTGACGCTGAAGAATGCGCCGGCGAATCTGCTGACCACGGAGAGCCTGAATGAACTGGCAAGCACCGTGCGCTCGCTGGATGCGGACCCCGCAGTGCGCTCGCTGGTGCTGACCGGCGCCGGAGAGACCTTCTTTTCCGCCGGTGCCGACTTGAAACAATTCGCTTCCGGCGACGCGGCCGAGGCCGACAAGGTGTTCGATGCCTTCGCCGGCGCTTTGCATGCCTTGCGGCAATACCGTGGCGTCACTGTGGCCGCCATCAACGGCTATGCCTTGGGCGGTGGCCTGGAGTTGGCGCTGGCCTGTGATTACATGGTGGCCGAACGCGGCGCCAAGCTGGGGCTGCCGGAAACCAAGGTGGGCATCATTCCGGCCGCGGGCGGCACCAAGACGCTGGCGGACAAGGTGGGCGTGTCCTGGGCCAAGCGCATCATTCTCGGCGGCGAGGTGGTGGCCGCGGAAAAGGCGCTGAGCATAGGCTTGATCGAAGAAATCGTGGACCAGGGTTTCGCCAAGATCGTGGCGATCAGCCTGGCCAACAAGGTGGCGAACCAGGCTCCGGGCGCGGTGGCCGCCGCGCGCAGGCTGATCGAGGACAGCTCCAATCTGACCTTGACGCAGCACCTGGAGCGCGAGCGCGCCGCGGTGCGTCAATTGATGGGCGGCGCCGAGCAATTGGAAGGCGTGGGCGCCTTCATCGCCAAGCGCAATCCGAGCTGGGCCGAATCCGGCGACGATTGACGCGCCGACGCTACAAACGCAAACCGCCTGCCGCCGTTTCGGCCGCAGGCGGTTTTTCTTGGCTGGCGCCGTTTTTAAAGAGCGCGTTCAGCGTCCCACGACGCGCAGCGGAACGTAAACTGGTTTTTAGCGCAACTGCTGTAGCAGAAAGGCGTATTCCATCGCCGCGATATCGGCTTCCTGCTGATGGTTGGCCGCGGCTCCGTGTCCGCCCTCGGTGCGCTCGAAGTAGCGCACGTCGGCGCCCATCGCCTGCATGGCCGCGTGAATTTTGCGGGCATGGCCGGGGTGCACGCGGTCGTCTAGCGTCGAAGTCATGAACAAGGTGGCCGGGTAGCGCGTGTCCGGCTTCAGGTTGTGGTAGGGCGAATAGCGGCGGATATAGGCCCAGTCTTCCGGCAGGTCGGGGTTGCCGTATTCGTCCATCCAGCTGGCGCCGGCCAGCAGTTGATTGAAGCGGCGCATGTCCAGCAGCGGCACCTGGCAAACCACGGCATTGAACAGTTCCGGGCGCTGGGTCAGCATCACGCCCATCAGCAGGCCGCCGTTGCTGCCGCCCTTGATGCCGAGATGGCGAGCGTCGGCCACGCCGCGCTTGGCCAGGTCCTCGGCGATGGCGGCGAAGTCGTCGTAGGCGTTCTGCCGCCGCTGCTTGCGCGCCGCCTCATGCCAGGCCGGACCGTATTCGCCGCCGCCGCGGATATTGGCCAGCGTGTAGACGCCGCCGCGTTCCAGCCAGGCCTTGCCCAGCGCGCCGTTGTAGCGCGGGGTCAGCGAGACCTCGAAACCGCCGTAGCCATACAGCAGCGTCGGGTTGGTGCGGTCCAGCTTGAGGTCTTTGCGGCTGATCAGGAAGTAGGGCACTCGAGTGCCGTCGCGCGAGGTGGCGAACCATTGCTGGACGCGGTAAGGGCTGGCGTCGAAAAAGCCGGGCTGCTGTTTCAGCACCTGGCGCTGATCGCTGCCGGCCTCGGCCAAGGCCAGCGTTGGCGGCGTCAGAAAGTCGGTGAAGCTGTAGAAGTACCGGTTGTCGTGGTCGGGATCGACGGCGCTGACCGTGAGGCTGCCGAAGGCCGGCGTGGCCACCGGCCGCGACTGCCAGTGTCCGTCAACGACTTTCCACTCCCGCAGCCGGCTGCTGACATTGTCCAGCGTGGTCAGCAGCAGGCTGTCGCGGGTCGCGGTCTGGTTCGCCAGCGATACGGTGTCGCTAGGTTCGAACAGGGGGCTGAAGTCGCGCGCTCCGGCCAGATAGGCGCGGCTGTCTATCGCCAGCAGCGAGCCGCCGCGCCAGGTTTTATCGCCGATTTTCCAGTCCAGCTTGGGCGTCAGCAGCAGCCAGTCGCCGAAAAAGTCGATGCCGACATGGTCGGGCTTGTCCAGCTTGCGCCATTCTCCGTCCACCAGCAGCCGCGCCTCGGTGCTGAAGAAGGTGGGCGCGCGCGTGATCACATCATAGCGGCGGCCCTGGGTTTCTATCCGCGCGGCATGAACCGAGACATCGGCGCGCTGGCCTTCGAACACGGTCTGCGCCTGGGCCAGCGGCTGACCGCGGCGCCAGGTCTTGACGATGCGCGGATAGCCGGAGTCGGTGAGGGAGCCGGGGCCGAAGTCGCTCATCACGTACAGGGTGTCGCGGTCCTGCCAGCTGAGTTCGCTCTTGGCTTCCGGCAGCTGGAAGCCATCCTTGACGAAGGCCTTGGCCGCGGGGTCGAACTCGCGCACCACCGCGGCATCGCCGCCGCCGCGGCTCAAGCGCAGCAGGCAGCGTTCCTGGCTGGGGCGCAGGCAGTCCGCGCCTTGCCATACCCAGTTCTCCTGCTCCTTCTTGGCCAGTTGGTCCAGATCCAGCACGGTTTCCCACTGCGGCGCGGCCTTGCGATATTCATCCAGCGTGGTGCGCCGCCACAGTCCGCGCGGGTGGTCCTTGTCGCGCCAGAAGTTGTAGTAGAGCACGCCTATCTTCTCGATGCCGGGTATGCGGTCATTGGAGTCGAGTATGGACAGCAAGTCCCGGCGTAGCGCGGGGTAGTCGGCCTGCCGGCTCAGATCGGCGCGCGTGCGCGCGTTCTGTTCTCCAACCCAGCTTAGCGCCTGCTTGCCCTGGATGTTTTCCAGCCATAGATAAGGGTCTGTTTCGCCGGCGGCGGCGTGGGCCGCAGTGGCGAGCAGGCTGAGGTAGAGCGCGCATCCCATGATTTTCATCGCTAAAGATTCCCTCTATTTCGGCAAGTCATAATGGTGTGTAGACAATCGATTTGTTCTGGTTTGACCGAATACTGTAGCGTCCGTTAATCTGTTTGTCATCAATGGCCGCGCGGCGGGGAAAAGCAAACGGCGGCCCTCGATGAGGGCCGCCGTGTTTCGGGCTGCTTGTCAGCGTTTAGCAGCCGTCCAGCCCGCACTGCGGCGCTTGGCCGGTTTCGGCGCGGGCGGCGCCGTTTTGCTGTAAATACTGGCGGAACGCTTCCGGCCGGCCCAGGTAGGCGCCCAGGTCCAATTGCTCGAAGCGACCGTCTTGTTCCAGCACGGCGGAAGGGAAGCCGCGCAGTTCCAGCCGGTTCATCAGTTGACGGCTGTGCGCAATATGGGTGGCGCTGCGTTCCAGCGCGGCGGCATAGGCATCGGCGAAGCGCCCGGCATCAGCGCCCAGCTCAGCGGCGATGATGGCGAGCACGGCGGGGTCGGCGATTTCCAGGCCGTGCAGGTAGTGGCCGGCTTGCACGGCGGCCAGCATGCGCTGTGGCGCAATGTCCAGTTTGGGCGCGGCCAGGATGGCGGCGATGGGCGGGGTGGAGTCCAGCCGCGCTTCGCTGCGCAGCAGGCCTTCATAATAGGCGTCGCCGAAGGGCTGACCGCTGATAGCGGCGATGCGGCGATCATGCGGCATCACATAGCCGCGCCATTCCATGTTCACGCGGCGGTTGTGCGGCGCGCTGAGCATGCCGCCGCCGTGCAGCAGCAGTTCGATTTCCGGCAAGTCCGCCGCGGCCAGCAGCAGCGGCGAGGCGCCATAGCACCAGCCGCACAGCGGGTCGTAAAAATAGTGCAGCCGGAGCGGGGCGACGCTTACCATTTCATTTCGCCCTTGTTGACCTTGGCGCCGATGTCCAGCGACATGTCCTCGCCCGCCTGCGGAAATTCCCGTTTCATCGCCGCGATCAGTTCGCCGCTATTTGCCGAGGTAGCCAGATTGGCTTCGAAGCGTTGCAGATACAGGCGGGTGAAGCGCACGGCGCTCAGGTCGGTCTTGTCGCCGGCCTGCATGTGGCCGGGCACCACGGTGGCCGGTTTCAGCGCTTCCATTTCATCCAGTTGCTTGATCCAGGCCTGGCGTTCCGCCTTGCTTTGGGTGTCCGCGGTCCAGACATGCATGCTGGCGCCGGTGACGCCAACATTGCCGACAATCGCGCGAATGGACGGAATCCACACATAGCCGCGGTGCGCCAGCACGCCGCGCGTGCCCTTGATTTCCAGCGCCTGGCCTTCCAGTTCCAGGCGATCTCCTTTCAGCTCTTCCGGGAGCAGCGCGGTGGTTGGCGCGTTGTCGCCCATCTTGGGACCCCAATAGGCCTGCTTGCCCTGGATATTGGCCTTGATCTTGGCCAGGGTGGGGCCGTTGCTGAGCACGGCCGCGCGCGGGAAGATTTTCTTCAGTTCGGCTGCGCCGAAGTAGTAGTCGGGATCGGCCTGGCTGATATAGATGGCTTTCAACTGCTTGCCGCTGTCCAGCACCTTGGCGGCGATGCGATAGGCGTCGGCGCGGGTGAAACCGGTATCGATCAGGATGGCGTCTTTGGCGCCGCTGACCAGCACCGAACTGACATTGAAGCTATTGCCGTCGGCATTGTAGATGGATAGTTGCAGCGGTTCTGCGGCGTGACTGGCGGCGGCGCTCAGCGCCAGCGCGCCGGCGATCAGGGTTGGGCGGAACATCGTGTCATTCTCCATGAAGCCCGCGCCTGCAGCAGGCCGGGAGGGGGTATCGAGGCCTCACTATAGCGGCTGCGCGTTATCATGATAAACCATCTAAATCGTACTAGATTGTTGCTTGAAACGATCAAGTGAAGTGAAGGCGCGCTTGATGGCAGCGATGTGGGTGCTGCCGGCTCTGCTTTTGCGGGAGGGGCGTGCAGACTGTTACAGCCAAGAGCAAGCGGATCGACTATGTTTCAGCCATAAAAGGGCTAGAGTTGAAATGTCGGATGGGCGCGTTTGGATGGCCTCGTTCTTGCTTGATGCGCAAGCGTGTCGGCATTGCCTATTTTGCCTTGCGCATGTTTTAAATTTAGGAGATTGTATTCATTCGAATCGCGGGCGCGCTTGAATGTTGCAATTCGAATTATTTGATTATTGTCTTTTCGAAAGTGAACATGGTTTGCGTCGGAGCATGATCAAAATCTGAAAAACGGCTTACTGACTGAGGGTTTTTCTTTATCCAAAGAAATTCAAAAGTTCTTTGGGTGTCAATCGCGTATTTTCATAAAAAACACAATAAAATCAAATGCTTGTGTTTGTGTTAAATGAGCTTGATTTTGTGCCGTTTTAACCAATCTTTAAGATTGACAGTCGCTTGAATACGCCTCCATAATCCGTTCGCCTGTCTGACAGAATCCAAATAATCAAGGCTCGTCCGGGCACTAAGAACAGGCAGCAGCCATAAGAGGGGAAGCCCCGCAAGCTGTCGGTCGTCAATACAAAGGAGATCTCCCAACGTGGACATTTTTCTGCAACAAATCCTGAACGGTCTCGTTCTGGGTAGCATTTATGCGCTCATCGCATTGGGCTACACCATGGTGTACGGGATCATGGGGCTCATCAACTTCGCCCACGGCGAAGTGGTGATGTTCGGCGCCATGGTCACCATCTCCGTCATCAACGCCTTGTCCGGCACCGGCTTGCCCGGCCCGGTCCTGGTGTTGATCGGTCTGCTGGTGGCGATTGTCGCCTGCATGCTGCTAGGCTTCACCGTCGAGCGCATCGCCTACCGCCCGCTGCGCGGCAAGCAAAGGCTGGCTCCGCTGATCACCGCGATCGGCCTGTCCATCGTGCTGCAACAGGTGGCCATCCTGATCTGGGGACGCAACTATATTCCGTTTCCGCAAATCCTTGACCACGACGTGGTGTCCTTCTTCGGCGCAAGCATCACCAAGCTGCAGATCACCATCATCGTGCTGTGCCTGGTGATCATGGCCGGTCTGTTGCTGATGGTGGAACGCACCAAACTGGGCCGCGCGATGCGCGCCACCAGCCAGAACCCGGCGGTGGCCGGCCTGATGGGCGTCAACGTCAACACCATCATCTCCGCCACCTTCGTCATCGGTTCCGGCCTGGGCGCGGTGGCTGGCGTGATGGTCGCCACCAATTATGAGCAGGCCCATTACTACATGGGCTTCATGATTGGTCTGAAGGCCTTTACCGCGGCGGTGCTCGGCGGCATCGGCAATCTGGGCGGCGCGGTGGCCGGCGGCTTGCTGCTGGGCATCATCGAAAGCCTGGGCGCCGGCTATATCGGCACATTGACCGGTGGCTTCCTCGGCTCCAACTATCAGGACATCATCGCCTTCATGGTGCTGATCCTGGTGCTGATTTTCCGTCCGTCCGGCTTGCTGGGCGAAAAGATGGCCGATCGTGCCTGATCCCGGAGCAGACATATCATGACCATGGCACTCAATATCAATAAGATGGACACCGGCAAGAAAGTCGGCCTGTTCGTGCTGTCCGCGGTGGCGCTGGCGGTGCTGCCCTTCCTGGTGGGCGGCGTGCTGGGCAATTCCTGGGTCCGCATCGTCGACTTCGCCTTGCTCTACGTGATGCTGGCGCTGGGCCTCAACATCGTGGTGGGCTTTGCCGGCTTGCTGGATCTGGGCTTCATCGCCTTCTACGCGGTGGGCGCTTACGCTTTCGCCTTGCTGGGTTCTCCGCACTTTGGCCTGCATCTGCCGTTCTACATCAGTATTCCGCTGGGCGCGGTGCTGGCCGCTTTCTGCGGCATTCTGCTGGGCACGCCGGTGTTGCGGCTCAAGGGCGACTACCTAGCCATCGTGACGCTGGGCTTCGGGGAGATCGTGCGCATCTTCATGAACAACCTGAACACCCCGGTCAACATCACCAACGGTCCGCAGGGCATCAACCTGATCGACCCGATCAAGGTGGGCGGCGTGTCCTTGGGCGATACCATGGAGTTGTTCGGCCTCAGCTTCCACAGCGTCTACCTTTACTACTACCTGTTCCTGGTGCTGACCGTGGGCGTGGTGATCATGGCCTGGCGCTTGCAGCATTCGCGCATCGGCCGCGCCTGGGTGGCCCTGCGCGAGGACGACATCGCCGCCGCGGCGATGGGCATCAATATCCGCAATATCAAGTTGCTGGCCTTTGCGCTGGGCGCCTTGTCCGGCGGCGTGGCCGGCGGCCTGTTCGCCTCGTTTCAGGGCTTCGTGTCGCCGGAATCGTTCAGCCTGCTGGAATCCATCATGATTCTGGCGATGATCGTGCTGGGTGGCATGGGTCATATCCCGGGGGTGATCCTGGGAGCGGTGGTGCTGACCATCGCGCCGGAAATCCTGCGCGACGTGATCGGCCCGTTGCAGATGAAAACCTTCGGCAAAATGCTGATCGATCCGGAAAACGCCCGCATGCTGCTGTTCGGCCTGGCGATGGTGGTGATGATGCTGGTGCGGCCCGAAGGCATGTGGCCGTCCAAGCGTCGCAAAGCCGAGTTCCGTGACGATAGAGAAACCGCTGGGCAGAAAGGTTGAGCCATGGCTGAAGTTTTGCTGAAGATAGAAGGCATCCATAAACGCTTTGGCGGCCTGCACGCGCTCAACAATGTGGCGCTGACCATCAACAAGGGCGAGATTTACGGCCTGATCGGCCCCAATGGCGCGGGCAAGACCACGCTGTTCAATGTGCTGACCGGCCTGTATGTGCCGGACGAGGGCGCGTTCGAGTTCGACGGCCACAATCTGTTCCAGCAGAAACCGCACGTGGTGGTGGCCGCCGGCATCGCCCGCACCTTCCAGAACATTCGTCTGTTCGCCGAAATGACGGCGCTGGAAAACGTGATGGTGGGGCGTCACATCCGTTCCAAGGCCGGCGCGCTGGGCGCGGTGCTGCGCGACCGCCGCACCATGGCGGAGGAGAGGTCCATCACCGACAAGGCGTGGGAGTTGCTGGAATATGTCGGCATCGCCGATGTCGCTCATGAGCGCGCCCGCAACCTGTCCTATGGTCATCAGCGCCGTCTGGAAATCGCCCGCGCGCTGGCCACCGAGCCCAAGCTGCTGGCGCTGGACGAGCCGGCTGCCGGCATGAATCCGCGCGAAACCGAAGAGTTGAAAGCCCTGATGTCCAAGATTCGGGACGGCGGCGTGACCGTGCTGCTGATCGAGCACGACGTCAAGCTGATGATGGGCTTGTGCGACCGCATCGCGGTGCTGGACTACGGCAAGAAGATTGCCGAGGGCGTGCCGGAAGAAGTGCGCAAAAACCCGAAAGTGATTGAGGCCTACCTGGGAGCGGCACACGCATGAGCATTTTGGAAGTCAAAAACCTGCAAGTGGCCTATGGTGGCATTCAGGCGGTCAAGGGCATCGATTTTCACATCGAACAGGGCGAGCTGGTGACCCTGATCGGCGCCAACGGCGCCGGCAAGACCACCACGCTGAAAACCCTGGTGGGCATGGTGAAGAAATCCGGCGGCAGCATCCAGTACGATGGCAAGGATATCGCCAGTATTGCGCCGCACAACTTCGTGCGTCATGGCTTGGCCATGGTGCCGGAAGGCCGTGGCATCTTCGCCAAGCTGACGGTGGAGGAGAATCTGCTGATGGGTGCTTATTATCGCGACGACAAGGCCGCGATCCTGAGCGAAGCCGAGCGGGTGTACGAGCTGTTTCCGCGCTTGAAGGAGCGACAGAAGCAATTGGCCGGCACCCTGTCCGGCGGCGAGCAGCAGATGGTGGCGATGGGCCGCGCGATGCTGTCCAAGCCCAAGCTGTTGTTGCTGGATGAACCGTCCATGGGCCTGGCGCCCATCATCGTGGAAAAGATCTTCGAGATCATCCAGATGGTGGCCAAGGAGGGCGTCACCATGCTGCTGGTGGAGCAGAACGCCAAGCTGGCGCTGGAAGTGTCGCAACGTGGCTATGTGATGGAAAGCGGTCGCATCACCATGAGCGGCCCGGCCAAGGATCTGCTGAACGACGAACGGGTGCGCAACGCTTATCTGGGCGAGTAATCCAGCGCCGCGTCGTCAAACCCCGGACTTGTCCGGGGTTTTTGCTTTTAGAGCCTGTTCAATGTCTGCTGCGTATCGGCGGAATTTTAGGCAAGGGCGTTGAAAGCGGCTTCGAAATGCTTATGTAGCATTCGTACATGCCGCTTTCTCAGCCATAAGGTCTTGTCTCGTTTGAACGGCTCAGAGCGGGGCTGCCTCGATGGCGGCCTGCAGCATGGCCTGCACGCCTGGATGCTGCAGCCGACGGCGGTTGGCAATGGCGTAATAATGTTCCCAGACGCCGTCGATCTCGCCCAGCGCCTGCGGCATGTGCGCGTCGCCGCCGGTATGGGCGGTGGAGGGGAACAGGCCGAAGCCCTGGCGGCCGAAGGCGTCGAGCAAGGCACCGTCGTCGAACTCGGCGACGATGTCCGGCTTGATGCGGCGTTCTTCGAACCATTGGTCCAACTGGCTGCGTAGCACATGATGGCGGCTGGGCAGCAATATGGGCGCCTGATTGAGGCTGTCGGGAAAGCCGGCGGCGTAGCGCTGCCACAGCGCGGCCGCGCCAGCTATCATCACCGGGCTGCGCATCAGCAGCCAGGACTGAAACGCCTGGGTGCCGCCGGCGGGCAGCGGCCGATCGGCCAGCACCACATCCAGCCGGTGACGGGTCAGATCGGCCAGCAGTTCGTCGAAATCGCCTTCGCCGCATTGCAGTCTGACCTTGGCATCCAGCCGCAGCGCCGGTTCCAGTAGTTGTAGCGCGATGGTTTTGGGCAGTACGTCCGAGATTCCGGCCGCCAGGCGGATGGTTTTATCCAGTTGGGCGTCTTCCAGCGTTTCCTGTAGTTCCTCCCCCAGCATGAAAATCTGGTCGGCGTAGCGCAGCGCCACGTGGCCGGCTTCGGTCAGAACCAGCTGGCGTCCTTGTTGTCGGAACAAGGTTCGCTCCAGGCTCTGCTCCAGCCGTGAAATCTGGCCGCTGACGGTCTGGGTGCTGACCCCCAGCTGTTCAGCAGCCCGGGTGACGCCGCCGGCATGGGCGACCGCCCAAAAATAATGCAGATGCTTGAAGTTGATCTGTTCGGACATGATTGTTCGAAAAAACTTGATGTATTTTCTGATTATATTTGATTTTTTCTGTGGAACGCAGCGTCTAGAATGCACTGTGTCGGGCGTTCCGCGGAATGTCGTCGAATTAAACAAGGGCCAACACCATGAAACGAGTCATCCTATTAATCGCCACCAACATCGCCGTGATGGTGGTGCTGAGCATTGTGGCCAGCTTGTTGGGGCTGAACCGCTTCATGACCGGCAATGGCCTGAACCTGGGCACGCTGCTGGGCTTCGCCGCAGTGATGGGCTTCGGCGGCGCCTTCATCTCGCTGATGTTGTCCAAGACCATGGCCAAGTGGAGCACCGGCGCGCGGGTGATCGAAACTCCGAGCAATGAAACCGAGCGCTGGTTGGTGCATACCGTGCAGAAGCTGGCCAGCCGCGCCAATCTGCCGATGCCGGAGGTGGCGGTGTACGAGGGTGAGCCGAACGCCTTCGCCACCGGCCCGAGCAAGTCCAATTCGCTGGTGGCGGTGTCCACCGGCCTGCTGGCCTCGATGACGGAAGAAGAAGTGGAAGCGGTGCTGGCGCACGAAGTCGCCCATATCCAGAACGGCGATATGGTGACGCTGACGCTGATTCAGGGCGTGGTCAACACCTTCGTGTTCTTCCTGGCGCGCGTGGTCGGTTATCTGGTGGACAGTTTTCTGCGCCGCAATGACGAACAGTCCAGCGGCCCGGGCATAGGCTATATGGTCACCGTCATCGTCTGTGAGATCGTGTTCGGCATCCTGGCCTCGGCCATCGTGATGTACTTCTCGCGTCAGCGCGAATTCCGCGCCGACGCTGGCGCGGCGACCCTGCTGGGCGGCGCGCGCCCCATGGTCAACGCCTTGCGCCGCCTCGGCGGCGTCGCCGCCGGCGACCTGCCGCAGAATATGGCGGCTTCCGGCATCTCCGGCGGGCGCGGTGGTCTGATGGCGCTGTTCTCCAGCCACCCCAGCATCGAGGAGCGCATCGGCGCGCTGGAACACGGTCGTTAAGTCTTGATTCGCCGTCGCGATAGCGGCGGCGGATGGTTTGAATTCAGGCCCCGGGGCGGTTTGCTCGGCCCGGGGCCTTTCTGTTGCCAAAAGGAATGCGTATGGAATGGTTGAGCGCCGGTTTTGCCGGCTATCCTTTGTGGGTGTGGCTGATGTTCATGGCCATTGTGCTGGCGCTGCTGGCTTTTGACCTGGGCGTTTTGCACAAGGAAGAAAAAGAGATCGGGGTCAAGGAAAGCCTGATGCTGTCGGCTTTCTACATCGGCGTCGGCCTGGCCTTCGGCGGCTGGATCTGGTGGTATCAGGGCGCGGATGCCGGCATGCAGTATCTGACCGGCTACGTGGTGGAGAAGTCGCTGTCCATGGACAATGTCTTCGTGATGTCCCTGATCTTCTCCAGCCTGGCGGTGCCGCGGCTATACCAGCACCGCGTGCTGTTTTGGGGGATTCTCGGCGTCATCGTGATGCGGGCGCTGATGATAGGCCTGGGCGCGGCGCTGGTGGCGGAGTTCCAGTGGGTGCTGGTGCTGTTCGGCCTGTTCCTCATCGTTACCGGGGTCAAGATGCTGTTTTCCGATGACGAACACGCGCCTATCCAGGAAAACCGCATGTATCAATGGCTGCGTGGCCATCTGCGGCTGACCCCGGACCTGCACGGCAAGCAGTTCCTGGTGCGCGGCGAGGCGCACGGCCTGGCGCGTGGATGGTGGGCGACGCCACTGTTGCTGGCGCTGATCATGGTGGAGAGCGCCGACCTGGTGTTCGCGGTGGACAGCATTCCGGCCATTTTTGCCATCACTCAGGACCCGTTCCTGGTGTACACCTCCAATATCTTCGCGATTCTGGGCCTGCGCGCGCTGTACTTCGCGCTGGCGGCGATGGTGCATCGCTTCCATTACCTCAAGTACGCCTTGTCGCTGGTGCTGGTGCTGATCGGCATCAAGGTGGGGCTGGTGTTCTTCAACGATGTGGGTTGGGTGAGCTTCAAGATTCCCACCGCCTGGTCCCTGGCGGCGACGTTGGGCCTGTTGCTGGCCGGCGTGCTGTACTCGCTGCACAAGACGCGGGATCAGAACCCCAACGATTGAAAGACGGTCTAGCCGCCTTTTGCCGGCCCGGCGCGCTTGCGTCGGGCCGTTTTTTGTAAACCCGGTGTAAACCCAGGCTATTTCGCCACGATTTCTCCATGGCTCCCGCGGGTGGGCGCGGTATCCTAATAATAAAGCCGCAATGGAGATGAGCTGTTATGACTGTCGATTTACCAAGACTGCTGGTGGTGGATGACGATCCGGACTTGCGCGAACTGCTGTGCGAATATCTGGGCAAGCAAGGTTTCGCCGTGGATGCCGTCGGTGACGGCCAGGCGATGCAACAGGCGATCGCCGCGCAAAACTACAATATGTTGATCCTGGACCTGATGCTGCCGGGCGAGGATGGCCTGACTCTGTGCCGCAATCTGCGCGAGCGCTCTTGCATGCCCATACTGATGCTGACCGCGCGTGGCGATGAGCTGGATCGCATCATCGGTCTGGAAATGGGGGCCGACGATTATCTGACCAAGCCGTTCAGCCCGCGCGAGTTGTTGGCCAGGATCAAGAGCATTCTGCGGCGGGTATCGGATCAGCCGGCGAATGCCGCCAGCGTGCGCCGGCTGCGTTTCGCCGGCTGGACGCTGGATCTGGGCGCCCAGCACCTGCTGGACGAGGCCGGCGTGGTCACGCCGCTGTCCGGCGGCGAGTTCAAGCTGCTGCAGGCCCTGGCGGAGCACGCCAACGCGGTGATGTCGCGCGATCAGTTGATGGAAGCGATGAATGGCAAGGAGGCCGGGCCCTTCGACCGCACCGTGGATGTGATGATAGGCCGGGTGCGCCGCCGCCTGGGCGAGGACGCGCGCGAGCCGGCCTTGTTGAAGACCATACGCAGCGGCGGCTATATGCTGGCCTGCGAGGTGGAAGCCTTGCGATGAAGTGGTTGCCGCGCACGCTTTACGGCCAGATCCTGCTGACCCTGGTTGGCGGGTTGCTGTTGGCCAACGCCTTGGGCATCTACTTCATCCTCAGCGACCGCGACCGGCTCAGCAATTCCTTGCGGGTGCAATACACCGCTCAGCATATCGCCGACATCGTCAATCTATTGGACGAGTGTCCCAGCAATTATCGCGAACAAGTGATTTCCACGTTGAATCAGCCGACGCTGCTGGTGCGCATGGACCGGTTCTGGGAATCGCAGGACCAGCCTCTGAGCCTGCATGGGCGTTCGTTTCAGCAATTGATCAGGCGCGACCTGATCAAGCCCTATCCGCTGCAAGTGCTGTCCAAGCAGCAAGACTCGTCGGCAGGCGGGCGGGCCACCTGGATGGACCATGCCGGGGCCGGCCTGCAAAGTTTCTCGCCCACGCGCGAGGCCGGCGCCGCCGGCTCCATCGTCAGCGAAGAATTGAGCGCGCTGGGGCCGCTGGCTGAATTCAAGACGCATCTGGCCACGGTGCAAGCCAGGTTGAGCGACGGCACGATCTTGACCTTCAACGCTTCGCGGCCGATCTCCCTGGCGGATCAGCCGGCCCGCATCCTGGCCTGGATGCTGCTGGTGGCCTTGACCGCCGCGTTGCTGGGGGCGTGGGCGGTACGGCAATTGATCCGGCCGCTGGACCTGTTCTCGCGCGCGGCTCGAGGCTTGGCCAGCAATCTAAACCAGAAACCATTGCCGGAGACCGGCTCCGAGGAAGTGGCGGAGGCGGCCAGGACCTTCAATCGCATGCAGACCGAGTTGCAGCGTCTGCTGAAAACCCGCAGTCAGATGCTGGCGGGAGTGTCGCATGATCTGCGCTTGCCGATCACCCGCATTCGCCTGCGTCTGGAAGGCTTGGAAGAGTCCGCGGAGAAACAGGCGATCGAGCGCGACTTGTTGGAAATGGACCAGCTGATCAATGACTCGTTGACCTATCTGCGCGGCGGCTGTGGCAGCGAGGGCGTGGTGAAGCTCAATCTCAACGCCTTGCTGGAGAGCGTGGTGGAAGACATGGAGGCCCTGGGCTCCAATATTCAGCTACACAGCGAGCCGGCGCCGCCGGTGATGGGCAAGGTCAGCGCGCTGCGCCGCTGTCTGGGCAATCTGCTGGAGAATGCGCGCCGTTATGGCGGCGATGCGATCGAGGTCAGCCTGCGGCAGCGGGCGGAATGCGTCGAGGTGAAGATCCAGGACAATGGACCGGGCATTGCCGAGGCCGATCTGGAACGGGTGATGGAGCCTTATGTGCGGCTGGAAGGGTCGCGCGCGCGTCATACCGGCGGCAGCGGGCTGGGCTTGGCGATTGCCCGCGCCATCGCGCGCGATCATGGCGGGAACTTGGTGTTGAGCAATCGTCCGCAAGGAGGCTTGTGTGTGCTGCTGAGTTTGCCTTTGCGGTGTTGAAGAGGGTTGTGTGTCGAAACAGCCGCGGTAGCGGCTTTTTTTGTGCCCGGCTTTGGGCGTGGCGATGTTGCCGTATTGTGTGCCGCCGGGGTTATGACCGCAGATATTCTTAAATATTGGGATGTATTCACACTCTATTTACAATATAAGGCTATTGTAAATGGACATTTACAAAGTGATCGATTACAATCGTGTTCAGAATTCACTGATTCCAGATTCTTTTTCGATTCTCTGAATTCGAGTCAAGTCTATCCAATCTTTGCCCGCCGCGAGCGGGCTTTTTTTTGCTCAAATGCTTGCAGTTAATGGATTTTAACAATTGTGAGCTGCAACTTTCCTGCTGCGTTACAGTCTGATTGCCTGATGTTATCTGTTGTTTTTTTGACACGACCTGTTGTTTAATGACCACAAGTTAGCAAGCCTAGTTGCAAATGTGAAACACAGGAACTAGTATTCGCTCACTTCCTAAGTAAACAGAAGGATAGCCAAATCATGAAAAAAAGTCTGATCGCCCTGATGGTTGCCACCCTGCCGGCAGCCGCTTTCGCCGATGTAACCGTATTCGGCACCATCAAAGGCGGCGTTGAATACGTCGACAGCAACAACGCTACCAAGCAAACCAATATCGATGATCTGGGCTCGCGCCTGGGTTTCAAAGGCAATGAAGACCTGGGCAACGGTCTGAAGGCCATCTGGCAAGTTGAAACCGGCTTCGGCATCGACGGCCAAAGCCGCACCGGCGACAGCAGCGGCACTTTCGCCAGCCGCGAATCCTTCGTTGGTCTGTCCTCCAACTTCGGTACTTTCCGTCTGGGCCACCTGTCCACCTACGGCGAGTCCGACATGGCTCAGGTTAACCCGTGGGAAAGCAGCAGCAACGCGCTGCAACTGAACGCCTTCACCCGCGACGACGGCTATGTTAAGAACGCCGTGCGTTTCGACACCCCGGAATTCTCTGGCTTCAAGGCTGCCTTCCTGTACGGCACCAAAGAGAACAAGCAAGCTGTTGGCAACACCAACGGCGCCGACCGTGAAATGTACAACCTGGGCCTGTCCTACGAGAACAGCGGCTTCTTCGGCAAGTACCAGTTCATCCACGAAAGCCCGATTGCCGTTGCAGTTGACGCTGGCAGCAAGGCCAACAACAAGCACCGCATCGAAGCTGGCTACAACGCCAACAATATCTTCGTGGCGCTGGGCTACCGCAATGACAAGGGTGACTACTCCGTTACCCCGTACAGCTTCCTGAACAAGGGTGCTTCCGACGTCGTGATCAACGATGGCCGTAAGTACGAATCGCAAGAATACGCGCTGACCGCTGGTTACCAGATCGGTGCCTTCATGCCCAAGTTCACCTACGCTCAGGGCAAAGACTACAAAGTTGACGGCGCTACCCAAGACAACACCGGCTACAAGCAGTACCTGCTGGGTGTTGACTACAGCCTGTCCAAGCGCACCGTGGTTGGCGCTCAGTACGGCGAAATCAAGGCTGACAGCGCGTTCCTGAACAGCAACGGCCAGAACACCGACAAGGTTAAGGCCTTCGGTCTGAACGTCGTACACAAGTTCTAAGCGTTACGGGCTAGACGTAAAGCTGCGAACAGTTTGGAATGCCGCCCCTGGCAACAGGGGCGGCATTTTTCATGGCTGGACGAAATGAGGGAGCTCAGGTCAGCAGCTTGGCGACCGCGGAGATGGCCTTGGCGGTCAGGCCTATGGCTCTGCCCACCTGTTGCAGTTGCTGCGCGGCCTGGTCGGCGGCGGCGATGGCCGCCTGCAGCGCTGCGATGGCGGTTTGGAAGTCGGCGGTGTCGGCGTTCAGTTCGCGGGCGATCAGCGCCAAGGTCTGGTTCGCCAGTTCATCCTGTTGCGCCAACAGCGTCCTGCTGTCCGCGCCCAGGCTGGCGACGGCCAGATTATTGATGCGCGACGCCAGTCCGCCGACGAGTTCGACTGCTGTGTGTTGGTCCATGCTCGTTCTCCATGCTTGGAGCCCCGTTCAAGGTCTTGAGAACAAGGGCGAAACAAGGTGAAAGTGGCCGAGAAAGCGGAATGTGCTGCAGTGGTGCATGAGCATTTCGAAGTGGTGCTCGCTCATTATTTGTCGGGCAGCTCGCGATAAAAATCGCGCAGCCGCCGCGCTTCGGCGGCGAAGGCGCGTAGCGCCTGCAGACTTGAGGCGGGCGCGTCCAGGTTTTGCAGCAACTGGCGATTGGCGGCGGGGAAGCCCTGAATCGCCTGGTCGCTGGCCTGCAGCGCGGCTTCTATCCGCTCGAGCTCGCGCAGCCTGTCGGCGATGGCGAGGTCGAACTGATAGCGCTGCCAGCTGCCGTAGGGCGGCCGGCTGAAGTTGGCGTGGCGCAGCAGGCTGTCCCGGATCACGGTCAGATAGGCGGGCAGCATGCTCAGAGCGCGGTGGCTGTTGTCGGCCAGCAGTTCGAGCCCGGGCTGGGCTGTCGCCATGACCTTGCGCAGCGCGGCTTGGCGTTGCGCGGCTGTCAGTTGTCTGCCCAGCGCGTCGGCGGCGGTGGCGAGTATTTTGGCGGCATCTTCGTTGCCGCCTTGCCGCTTGAGATCCTGGATGCTGTCGGCCAGATCCTGGGCGGCGGCATCGACCCGGGCTTCGGCCTCCCGGTCGCCGGCTAGGCCGTTCAGGGTGCGCGCGTACAGTGCCAGCGTGTCCAGCGTGGCCTGCAGCTGCCCCAGTGCGGGTGCCAGGTCGTAGCCAGCGCCGCTGCCGGTTTGAAGTCGGAATGTGTCCGGGTTCAGCGGGGCGTTGGGCGCAGTGAGCACCGCATTGAGGCGGGCGTTGTGCTGGATGCGCTCCAGGGTATTGCCGGTGCTTAGTTGAACCTTGCGGGTAGCCTGGTCGAAATCGGAGAAGGGCTTATTGGGCGGGGTGGCGCAGGCGGCCAGCAGTAGCAGTGGCAGCAGGGCCGGCAGGCGAGGGCGGGTGGGCATGGCGCGGCTCCATCAGCAGGCGGGCGTGGCTGCGTCCGCGCGGTTTGCGGGATGAAACGTGTGCTGGCGCCCCGGTGGGCGCATGCCATGGTATAGCCGATTCGCCGGCGCCGCATGCCTGTACCAAAGACACGAAATGAAAAAAGGGAGCCCTGGAGCTCCCTTGGTCCGGCGGGGTCGGCGTTTACACGCCGGCCTCGTGCGCCTGCACGTCGGCGTGGTAGCTGGAACGTACCATCGCGCCCACCGCGGCGTGGACGAAGCCCATTTCATAGGCCTTGGTCTCGAACATCTTGAACACGTCCGGATGCACATAGCGCAGTACCGGCAGGTGGCCGTCGGAAGGTTGCAGATACTGGCCTATGGTCAGCATGTCCACATTGTGGGCGCGCAGATCACGCATCACTTCCAGAATCTCTTCGTCGGTTTCGCCCAGGCCCACCATCAGGCCGGACTTGGTGCGGACATTGGGGTTCTTGGCCTTGTAGTCCTTCAGTAGTTGCAGCGAGTGCGCGTAATCCGAGCCCGGACGCGCCTGCTTGTACAGCCGCGGCACGGTTTCCAGATTGTGGTTCATCACATCCGGCGGCGTCTGGCTCAGGATGTCGACGGCCACGTCCAGGCGGCCGCGGAAGTCCGGCACCAGGGTTTCGATCTGGGTGTTGGGCGACATTTCGCGCACCGAGCTGATGCAGTCGGCGAAATGCTGGGCACCGCCGTCGCGCAGATCGTCGCGGTCCACCGAGGTCACCACCACGTATTTCAGCTTCATCGCGGCCACGCTTTCAGCCAGATGGCGCGGCTCGTCCGCGTCCAGCGGGTTGGGGCGGCCGTGGCCCACGTCGCAGAACGGGCAGCGGCGGGTGCAGATGTCGCCCATGATCATGAAGGTGGCGGTGCCTTTGCTGAAGCACTCGCCGATATTCGGGCAGGTGGCTTCTTCACAGACGGTGTGCAGCTTCTGTTCGCGCAGGATCTGCTTGATCTCGTGGAAGCGCTGGCCGTTGGGCAGCTTGGCGCGGATCCATTCCGGCTTTTTCAGCTTTTCGTCCAGCGGGACGATCTTGATGGGGATGCGCGCGGTTTTGGCCGCGCCCTTGTGTTTGACCCCAGCCTGGTTTTCCGGCTTCATGTCAGTTCCTCGGTGCAGTTCAGGAGGCGCTCCAGATGCGGCAGCAGCGTATCGGCGGCGGCGGCAAGGCTCAGCTCCACTCCCAGTTGTTTCAGGTCGGTCACCTTGAGGTTGGCGTAACCGCAAGGATTGATGGAATCGAAAGGCGCCAGGTCCATGTCCACATTGAAGCTGAGGCCGTGGTAGACCGCGTGGTTCTTGATGCGCAGGCCCAGCGAGGCGATCTTGGCGCCGGCCACGTAAACGCCGGGGGCGTCCACATCGCCATTGCCGTGGATGCCCAGCTCCGCCAGCGTGTCTATCACCGCTTGTTCGATGCGGCGCACCAACTCGCGCACGCCTATGCCCATGCGCTTGAAGTCCACCAGCAGGTAGACCACCAATTGGCCAGGACCATGATAGGTGATCTGGCCGCCGCGGTCGGTTTTCACCACCGGGATGGCGGTGGCGTGCAGCAGATGCTCCGGCTTACCGGCTAGGCCCTGGGTGTAGACGGGCGGGTGCTCGACCACCCACAGTTCATCCGGGGTGTCGGCGTTGCGGGCGTCGGTGAACGCCTGCATGGCGCGCCAGGTTGGCTCGTAGTCGACCCGGCCCAGATGTTTGACGATGCGCGACACGGCAATCTCCTGGTGCTTAGAGCACCATTTTCACCATCGGATGGCCGGTCAGCGACAGGTAGATATTATCCAGCTGTTGACGCGAGGTGGCGGTGACGGTGACGGTCAGCGCGTAGAAGCGGCCATTGGAGCTTTCGCGCAGCGTCACGTCGTGGTCGGCCAGGTCGGGCGCGTTGACGCGGACGACCTCGGTGATGGTGACGACGAATTCCTCGTGACGCTCGCCCATCACCTTGATGGGGAAGCGACAGGGGAATTCCATGAGTTCCTGTTTTTCAGACATATTCAATCAAATCCGCTAAGAACGTGTTTACGATTTTGCGAGCAAGAGCGAGACAAGGCGAAAACAGTTGAGAAAGCGGAGTGTACACACGGTACCTGAGCATTTCGAAGCGGTTTTCAACGCTGTATCGCCGAAGCGCAGCAGATCGTAAACAGGTTCTAAAGACGCCGAACCCGAAACGGGCAAAGGCGCAGCAGCCAGTTGTACGGCAAACCGGGCCGCCCGCGCCAATACATTTTACGGTCGTCTTTATTACTAAAACGCCACATCATAATACAGCCGCGGCGTCCGGGCGATGCCCGGCGCCGCGATCAACGGCGGACGCCGTTTATTTCCAGCCCAGCATCAGCTTGATGCTATCCCACAGCCGGCTGAAGAAACCGCCTTCTTCCACCGCCTTCAAGGCCACAACCGGGCGCTCGAATAGCGGCTTGCCGTCCAGGGACACCACCAGCTTGCCCACCACCTGGCCGGCTTTGACCGGGGCGATCAAGGGCTGCATGGTGGTCAGGTCGGCCTTGAGCTTGGCGGCCTGGCCCTTGGCCACGGTGGCGTAGACGTCGCTGGCGAAGCCGACGGACACGGTTTTGGCCGCGCCCTTGTAGATGGGCAGCTCGGATACCGGCTTGGCTCCGCTATACAGTTTGGGCGTATCGTAAAACTGCAAGCCGTAGTTGAGCAGCTTGGAGCTTTCCACCGCGCGCGCTTCCGGGCTGGCGGTGCCCACCACCACCGAAATCACGCGACGGCCGTCGCGGTGGCTGGTGGTGATCATATTGTAGCCGGCGCTATCGGTGTAGCCGGTCTTCATGCCGTCGACGTTGGGGTCGCGGTAGAGCAGCAGGTTGCGGTTGGGCTGCTTGATATTGTTGTAGGTGAAGGACTTGATCGAGTAGATCGGGTAGAACTCCGGGAAGTCGCGGATCAGCGCGCCGGCCAGGATGCCCAGATCATGCACGGTGGTGTAGTGCTCGGGGTTGGGCAGGCCGGTGGCGTTGCGGAACTGGGTATTCTTCATGCCCAGTTTCTGCGCTTGCTGGGTCATCACCTGGGCGAACACTTCTTCGCTGCCGGCAATGGCTTCGGCCAGCGTCACGCAGGCGTCGTTGCCGGATTGCACGATCATGCCCTTGATCAGGTCGTCGACCTTGGCCGGCACCTTGGGATCCAGGAACATGCGCGAGCCTTCGGTCTTCCAGCCTTTTTGCGACACCGTCAGCGTCTGCTCCAGCGTCAGCCGTTTTTCCTTCAGCGCCTTGAAGGTGAGGTAGGCGGTCATCAGCTTGGTCAGCGAAGCCGGCTCCACGCGGGAGTCCGGGTCGCGCTCGGCCAGCACTTGTCCGCTGTTGAAATCGGTCAGGTAATAGGCCTTGCCGGCGATCTCGGGCGCGGGCGGCAGGAAGGCGGCGGAGGCGAAGGAGACGGACGGCAGCGCAATCGCCGCTGCCGTGAGAATGCTGGTGAATGTTTTCATTGTTCCTATGGGCAACGCTGGGGGTTGAGGGCCTAATAGTAGCCGTTGATTATACACGCGGATTGCCGACCGGTTGCCGCAAAGTGGGGATTTTCTGCGGGCGGCTTCTCGATACTGCAATGCAACAATCCAATGTTATCAAGGCTTCCCGTAGACTTGGAGTTCCTGCTACTCTGGCAGTTCAAGCACAATAATGATCGGGACAAAGGCTTTGCCATGCAAGAGAAGCAAGACTATCTGGAACGCATCCTGACGTCGCGGGTATACGACGTCGCCATCGAAACGCCGCTGGAGCTGGCGCCCAATCTGTCGCGCCGCTACCGCAACAAGATTCTGCTCAAGCGCGAGGATTTGCAGCCGGTGTTTTCATTCAAGCTGCGCGGCGCTTACAACAAGATGGCCAAGCTCAGCCGGGAACAGCGCGAGCGCGGCGTGATCACCGCCAGCGCCGGCAACCACGCCCAGGGCGTGGCCTTGTCCGCGAGCAAGCTGGGTTGTGCCGCCACCATCGTGATGCCGGTGACCACGCCGCAGATCAAGATAGACGCGGTCAAGCAATACGGCGGCCAGGTGGTGTTGCATGGCGATTCCTTCAACGAAGCCTTCCACCACGCGACTGAATTGGCCGCTCAAAACGGCATGACCTATATCCCGCCGTTCGACGATCCGGATGTGATCGCCGGCCAAGGCACCATAGGCATGGAAATCCTGCGTCAGCATCCGGACGATCTGGACGCGGTCTTTGTCGCCATCGGCGGCGGCGGCCTGGCCTCCGGCGTCGCCAGCTTCATCAAGCGGCTCAAGCCCGAGGTCAAGGTGATAGGGGTGCAGCCGGTGGATTCCGACGCGATGCGCCAATCCATCGCCAAGGGCGAGCGCGTGGAGTTGAAGGATGTGGGTTTGTTCGCCGATGGCGTGGCGGTCAAGCTGGTGGGCGAGGAGACTTTCCGCATCTGCCGCGAGCTGTTGGATGAGATCATCCTGGTGGACACCGACGCCATCTGCGCGGCGATCAAGGACATTTTCGAAGACACCCGCTCCATCGTGGAGCCGGCGGGCGCCTTGGCGGTGGCCGGCGCCAAGGCTTATGTCGAGCGCGAGGGTTGCGCCGATCAGACGCTGGTGGCGATTTCCTGTGGCGCCAATATGAATTTCGATCGTCTGCGCCACGTGTCCGAGCGTTCCGAGCTGGGCGAGCGGCGGGAAGCCGTGATCGCGGTGACCATCCCGGAAAAACCCGGCAGCTTCAAGCGCTTCTGCACCGTGATAGGCGGCCGCAACATTACCGAGTTCAATTACCGCTTCGCCGATCCCGGCACCGCCCATGTTTTCGTCGGCGTGCAGATCAGCGGCAAGCCGGATCTGGAAAGCATTCTGGCCAGCCTGAACGCCAATGATCTGGGCAGCATCGATCTGACCGACAACGAATTGGCCAAGCTGCACATCCGCCACCTGGTGGGCGGCCACGCGCCGCAGCTCAAGGACGAGCGGGTGCTGCGCTTCGAGTTTCCGGACCGGCCGGGCGCCTTGATGCGCTTCCTGGAAGCGATGAGCGTGGACTGGAACATCAGCCTGTTTCATTATCGCAACCACGGCGCTGATTACGGCCGCGTGCTGGTGGGCATTCAGGTGCCGGCCAGCGACGACGCGGAGTTCCAGCGCTTCCTGGACAATCTGGGTTATCCCTATGTCGAGGAAACCCAGAACCCGGCCTACAAGCTGTTCCTGGGCAAGACCATACGTTGAACCGGGCCGGCGGGCTGCTCGTGGTCGGCAGCCTGACGCTGTGCCACCTCTTTGAAGCGAATCATGATCAAGGCAGTTCTATTCGATCTGGACGGCACTCTGGCCGACACCGCGCGCGATCTGGGCGCCGCGCTCAACCGCTTGCTGGCCGAGGAAGGCCTGCCGCCGCAGCCGTACGCGGCGGTGCGGCCCATCGCCAGCCACGGCGCGCGCGGGCTGGTCAGCCTGGGCTTCGGCATCGACCGCGAGCATCCGCGTTTCGAGGAGTACCGCCTGCGTTTCCTGGACCATTACGAGCACAGCTTCGCCGACGAGACCGTCTTGTTCGATGGCGTCAACGGCCTGATCCAGGGCTTGATGGACAAGGGGCTGCTGTGGGGCATCATCACCAATAAGCCGATGCGTTTCACCGATAGATTGGTGCCATCGCTGCCCTTCATCTCCTGCCCGGCGGTGACGGTCAGCGGCGACACCGTTGGCGTGCCCAAGCCGGATCCGCGGCCGATGCGTTTCGCCGCCGAGCGGATAGGCATCGCGCCCGAGCATTGCCTGTACGTGGGCGACGCCGAGCGGGATATCGCCGCTGGCCGCAGCGTGGGCATGAAGACGGTGTTGGCCAATTGGGGCTATATCGCCGATAGCGACCGGCCGGCGGAGTGGGGCGCCGATATCGCCATCGACCATCCGCTGCAATTGCTCGATCACGTTTGAGCGGCGGCGGGAATGAAAAAAAGCCACGGTTTCCGTGGCTTTTTTGGTTTCGGCCTGATTGGTGCTCAGGCGCGCAGGTTCTGTGCAATCGCATAGATGGGCGACAAGGCCGCCTCGCCCAGGCGCAGGCTGCGCTGGCCGCTCCAGCCGAAGTCGTCGTCCGGCAGATTGGCATTGTCCTTGAACGGCATTTCCAGCGTGAAGGCGAGACAGCCGAAGTTCTCGCATACCCAGTTGGTGGCGATGGTCATATTGGCCTTGCCCGGTGCGTTGCGCGGGTAGCCGTGCTCGGTCTGGTAATCCGGGCTGGCCAGCAGCAGATGGTGGCGGAACTGGTCGGCCAGGGTTTCCAGGCGCTCGTTCCACGACGGCACACCCTCGGTGCCGGCCAGGAACACATAGGGAATGTTCTCGTCGCCGTGGATGTCCAGGAACAGGTCGACGCCGGTTTCCTGCATCTTGTTGCGCACCGCCAGCACTTCCGGGCTGGTTTCCGCGCTGGGGGCCGCCCATTCGCGGTTCAGGTTGGCGCCGGCGGCGTTGGTGCGCAGATTGCCCAGCACCGAGCCGTCCGGGTTCATGTTCGGCACCACGTAGAAGGTGGCGCGGTCCAGCAGCGCGCGGCTGGTGGGATCCTGCGGATCCAGCAGGCGGTTGAGCAGGCCCTCGATGAACCATTCGGCCATGGTTTCGCCGGGGTGCTGGCGAGCGATGATCCAGATCTTCAGATCCGATTCCACCTCGTGGCCTATGGTCAGCAGATTGATGTCGCGCTGCTGCACGGTAAAGCCCAGGTCGCTGACCTGGCACAGGCCGGAGCCTTGCGCCTGGCCGATCAGGTTCAGGTGCTGGTCGTAGGAATAGGGCTCGAAATAGGCGTAGTAGATGCTGCCGGACAGCGGCACGTGATCTATCGTCATCACGCCGTTTTCGTAATGGGTGGGCACGCGGAACCAGTTGATGCGGTCATAGGAGGCCACCGCCTGGTAGTCGACCCAGCCATCCGGGTAAGCGCTTTCGCTGGCGTTCAGGAAATTGAAGGTGCAGTGCTGATAAGCGGCGCCTTGCACGCGGAAGTAAAACCACTGGGCGAACTCGGCCGCATTGTCGCGACGGATGCGCAGTTGGATGTCTTCGTAGTTGTCGGCGGAGACGATCTCGATGCTGCCGGCGTCAAAATTGCTGCTGATTTTCATGCGCTGAACCTATTGGTTTCCTGAAACGTGCTTAAGGCGGAGATTGTAAACCTGTCGCCGCTCACATGCCATCCTGGCGCGCGGCAAAGAAAAACCCCGTCGGCGGGACGGGGTTGTGCTTTAGCCGGAAACTTCTCTGTTAAGCAGTGGGCGCGCGCTTGCTGGCGGTCTTCACCGCGTCGGCGGTGGCGCTGGTGGCGGCCTTGACGCTGCTGTCGGTGAATTCAACCACTTGCTGGGCTGCCTTGCTGAAGGTGTTGACCGCGGCGGCGGCGGCGGCCACCGAACTCTTCACCGCGTTCAGCGCGGCGTCGGAGCCAGCCGGGGCGTTCTTGGCGGCGGACTCGATCGCGCCGATCAGCGACTTGTTGAAGCTGCCCAGGTTTTCCTCGGCCAGCTTGGTCAGCTCGCTCTGCGCGGCGGACACGATGTCGTACAGATTGCGCGAGTTGGCCAGCGCGGCGTCTATGCTCTGGGTGGTCAGCTTGTTCAGGTGGGTGACGGCTTCCTGCGGGTCGGTCACGCCGCTCAGTTGCTTGGCGACTTTGACGTTGTCTTCCAGCGTTTGCTTGGAGATTTCCAGATTCAGCTTGACCAGGCGCTCGGCGCTGTCCAGAGTGATCTGCGAAAAACGGAAAACGGTTTCCAGGCCGTTGAGGGACAGCTTGTTCAGTTGCTCATTGCTGATGGACATGGGGTATTCCTCCGCTGTGGGGTGAGACCTTAAGGAGATAGTCTTAATCAAAAATTTTGCACTGCACAATGACGACTAAATGTATCATGCAATGCAGCAAAATTGGGAGCATTGACTGAAGATTTACTCTAGCGTGTTGTATTTATGATAAATTGCGGGCACACGGCACCGTAACAAAATAAACCGGGAGCGTTACATGAGTGTTGAGAAGCGGGTCATCAAAAAATACCCGAACCGCCGGCTGTACGATACCGCCACCAGTTCCTACATCACCTTGGGGGATGTGAAGCAACTGGTACTGGATAATGTTGATATCCAGGTGGTGGACGCCAAGAGCCAGGAGGACATCACCCGCAGCGTGTTGCTGCAAATCATTCTGGAGGAAGAGAACGGTGGGATGCCGATGTTCAGCTATGAAGTGCTGACTCAGTTCATCCGCTCCTACGGCCAGGCCATGCAGGGCATGATGGGACCGTTTCTGGAGAACAATCTGCAACTGTTTGCCCAACTGCAACAGAAAATGCAGGAGCAGACCCGCGCGATCTACGGCGACAACGCCATGTTGAACTCCAATCTATGGGGCGAGTTCATGAAGTTCCAAGGTCCGGCGGTGCAGAACATGATGGCCAACTACATGGAGCAGAGCACCAGCATGTTCCTGGACATGCAGAACCGGATGCAGGAACAGACCAAGCAGCTGTTCGGTGGTTTCGGTTTCCCCGGCTACAAGCCGGGCGGCGAAGACGACAAGGACAAGTCGTAAACGCCTGCGGCCAGCGGACGCGGCGCTTGCTCCGCGTCCATGCGCCGTCCGGGAGCCCGCCATGCCGATTCTGCTCGGTTTGATTCCCGGCGCCGCCGTTCGCGACGCCGTGATGCCCTTTGCGGGCGCCATCCTATCTTTTTTCTTTCCTGTTTTCCCATGTCCGCCACGGAACTGAGCCTCAGCCTGCGACAAGCGCAGCGCTGCCATCTTGACGGCGACTGGGCCGAAGCGGAACGCCGCTACCGTGCCTGCCTGCGGGATTGGCCGGATTGCGCCCTGGCTCAGGCCTTGCTGGCCTTTCTGTTATTGCAGACGCAGCGGCCGGAGGAGGCTGAAACCTGGCTGCAGGCGGCGATCGCCGCCGAGGCGGGGCATGCGGACTGGCATTTCAACCTGGGCATGGCGCTGGCGCGCCAGGGCCGCGCCGGCCGGGCGCGGCAGGCTTTTGCCGCCGCGGTGGCGCTGGATGCCGGCCAGTTGATGTATTGGACCAATCTTGCCGCTTCCAGCGAGCAGGATGGAGACCTCGCGGCGGCGGAGCATTGCTGCCGGCAGGCGCTGGCGCTGGATGCCGGCTGCGCCGATGCCCATTTTCTGCTGGCCGGACTGTGCCTGCGCCAGGAGCGCCATGCCGAGGCGCGGCGGCACAATGCTGCGGGCATCGTGGCCCAGCCCGCCGCGCATGGACCGATCGCGCGCATCGAGGCCTATTGCGAACTGGGCCAGCACGACGCCGCGTTGGCGCTGTTGCATGGCTGGCTGGCGCAGGCGCCGGATGATGCGGTGGCCTTGCATCTGCTGGCCGCCTGCGGTGGCGCGCCGCCTCCGCCGCAGTGCAGCCCAGCCTTCATCCAACAGACTTTCGATGCCAATGCCGCGACCTTCGACGCCAGCCTGGCCGGCTTGCGCTACCAGGGGCCGCAATGGCTGGCGCAATGCCTGCGGCGGCTGGCGCTGCCGGCATCCGCGCTGGAGGTGTTAGACCTGGGCTGCGGCACCGGCCTGGCCGGCGCGGCGTTGCGACCGTACGCGCAGCGCTTGCACGGGGTGGATCTCAGCGGCGAGATGCTGGCGCGCGCCGCGGACAAAGGCGTGTACGACGCCTTGACCCAAGGCGACATCATCGAATTCCTGATGGCGGCCCCGCCGCCCTGTGATCTGATCTGCTGCCTGGACACGCTCAGCTATTTTGGCGATCTGCGCCTTGCTCTGGATAGGATGGCGCGCGCGCTCAAGCCGGGCGGCCTGCTGCTGTTCAGCATCGAGCGCGCGCTGCAGCCCTTGCCTGATGGTCATCGGCTGCAGCCCTGCGGACGCTATCTGCACGATTCGGACTGGGTGGAGGCCTGCTTGGCGGACTATGGGCTGCGGCTGGAGGAAAGGCGGGACATGATGTTGCGGGAAGAGGCCGGCTGCCCGGTGCCCGGCGCTTTCTACTGCGCCGAGCGCATGCGCTGAGCCGGGCCGCCGCTCAGTGCTTGCTTTGCATCAGCTTGTCGGTCCAGGCCATCACCAGCGCGGACAGCAGGAAGGTGCAATGGATCACCACCTGCCACATCACGCCCTGTTCGGTGAGCGGATTGCCGGGGCTGCCCAGATTGGACGCGCTGATGAAGGTTTTCAGCAGATGGATGGAGGAAATGCTGATCAGCGCCAGCGACAGCTTGGTCTTCAGTACGCCGGCGTTCACATGGGACAACCATTCCGGCCGGTCCTCGTGGCTGTTCAGACTGTCGATCTTGGAGACGAAGGTCTCGTAGCCGCCCACCACCACCATGATCAGCAGATTGGCGATCATCACCACGTCGATCAGGCCCAGCACGATCAGCATGATCTGGGTTTCCGTCATGCTGGAGGCGTCGGCGACCAGATGGATCAGCTCCACCAGGAATTTATAGACATAGACGCCTTGGGCGACGATCAGGCCCAGATATAAGGGCGCTTGCAGCCAGCGGCTGGCGAAGATCAGGGATTCCATGCGTGAGACAAGAGTTTTCATATCGGTATTGTGTGAGGGGTTGACGGCTCAGAGCCTGTTCTAAGTCTGCCGCGCGTAGTGGAGCGCGACACGGTGAGTACACCTTCGAAATGTCCATGCACCACGAGTAGATTCCGCTTTCTCAGTTGTTTTCGCCTGGTTTCGCTCTAGCTCGCGGGACTTTGAACAGGTTCTCAGGCCTATATGGAGGCGTCGGATTTTACTATCAAGTGAGGTCTGAAAGAGGAGCGGCGCTGATCCGCATCCAGCCCGCCGCGGGAGCCTGTGAAAACGAATCGGCGAGCCCATGGCCCAAACCCCTCGCAACGCTGCGCATCGCCTGTCAAATCGTTGTATACTCTCGCGTTTTTCTTCAGCAAGGCCATCATCATGGCAGACAAGATTCCAAGTATCGGCTTCGTGTCGCTGGGCTGTCCCAAAGCCTCCAGCGACTCGGAGCAGATCCTGACCCGCCTTCGCGCCGAAGGCTACGATATTTCCGGCAGCTACGCCGGCGCCGACCTGGTGGTGGTCAACACCTGCGGCTTCATTGATTCCGCCGTGGCCGAATCGCTGGACGCGATCGGCGAAGCCTTGAACGAGAACGGCAAAGTGATCGTCACCGGCTGTCTGGGGGCCAAGGGCGATGTGGTGCGCGACGCGCATCCGTCGGTCTTGGCCGTGACCGGCCCGCACGCCACCGACGAGGTGATGAGCGCGGTGCATGCCCACCTGCCCAAGCCGCACGATCCCTTCGTCGACCTGGTGCCGGATATCGGCGTGCGGCTGACGCCCAAGCATTACGCGTATCTGAAGATTTCCGAGGGCTGCAACCATCGCTGCACCTTCTGCATCATCCCGTCCATGCGCGGCGATCTGGAAAGCCGGCCGATTCACGACGTGCTGCGCGAGGCGGAGAGCCTGGCCAAGGCCGGGGTCAAGGAAATCCTGGTGATTTCTCAGGACACCTCGGCTTACGGCGTGGACACCAAGTACAAGCTGGGCTTCCACAACGGCCGCCCGGTGAAGACCCGCATGACCGAGCTGTGCGAGGAACTGGGGCGTCACGGCATCTGGGTGCGCCTGCATTACGTCTACCCGTATCCGCATGTGGACGAAGTGATTCCGCTGATGCGCGACGGCAAGATCCTGCCTTATCTGGACATTCCGTTCCAGCACGCCAGCCAGAAGGTGCTGAAGCTGATGAAGCGTCCGGCCAATAGCGACAATGTGCTGGCGCGCATCAAGAAATGGCGCGAGATCTGTCCGGAACTGGTGATCCGTTCCACCTTCATCGTCGGTTTCCCCGGCGAAACCGAGGAAGACTTCGAAGAACTGCTGAGCTTCATCCGCGAGGCGGAGCTGGATCGCGTCGGCTGTTTCACCTATTCGCCGGTGGAGGGCGCCACCGCCAACGACTTGCCGAATCCGGTGCCGGAAGAGGTGAAGGAAGCGCGCAAGGAGCGTTTCATGGCGGTGCAGGAAGAGATCAGCGCCCGTCGCCTGGAGCGCCGCGTCGGCCAGACCATGCAAGTGCTGGTGGACGAGATCGACGACGAAGGCACGGCGATTTGCCGCAGCTACGCGGACGCGCCGGAGATCGACGGCATGGTGTTCGTCGAGGACGCCGCCGACATGCGTGCCGGCGAATTCTATTCGGTGAAGATCGTCGACTGCAGCGAGCACGATCTGTGGGGCGAGCGCCAGCCGTCCTGATCTAGGGATTCCGGTGGCGAAAACGGCGCGTCGCCTGCGGGCGTCGCGCCGTTTTCATTTCAGGCGTCGCGCAGCAGGCGCTGGCGCGCTACCCAGGCCTGCCCCAGGCTGAGGCCGCCGTCATTGGGCGGCAGCTGTTCCGCGGTCAGCGGACGCAAGCCGGCCTGTTCCAGACGCGGCAGCAGCTGTGCCATCAATTGGCGGTTGCCGCAGCAGCCGCCGGCCAGCGCCACGATACGAGTGCCGGTGGTGCGCGCGGCCTTGGTCGCCCAATCCGCCAGCGCCGCCGCCAGCGTGGCGTGCCACAGGCCGGCGATAACGTGGTCGTCGTCCAGCAGGCACAGGTGGCGCGCCAGCGGCGTCAAATCCAGCAGATTGGCCTGGGTGGCCCAGCCGTTGGCCAGCGGGTCCATGATTTCCGCCAGCGCTTCCAGCCGTTGCGCGGCTTCGCTTTCAAACGTTTCCACCCCGCATTGGCGGGTGAGGCCGGCGATGGCGCCGAACCAGCGGCCCAGGCTGGTGCTGTCCTGGCAGTCGCGGCGCATGGCGATCTGTTTTTCCAGCATGGCCGCGCCAGCCTGCTCCGCCAGATGCGGCGGCAGCGGCCCCAGGTCCAGGGTTTGCCACAGCGCGATGGCCAGCTTCCATGGCTGCAGCCGGCTGCGGCCCTGGCCCGGCAGCGGCAGCGGGGTGATGTGGCCGATGCGCTGGCAGGCGTCGCCGTCCACCAGCATCATTTCGCCGCCCCAGGCGCCGTTGTTGTGACCCAGGCCATAACCGTCCAGCGCCAGGCCCAGTGCCGGCTCGGCCACGCCGTGCTCGGCCAGCACCGCGCCCAGGTGGGCGTGATGGTGTTGCACCCGGATCAGCGGCACGCTCCATTGCTTGGATAGATGTTCGGCCAGCAGGCTGGAATAGGTGCCGGTTTCCAGGTCGCAGGCCACTGCCTGCGGGGTGACGCCGGTGAGGTCGAGCAGGTGGTCGGACGCCTGTTGCAAGGCTTCGCAGGTCAGCGGGTGGTTGAGCGCGCCTATGTATTGCGACACGAAGGCGTCCTTGCCGCGCAGCACGGTGGCGGTGGCCTTCATATAGGCGCCCAGCGCCAGCACCGGCGGGCCGTCCAGCGCCAGCGGCACCGGGTCCGGCACGAAGCCGCGCGCGCGGCGGAACAGCAGCGGCCGCCTGCGCTGCAGCGATACCACGCTGTCGTCGCAGCGGGTGACGATGGCGCGGTTGTGCAGCAGGAAGACGTCGGCCACCTGGTTCAGCCGCTCGCGCGCCTCCTGGTTGCCGGTGACGATGGGCTCGCCGGACAGGTTGGCGCTGCTCATCACCCACAGCCGCGCGCAGGGCTGGCGCAGCCAGGCGGTGCCGGCCGGGCGGCCCAGCGCTTCATGGAACAGCAGCCATTGCAGCGGGGTATAGGGCAGCATCACGCCCAGCGCGGACAGACCGGGCGCGACATCGGGCAGCAATTGGTCGGCTTCCGGCTTTTTGTTCAACAATACGATGGGACGCTCCGGTCGCTGCAGCCAGGCGGCCTCCTCGTCGCTGACATGGCAGAGCGCGCGGATGGATTCCACGTTCAAGGCCATGATGGCCAGCGGTTTGCCGGGGCGATGCTTGAGATGGCGCAGCCGCGCCACCGCGGAGGGGTTGGCGGCGTCGCAGACCAGGTGGAAGCCGCCCAGTCCTTTCATCGCGATGCTGCGGCCCATATTGAGGATTTGCACCGCGCCTATCACCGGGTCGCCGTTCAGGCTCTGGCCGAAGCGGTCGGTCAGCTGCAGCTTGGGCCCGCATACCGGGCAGGCGGTGGGCTCGGCGTGAAAGCGGCGGCTGCTCGGGTCCTGGTATTCCTGACGACACACCGGACACAAGGGAAAGGCCAGCATGCTGGTGTTGGCGCGGTCATAGGGCAGGCGGTGGGTGACGGTGTAGCGCGGCCCGCAGTCGGTGCAGTTGATGAAGGGGAAGCGGTAGCGGCGGTCGCCGGGAGTGAACAGCTCTTCCACGCATTGCGGGCAGGTGGCCACATCCGCCGGCAGCCGGGCATGGGTGACTTCGCCGCTGCTTTCCTCGATCTGGAAGCGTTGCTCATCCGCGAGCACCGGCAACTCGCACTCTTGCACCGCGTCGATGTGAGCCAGCGGCGGCAGCCGGGTTTTCAGCGCTTGCCGGAAGGCGTCCAGCGCTTGCGGCTGGCCCTGTAGTTCCAGCGTGACGCCTTCGCCGGTATTGCGGACGAAGCCGGTCAGGCCATGCTCGCTGGCGGTGCGCCAGATGAAGGGACGGAAACCGACGCCCTGGACCCGGCCCTGAACCGATAGGTGGATGCGTTGTGGGTTCATGGTGTTTGTGTCGCTGTGTGCCGGCGTCGCGATGCCGCCGTGCGGGTGGTTGGACAGCTTGCGCGCCTCGCCGTGGCGCTACCGCCAGGAGGATGACGCGCCACGCTATTCCTATGTCATTGCTATGGCAAGGGTGATCTCACCGATCCTGTTGACAGCCTAGCAGTAGAAACCGTCCCAAGGCTTTGTCCTAGATCATGTATATGAGTATTTGACGATTTACTGTATGTAAAAAGGATTCTTGTCTGGTGCGCAGAAGACAAGGCATCGGCGGCGAGGCGCGCCGGCGCGCTGCTGTTGCAATCCGATTACATCAGAGTGGTTGGCGTCGTTATAATGCCATTTGGAATTTTTCCGTGATGAGCCCGGGTTGGATTGTTAATGAATTACTTGAAACAGTGCATAAAAGAGATATCTACCCCGGACATACTGGCGTGCGCGGCGGATACGCCGCTGGCAGAGGCGGCGCGACGCATGGTATTGGCGGGCTGCGGCTCCATCGTGGTGCAGGACGAGGCGGGACGGCCGCTGGGCATCTGGACCGAGGCCGACGCGCTGGCGCTGGACCGGCTGGACGGCGCGGCCGGCGCGCGACCGGTGGGCGAGGCGATGAACGCGCCCTTGGTGGTGCTGCCGCATGATTTGCCGGTGAGCGAAGCGGTGGCCTTGTTCCGCAACCGCGACCTCCGCCATGCGCTGGTGGAGCAGGCAGGCCAGATCTGCGGCGTGGTGTCGCTGACCGATATCGTGCTGAGCCAGGGCAGTGAAGCGTTTCTCAGTGTGCGGCGGGTGGTGGCGGACCGCGCGGCGCCCTTGTGTCTGCTGGGCGCGCAGGCGGCGCCGGAACAGGCGCTGGCCATGATGCGGCGCCAGGGCGCCACCGCCTTGGCGGTGCGCTTCGACAACGGCGATTACGGCATCCTGACCCTGCGCGACCTGCTGCGGCTGCTGGCGGAGGGGCGGGCGCCGGCGACGCTGGCCGAAGCCTGCTCCTGGCCGCTGCTGGGCGTGCGCGACGGCAGCAGCCTGCTGCAAGCGCGACAGTTGATCCTGCAACACAAGATCCGCCATTTGGCGGTTTACGACGCCGATGGCGGCCTGCTGCAGCTGCTGGGTTTTTGCGACATCATCCAGATGGTGGAGCAGGAATTCCTGCATGAGCTGCATTCTGCGCTGCGCGAGCGCGACGACGCGCTGCTGCGCTCGCGCCACAGCCTGCTGCTGGCGGACAAGGTATTCGAATCGACGCTGGAGGGCATTCTGATCACCGATGGCAACGGTGTGATCCAGATGGTGAATCCGGCGTTCAGCCGCATCACCGGCTATGGCAGCGAGGAGGCCTTGGGCAAGACGCCGGCCTTGCTCAAGTCCGGCAAGCAGTCGCCTGATTTTTACCGCCAGCTGTGGCAGAGCCTGAAGGAGAACGGGCTGTGGCAGGGCGAGGTGGTCAACCGCCGCAAGGGCGGCTTGCTGTACACCGAGCATTTGAGCATCACCGCGATCCGCGATGCCGATGGCGCCTGCCTGCACTATGTGGCGGTGTTTTCCGACATCACCCAGCGCAAGCAGTCCGAGGAGAGGCTGCATTTCCTGGCCAATCACGACGCCTTGACCGGTTTGCCCAACCGGACGCTGTTCCTGGAGCGTTTGCAGGAGGCGATAGAGCGCGCGCAGCCGGCGCGTTCGCAATTCGCGCTGCTATTCGTCGATCTGGACCGTTTCAAGCTGGTCAACGATACCCTGGGGCATCATGCCGGCGACGAATTGCTGGTGCGCATCGCCTCGGTGCTGCTGAGATACGCGCCGCAGCATTCCACCGTGGCTCGGTTGTCCGGCGACGAATTCATCCTGCTGCTGCCGGTGGTGGAGCGCGTCACCCAGGTGGCGGCGCTGGCGCAGCAATTATTGGACGGCGTGACCGAGCAGTCCGGCCTGACCGGTCACGAGTTGTTCATCTCGGCCAGCATAGGCATCAGCATGTACCCGGAAGACGGCGTCAGCGCGGACGCGCTGCTGGTCAACTCGGATTCGGCGATGTACCAGGCCAAGGAGCGCGGCAAGAACAATTTCCAGTTCTACACCGCTGACATGAACGCGCGGGCGATGGAGAGGCTGAAGCTGGAGTACAGCCTGCACCGCGCCTTGGCCCAGGAGGAACTGGAGGTGTGGTATCAGCCCAAGGTGGAGCTGGCCACGCGGCGCATCGTCGGCGCCGAGGCCTTGCTGCGTTGGCGTCATCCGGAGTTGGGGCTGATGGTGCCGGGAAAATTCATTCCCATCGCCGAGGATAGTTCGTTGATGGTGCCGATAGGCGAGTGGGTGTTGGATACCGCCTGCCGCGATTGGGCGCAATGGCGCGCGATGGGACTGGAGCCCGGCCGCATCGCGGTCAATGTGTCGGGGCGCCAGCTCAAGTACGGCGGTTTCGCCGCCACGGTGGCGCGCACCTTGTTGCAGCATGGGCTGGATAGCGGCGAACTGGAGCTGGAGATCACCGAAAGCGTTGCGATGGACGAGGACTGCGGCATGGTGGAGGCGCTGCAGCGCTTGCGCGAGCTGGGCGTTTATCTGTCCATCGACGATTTCGGCACCGGCTATTCCTCGCTGTCCTATCTGAAGCGGCTGCCGGTCAGGGGTTTGAAGATAGACCGCTCCTTCATCATGGACCTGCACCAGGACGGGGACGACGCCGCCATCACCAGCGCCATCATTTCCATAGGCCGCAGTCTGGGGCTGGAACTGGTGGCCGAGGGGGTGGAGTTGGAATCGCAGCGGGCGTTCTTGCTGCGGCAGGGCTGCCGGCTGGGCCAGGGTTATCTGTTCAGCAAGCCGCTGCCGCGAGCCGAGTTCGAAGCGCTGCTGGCGGCGCGGGCATGAAAAACGGCGCCCATAAGGGGCGCCGTTGTCTTTCCAGCGGCGGAGCTTGAACCGGGGCCTTAGCCGCCGATCTTGTCGCGGCCGCCGAAGTAGGGGCGCAGCACGGTCGGGATGGTCACGCTGCCGTCGGCGTTCTGGTAGTTTTCCAGCACCGCCACCAGGGTGCGACCCACCGCCAGGCCGGAGCCGTTCAATGTGTGCACCAGCTGGTTCTTGCCGCTCTCGTCCTTGTAGCGCGCCATCATGCGGCGCGACTGGAAGGCCTCGCAGTTGGAGCAGCTGGAGATTTCGCGATAGGTGTTCTGCGCCGGCAGCCAGACTTCCAGATCGTAAGTCTTGGCGGCGCCGAAGCCCATGTCGCCGCTGCACAGCGTGATCACGCGGTAGGGCAGTTCCAGCGCCTTGAGGATGTTCTCTGCGTGGCCGACCATTTCTTCCAGCGCGGCGTAGGAGTCTTCCGGCTTCTCGATGCGCACCATTTCCACCTTGTCGAACTGGTGCTGGCGAATCATGCCGCGGGTGTCGCGACCATAGCTGCCGGCTTCGGAGCGGAAGCAGGGCGAATGCGCGGTCAGTTTCAGCGGCAGATCCTCGGCCTTGAGGATGCTGTTGCTGACGGTGTTGGTCAGGGTGATTTCCGAGGTGGAGATCAGGTACTGGTCCACATTGCCTTCTTCACCGCCCTTGGTCACCTTGAACATGTCCTCGGCGAACTTGGGTAGTTGGCCGGTGCCCAGCAGCGCGCTGTCGTTGACGATGTAGGGGGTGTAATGCTCGACATAGCCGTGATCGCCGGTATGGGTGTTCAGCATGAACTGGGCGATGGCGCGGTGCAGGCGGGCGATATCGCCCTTGAGCACGGTGAAGCGCGCGCCGGACAGCTTGGCGCCGGTGTCGAAATCCAGGCCCAGCGGCGCGCCGACATCGACGTGATCCTTCACTTCGAAGTCGAACTGGCGCGGCACGCCGACGCGGCGCACTTCCACATTGTCGTTTTCATCCTTGCCCACCGGCACCGATTCATGCGGCAGGTTGGGGATGGACATCAGCCAGGCGTCCAGCTGTTTTTGCACCGCGTCGAAACCTTGCTCGGCGGCTTTCAGCTCATCGCCCAGCGTCGCTACTTCGGCCAGGATGGCTGACACGTCTTCACCCTTGCCCTTGGCCACGCCGATCTGCTTGGAGGAGGCGTTGCGCTTGGCTTGCAGTTCCTGCATGCGGGTTTGCAGGGATTTGCGGTCGGACTCCAGCTGATTGAAGGCGGCGGTGTCCAGGGTATAGCCGCGGCCGGCCAGACGGGCGGCGACGGCTTCGATGTCGTTGCGAAGCAGATTGATGTCGAGCATGGTTAGGTTGGTCCTGTTTCTTTCACTTATTCGGAGTCTTGCCGGGCGTCGTCGTCGAGTTGACGCAGGAAATCCAGCTTGTCCCTTATTTTGCTTTCCAGTCCGCGCGGCGTCGGCTGATACCAGCGCATGTCTTCGATTCCTTCCGGCAGATAGGTCTCGCCGGCGGCGTAGGCATGGGGTTCGTCATGGGCGTAGCGGTATTCGTGGCCGTAGCCCAATTCCTTCATCAGCCGAGTGGGCGCATTGCGCAAGTGTACCGGCACCGGCCGGGATTTGTCCTGCTTGATGAAGGCGCGGGCCTCATTATACGCCTTGTAACCGGCATTGCTCTTGGCGGCCACGGCCAAATACAGCGCGGCTTGAGCCAGCGCAAGTTCGCCTTCCGGGCTGCCCAGCCGCTCATAGGTGGCGGCGGCCTCGTTGGCGATCTGCATCGCGCGCGGATCGGCCAGGCCGATGTCTTCCCAGGCCATGCGCACCAGCCGGCGCGCCAGATAGCGCGCGTCGGCGCCGCCGTCCAGCATCCGCGTCAGCCAATACAGCGCCGCGTCAGGATTGGAGCCGCGCACCGATTTGTGCAGCGCGGAGATCTGATCGTAGAAGTCGTCGCCGCCCTTGTCGAAGCGGCGCGCGTTGACGGTCAGCACCTCGGACAGGAAGTCGCGGTCGATCTGGCCGGCCTTGCGCGCGTAGGCGGCGGTGCGGGTCTGCTCCAACAGATTGAGGAAACGGCGGGCGTCGCCGTCGGCGTAGCCGGTCAGGGTATCGATGGCGGCATCGTCGAAGCTCAGCCCGTCCAGCGCGCCATTGGCGGCGGCGCGTTCGAACAGCTGGCGCAGTTCCTCCTCGTCCAGGCTGTTGAGCACATAGACCTGGGCGCGCGACAACAGCGCGGAGTTGACCTCGAAGGAGGGGTTTTCCGTGGTGGCGCCGATGAAGGTGAGCAGACCGGATTCGACGAAGGGCAGGAAGGCGTCCTGCTGGCTCTTGTTGAAGCGGTGCACCTCGTCGACGAACAGAATGGTGTGGCGGCCGGAGCGCTGCAGCGCGGCGTGAGCGCGCTCCACCGCTTCGCGGATGTCCTTGACGCCGGAGAACACTGCCGACAGCGGGATGAACTCGGCATCGAAACTGGCGGCGAGTATGCGCGCCAGCGTGGTTTTGCCTACGCCGGGCGGGCCCCACAGAATCATCGAGTGCGGGGTGCGCGCTTCCACCGCCAGCCGCAGCGGCTTGCCGGGGCCGATCAGGTGCCGCTGGCCGATCACCTCGTCGAGGCGGCCGGGACGCAGCGCTTCAGCCAGCGGTTTTTTCGGTTCATTGGCAAACAGATCGTTCATGGCGGGGTTCTGCGGCGGGGAAAATCAAAGCGACAGTATATCAGTTGATCCGCCGGACGCGGCTGACTGGCGTTTTTGTTGCGATGCAAAAAATATGGCGTAAATGGATTATTGCTGGCAGATTGTTTCCATTGTCATGATGTTGCGAGTAGCTGGGAGATAGCGATGCAAGCAGTGGATACCGGCCGCATGATTTTGCGGCCTTTCAAGGAGGATGACCTGGACGCCTTCTACCGGCTCGGCACCGTGGCCGAGGCCATCCGCTATGTGGGCAATACGCCGTTCGGCTCGCGCGAGCAAGCCTTGCAGGCGATGCGCGACGGCCCGTTGGCGGACTATGAGCGGCATGGTTTCGGCCGAGTGGCTTGCGTGTGGAAGGACAGCGGCGAGGTGATAGGCTTCAGCGGCCTGAAATACATGGCGGCGGTGGACGCGGTGGAACTGGGCTATCGCTTTCTGCCGGAGTATTGGGGCCTGGGTCTCGCCACCGAGTCCGGCCGCGCCTGTCTGCGCTTGGCGCGCGACGTCCATGGCCTGGACCGGCTGGTGGGCCTGGTGCATCCGGACAATGCCGGATCGGCGCGGGTATTGAGCAAGCTGGGTTTCGCGGTGGAAAGCCGGGTGCGCCTGGATTTTATCCCGGACACGCCGGTGGATGTGTTCGCCAGGCGCTTATTGGCCGAGGAGCCCTTGTAAAACAATAGCCAGCAAGGCTTGGCCAAATCTTGAACCCGCCGTTTCGGCGGGTTTTTTCATTGGGCGCCGCCTGGGCGGGATCTAGCGGTTTTGCCGAGTTTGACGCGCGTCAAATGCGCGCGCGGTTGCGCATGACATGCCGGAAATGTGATGGATAGAATCTCGCCGTGATAAATTTTTTGTCATCGCCATGAAACTATATCTCGACGCCGAAGTGCTCGCCGACTTTGTGTCGGCCCTGTTGGGGCCGGACAGCGAAGTGGCGGTGCATGATCTTTCCGATCCCAGCGCCTCGCTAAAAATCATCCGCAACGGGCATTTGTCCGGCCGCAGCGTGGGCGCGCCGGCCACGGATCTCGCCTTGAGCATGGCGCGGGAGTGTTCCGGCAAGGGCGGTGAGAACTACCGCTTGAACTACCACAGCAAGACCAGGGGCGGCGTGTCGCTGCGCTCGTCCACGCTGGTGATCAAGGACGATGCCGGCCGCGTGCAGGCGATGTTCTGCGTCAATTCCGACGATAGCCGCTACCAGCGCGCGCTGGAGGCGGTGCAGGCGCTGCTGCCGGCCGAGCTGTCCCTCGATCCGCACCAGGAAACGCTGTCGCTGGGAATAGACGATGTTGGCGTGGGCATCATGCAAAACGTATTGGAACAGTACCCGATGGACCCGGCGCGTTTGTCCGGCGATGAGAAACTGGAGGTGATCAGGGAGTTGAATCGACGCGGCTTGTTTTCGATCCGGGGATTCGTCGGCAAGGCCGCGCAGGCGCTGGAGATTTCCGAGCCCACGCTTTACCGCTATCTGAAACAGTGCCGTGAATGACGGCTTTTGATGTGCATCCGTAGCTCCCGTACCGCGCTGTTGGCGCAGCGCGTCTGGGAAAACCAAGCACCCGGTTGGCGCCGGATTGCTTGAAACAGTACATGAAACTACTAAAGGAACATTCAGTATGGACATCAGCCAGGTGGGCGTCAAGCCCAGGGCAAGCGCTGCCCAGCGCGCGGGAATGAGCGAGACGGAATGGCGGGAGGCGATACGTTTCGATAGCACCGACCGCGGTTGGGTGGTGATGAGCATAGGCATGGCGATAGGCGCCGGCATTGTTTTCCTGCCGGTGCAGGTGGGGCTGATGGGGCTGTGGGTGTTTCTGCTGTCGTCCATCATCGGTTACCCGGCGATGTATCTGTTCCAGCGTCTGTTCATCAATACTTTGGCGGAGTCGCCGGAGTGCAAGGACTACCCCAGCGTGATCAGCGGCTATTTGGGCAAGAACTGGGGCATCTTGCTGGGCGCGCTCTACTTCATCATGCTGGTGATCTGGGTATTCGTGTATTCGACGGCCATCACCAATGACAGCGCCTCCTTCCTGCACAGCTTCGGCGTCACCGATACCTTGCTGTCCGCCAATCCCTTTTACGGCCTGGGGCTGATTTGCCTGCTGGTGGCGCTGGCGTCTCGCGGCGAGCAGCTGTTGTTCAAGATTTCCACCGGCATGGTGCTGACCAAGCTGGGCGTGGTGGCGGTGCTGGGCCTGGCCATGGTGTCGGAATGGAATATGGTCAATGTCGGCGCCTTCCCGTCCGTGGGCAGCCTGATCAAGGACGCCATCATCATGTTGCCGTTCACGCTGACCTCCATTCTGTTCATCCAGAGCCTGAGCCCGATGGTGATTTCCTATCGCGCGCGGGAAAAGTCGCGCAAGGTGGCGCAGTACAAGGCGATGCGCGCGATGAACATCGCCTTCGGCATCCTCTTCGTCACGGTGTTTTTCTATGCGGTGTCCTTTACCCTGGCGATGGGGCATGAGCAGGCGGTGAAGGCCTCGCATGAAAACATCTCGGCCCTGGCCATGGTGGCCAGCAGCATGCCGGGCGACATGGTCAAGCTGTTCAGCCTGATCCTGAACATTTTTGCGGTGATGACCGCCTATTTCGGCGTCTATCTGGGCTTTCGCGAGGCCTGCCAGGGCCTGGCGATGAATCTGCTGCGCCGGGTGATGCCGGAGGAGCGCATCCGTCCCGAATGGGTGGCCAAGGGCATCATGGTGTTCACCGTGCTGCTGTCCTGGGGCGCCATCGTGTTGAACGCGCCGGTGCTGAGCTTCACCTCGATCTGCAGCCCGGTCTTCGGCCTGGTGGGCTGCTTGATTCCGGCCTACCTGGTTTACCAGGTGCCCTTCCTGCACAAATACAAGGGCGGCGCGCTCAAGATCATCATCGCCACCGGCCTGCTGCTGTGCGTGTCGCCTTTCCTGGCCTTCTCCTGATTTCAGCCGCTGCGCGCCGGGCGGGCAGCGGCAAGGCATTGACTTGATTTGAAAGTGTAACAACCATGACTGCATCGACTCTCAACACCGATTTATGGCCGCGCTTCGTCACGGCGGCACGCGCTGAAGTCGCGCCGGCGCTGGGCTGCACCGAGCCGATTTCACTGGCGCTGGCCTGTGCCATCGCCGCCAAGACACTGGGCCGCGCGCCTGAGCGCATCGAGGCGCGGGTATCGCCCAATCTGATGAAGAACGGCATGGGCGTGACCGTGCCAGGCACCGGCACCGTCGGCCTGCAGATCGCCGCCGCGGTGGGCGCGCTGGGCGGCGATCCTGACGGCAAGCTGGAAGTGCTCAAGGGTTTGCGCGCGGAGGTGGTGGACGCCGCCAAGCGCATGCTTGCCGAACACCGGGTACAGCTGAGCATCGCCGAGGTGCCCAATATCCTGTACTCGGAAGCCCGGGTGTTCGCCGGTGGCGAGGAGGCCCGCGTCTGCATCGCCGACTCGCACACCCATGTGGTGCTGATCGAGCACAATGGCGAGGCACTGTTCCGCGCTCAGCCGGAAAGCACGGGCCAGGCCGGCGTCGCCTACGATTTTTCCGACGCAAAAGCGCGGGATATTTATGACTTCGCCACCCAGGCGCCGCTGGATATGATGGACTTCATCCACGAGGCGGCCACCTTGAACGAGGCCTTGTCACGGGTAGGCATGGATGGCCAGTACGGTCTGCACATCGGCGCGACGCTGCAGAAGCAGGTGCGGGCGGGCTTGCTGTCGGACAACCTGCTGACCCGGATTCTCACTCGCACCACGGCGGCGTCCGACGCCCGCATGGGCGGCGCCACCCTGCCGGCGATGAGCAATTCCGGTTCCGGCAACCAGGGCATTGCCGCCACCATGCCGGTGGTGGTGGTGGCCGAGCATGTCGGCGCGGACCGGGAAACGCTGACGCGGGCGCTGATGCTGTCGCACCTGATGGCGATCTACATCCACGCCCGCTTGCCCAAGCTGTCCGCGTTGTGCGCGGTCACCACCGCATCCATGGGCGCGGCGGCGGGCATGGCCCATCTATTGGGCGGCGGCTATGCGGTGGCCGGCATGGCCATCTCGAGCATGATTGGCGATCTGGCCGGCATGATCTGCGATGGCGCGTCCAATAGCTGCGCGATGAAGGTGTCCACCTCGGCCGGCTCGGCCTACAAGGCGGTGCTGATGGCGCTGGACGGGGTATGCGTGGCCGGCAGCGACGGTATCGTCGAATGCGAGTTGGACGCATCCATCGCCAATCTTGGCAAGCTGGCCAGCCAGGGCATGGTGCAGACCGATGTGCAGATTCTGAAAATCATGATGGACAAGCAGGCGGCCGCCGCGAGCTGATTCGACGGCAGCTTTGCGCGAAGCCGGAGTCCGGCTTGACGCCCTCGAAGCGGAACGGCTTCGGGGGCGTTTTCCCATGGAGCCGACGCTTGGATCACAGTGTCCGGTGACGGTTTGGGCGCGGCAGGGGCGGGCTATTGCGGAAAACGGCAGTGCTTTGGCGGACGCATGTCATGATTCCACGCGCGAGAAACCCTTGCGACGGGATCTTTATTCAGGAAGATTCATGGCCTTGCGTGGCCATGGAGATAAAAACCAGGGATGGTGCGAAAGGAGAGACTCGAACTCGTCCTGTTCGATATCAATTGTAAGTTAAATCAATGGCTTATCGATTACGGTTCTGCTGCGGTTGTAGCTCACTGGCGAGCAGTTGAACACCTGTGAAGTCTACCATGTACTCGTGATGGTTTTACAGATAGTTAGTCTGATTAGGGGTGAGCTTATGCCGCGCACGCTCGTTTCACGCTGGCAGGGGAGATATCGAAGTGTTCGGCGGTTGCTTTGATGCTGGCTTGATGCTCGGCCCGCCATGCTTTTACTGCTGCATCATCAATTGTCTTTACCCGGCCTAGTGCTTTGCCTTCAGCCTTGGCGCGCTCTATGCCTGCCATCTGCCTAGCCTTGATGTTTCCCCGTTCAAGTTCCGCGACTGCTGCCAGCATGGTCAACATGGCCTTGCCAATTGGCGTTGACAGGTCGAAGCCTTCCCGCATGGATACCACAGACACGCCTTTACCTTGTAAAGCCTCGACAGTGGACAGGATATCAATCGTATCGCGCCCTAAGCGGTCTATGGCAGCTACCACAAGCGTATCGCCCTCCCGTACATAGTCGAAGCATGCCTTGAACTCGAGCCGCTGCATGGCCTTTACAGCGCCAGAGACACCATCATCCGAATAGAAGCGCTCAACCTTGTAGCGGTCTTCAATGGCTTTGCGCTGGGCTGCCGTGTTCTGCTCGTCTGTACTGACGCGAAGGTAGGCGATGGTCTGGGTCATGATGATGTTTCCGTGTGGCTCATAAACTATGGCTCACATAGTAACGATGGCTCAGAATTAAATCAACAGTTTTGATCCATAATCAGGCTTAGCCATGACCTGTGGCTCATAGGGTGTACTCAAAGAGCCATCCTCAAAGACGCCTTGCCGCCCCATGGAAGGCCGGGAATAGCATTTGGTATGCCTTTGGGTACAAAGGGGCTACCCACGAGTTTTCAAGAGCGCTTACAGGGGTTTTTTCGGTTTGTCGGCTCTTCTCTGCACCCCACGGGGGACACTCCGCGTCCTTCTTGTCTCAGATACCCATTTAAATTTTTGCGGTAATTTCAGGCTCGCATGGGAGGAAACCCATCCTTCGAAACACACTGCTCGAAGCAGCGCATCGCATAGCTATTTAAGGAAAGGCCCAAACATGTGGCAGATACTTCCATTCGTTCAACGAGATTACCAGGGAGACGAATCGTTAGTCGGCGCTCTGCCATGCCACCTTCAGGCATTTCACCAAAATATTGCTCAACGAGATGGTTTGCATGTTCTTCAAGCAACTCTTGAGCCTCGGTGTCAGCTATGGGGCCAAACTCAAGCACTTCTTCACCTCCATGGTCGAACTTGACCTTGAAGAACTCTCCAAAGCGAGTTTGATATAGTCCCCACCATGCCCCTGAGCCGTAGCACTCCTCTTCGGAGAATACTTCTATGGCTGTAGCAGTGTTGTAGGCTCTACCATCGATGATGCGTTTCATAAGTTTCTCCCGTCAGGTGACGTCACCTAATCTTAGGTCTAGTTCACATGACGTCATGTGTCAATGATGATTTACAACGTCTAGCCCTTGAGGTGGTTTCCCTGCGCATCAACGACAGTGACAACACCTGCCAGCGGTGCCGCGCTAACCCAGCTTTGATGATGTGTCTTATCTCCAGCGTATCAAAGCGGGGCTAGCGTCAATGGGCTTGGCTAATCTCGTTCATCAATAGTCAAGGTCCAAAGCCAACGAGTGCCGGGGACGGGGAGTATCAGAATAGGGATAGGCAGATTGACACCAGTCCTCAATGGCCCATTCAATTTGTTGTTCATCAAGATATTCCGCCATGCAGATGGTCATGCCGAAGCTGGCCTCCAAGACGCGTTCAATCTCCTTAATCGGCATACCCGCCTTACAGAGCGCCAAAGCGACATTGTAGGCCTTCGCGTAGACGTCAAGGTGTTCAACGCGCAGAACATCCCGGACACCTTTTCCTGCGTAGGTTCTCCATCGACTGGCTCGAATGCCCGTCAATGCCTTGGCCACCAACGATTTGATGGCGCGTTCATCTATGAGGGCTAGCTGCTTCACTTGGTAAGAAGACAGTTTCTGTCCGATGGCCTTTGCGCTTTCATGCACCTTTACTATGGTTGCCTTGCTTAGCTCGTTATCGGTCTTGACGATGGTGGCCGCGCGCAGATAGCCATGACGAGCCAGCTTGAGTACCAAGTCCTCCATGTCTAGGAAGTATTCTCGGATGGCTTCCCCTTCATCGGTATTGGCTTGCATGGCTAGGTGGGCGGCTACGTCACGAGAGAGCAGGTAGTCTTGCTGAGGCTTTGTTTTGCCGAGTGTGAGAATCGCGGAAATTTCCGCTTTTCTCCGAGAGCCTTCCGCTGCGAGTGGTTTGATGTAGTGAGCGGCCCAGTCGCGGAAACGCTTGTGAGGTTTACCAAGGCGCTCCCACAGCTTCCGGGCATCAATACACGGTTCTTTGCGGTTCTCCACGAATGGCAGGATGCGTCGTACGTTCATCATGCGGCTTGCTTGCTCTTCGGAGAACTCCAAAGTCAGCATCAGGGCCTTGGGGCAGTCGGTAACGGTGTGAATGAGACTGGAGCCGGTACGCTTATTGGATTGAGTCATTTGGTTTATTTCCTTTTAAGTTTGTCGCCTCAAGTGTCCCATCGCTTTCATGCCCTCACGCGCCTTAAACCAGTAGGCAGCATGAAGCGCACTCGAAGCGACAAGCTTGAATGGGCGTGAGTGGTGGTGTGGGTGTTTTAAAGGGCTGGGAAGCCCGTAAATGGCGTGCTATCGCGTATGGCTACGCTGACGGGATACTTCGAGGTACAAGGGGGTACCAAGGGTTAATGTTCTTAAAGAACCTGAAGGAATCATCTTGATACCACTTCATCCTTCTGTTTCAGTTTCTTGAAAGGTTCTTTAAGGGATGGTTTGAAGATAGGTTCAAAATGAATCATCAAACCAAGCTGGTACCCCTATTTAAGTCTGTGTCCCAGAGCCTTAAAGGTTCTGAAAAATAACCTTGAATCGGGCACTAATATGGTATCTGTCTCTTGACAAGAATGGTGACTTGCGAAGCAAAATTCAAGTTCCTTTATATAGGTTGCCATAACTCGTAAGTGCTTAACTAAATGGTGCTTTCGCATTCCAGAGAGAGCACGGTTCACCATGTTTCACCAGCGTATTCAGAATGGCCGTTGAAGCCACTCTAAGCGCCTGTGAGAGGTTGCGTGAGTGCCTGCTAGATTGTCCTGTGGCCGCTTGAACGGTGGCGGTGGAGACGATGGAAAGGGCCGATAACAGCGTGTAGAGCTTGGACTTGCTCAGTGGTCTGGTGTTGCCGCCATAGTCCAATCTGGATACTCCTTCCAATATATCATCAACGGCAGTGGTGATAACACGCGGTAAGCCGGAGTCATTCATGAAGTGATTCAGGGTTAAATACACTGTCAGATAGGTTTGCACGTCCTCATTGTTGAATTGAATGGTTGGTCTTGCCATATGATTTCTGGTGGTCTCCTTTTTAAAGTATTATTCAAGGTTTGGCTCTTTATAGTTCCAGTCATTTTTTGCTGAGCCCATTTTCGATGTTCTCGGCTTGATCTCAACATCTGTCACGGTAAAGCGAATCGAAGTGACTTTCTTCCCTGTCTTGATTGGCTCCATTGAAAGGGTTGCCCTGTAATGCTCCCGCTTGTCATTTAATAGTTGGATGGCCGGTGTTAGTACATTCCGTCTGAAATCTTTAAAGTTGGTTTGGTAAGAATGGCAGCTTTGCATTTTCTTGTGTAACTCCACTATCGAAATATCTTTTGTTCTGATCTCGTTCCTACTCCAAAAATCCGATCCTTGGACATCGCATATTTTTCGTAATGTCTCTGCGTACATGCCTACACTCTTTACGCCCTCTTTAAAAGAGAGCGGGGCCGGTTCTTTTATCTTAAAGTCATTTTTTATCTTTTTCAGAAGAGCGGATTTGTTTGCGTGCACGTTTTTGGATATCCATACGGAAACCGTTGCATCTCCTTTTGGCTTGCTCAGATTTTCCTTTGCTTCTTTCTTGAAGATGGTGCCTTGATTGAGTAGGGCAGAATCCAGTTGGATCGAATCCACCCAGCTAAACCAAAGTTCACAATAGCGTGCTGGCGTACCATCCCCATCTTGCTTTTGGGTCTTTCTGAGTTTGCCGGGCCGGTGTAGCGCGGCGATGCCTTCACGTATCTCGGCCATGGCGGTATCAAGGCTGATGTCATAGGTGGCGGCGTAGTCGCTCACCGTGATGTGAACAGGCGTTCCATGCTTCATATAGTCAAGCTGGTGCAGTCTGGCGCATATGCGTTCAAGTAGCCTGCGTCCAGGGATGCCCAACTTCTTGGCCACACGGTATAGCTCTGCCATCGTTGGCGTGATCTGTGCAATGTGGTCGTGGGGGTTGGGGCGGTTGCTGTCGTTTGTCATCATGGAGCTGTCCTTACCTCTGGCGTGGTGGTGGGTCGGAGTGCGGGGAGTTGGAAAGAAAAAGTTGAGCCTCCTTCTATGTGGGAGTGTAATAGCACGCTTTCCCAGTTTTATCACCGAAAATAAAGGATAAAATATAGGAATTAGATTTTCAAAAAGTGGCTGTTTTACCCTGTTTAGAAGATGTCGGATGGGGCTCATGGCATACAGGGCCGGGGAGGCTGGAGAACGGTGCGGCTTGCCTGCTAGTGCCGCAAAGGTTGTGTTGACGGATGGTCATCCGCAGCCCTGCAGCGGCCTGTCGCTAGGGAAAGAACAGTCTGCGGGTGAAGAACACGGCTGGCTTCGGCTGCTTTCAGGTACACGGCCTTGCCCGTAATCACCTGATATAGGGATGCTGAGTTTCTATCTTTCATAAATTTGCATGATGCCAAATAGACGATTGAAACGTGGTGGCAGGGCTATAATCATGTCTGTATCCCATGGTTCATTGAGTTCTCTAATCTCCTGTCGAATTTCATGGGAAATATTTGGCAAAATTAAGTTGGGTTGCTATCAAATTGGTAGTGCGCCAATAGTGGAAAGTCCGGTGGGCGAGCTGTAGGGGAAGGGGCGAGCGGGGAAGTGCCGAGGTGGATAGAGGTCAAGAAGATGGGGCCATCTATTTTCTTGATGGCCCCGCGCTTGCTTATATGTTGAAGGCTTATTCTTAATCAACTTCCGCTTTAAGCAATGTCGATTGACTTCCAATCGGTGCAATTTCTTCAATTGCGGATTCAGATTGATCAAGGGTGTTTAAAACGCGCTGAGCAAGTTTCCCGAGAGCAAAGCCAAGTAGCGGGGGGACTGCATTACCAATCTGTTTGAGTTGCTGCCACTCGCTGCCTACGAAAACGAAACCATCGTGGAACGATTGAAGGCGAGCGGCTTCACGTACTGTGATCCAGCGATTCAAATGGGGATGAATCCATTCACTTAAATCACGATGCATTTGAGCCAAGATTGTATGAGATGGAAGGTCGGGGTGAAGTCGCCGCCATTTCTCAGGACGCTTGTTATCCCAGATTTCCTTCGGAAGGCTATTAGCTTTCATGCCAGGCTCAAGTAGAGAGATCAAATGAGCACGCTTCTCTTGAATTTCTTTGGTATGGTGATTATGAAGCAATGCTTTAGATCGCCCTATTCCTCGCTGTTTCTTCATTGTCTTGGTGTAGCGGTTCCCATCAGAATCGAGTCGCATGTCTTTAAGAAAGTCATTTGGCCTTGATACTTTGGGGTACGACATAACTTCGCCACTGTGCACAACCTCGCTGGGGAGGTCGAAAAGAGCTTCGTGTACTGTAACGGGGCGGTTTACTTTCAATTGTTCAAGTACGCCTTCAGCGAAGGTGGTGAGGTCGTACGGAAAGTTATCTTCATCTCGAGTGCCAATGAAAATTACACGTTGACGAGTTTGTGGCACACCAAAGTCAGAAGCAAGTAAGCGAAGCATTATGGTATTGCTGTAACCAATGGATGCAAATTCTTTGAGAATTAGATTCTTGAAATGCCCCTTGTTCATCATCGCCAAATTGGGGACGTTTTCCATTAGGAAAACTCGAGGTTTTAACGTCTTCACAATTCGAGTGTACTGTTTGTAAAGTTCGTTACGCTCATCATCAAGGCGGCGTGTACCAATCTGACTGAATCCTTGGCAAGGAGGGCCGCCAAAAACTAAGTCAATATTATTCAATCGGTATTTTTCGCGATGCCCACTTTTTTCGGTAAGGAAGTCGTGCACATCTTGGTCAAAAAGTGGAGTCTTTGGAAAGTTGTGCTTGTATGTCTGGCAGGCAAACTTGTCGAGTTCAACTGCTGTGCGTACTTCGAAGCCGGATGACTCTATTCCCTCGCAGAACCCTCCGCATCCGGAGAAAAGAGAGAGTGCAGTAGGTTGATGATTCATAAGCATTTTGACCGGCGGAATGACGTGACTTTTAGACATCTTCAAATTCTACGAAAGCCAAGGAGGCTAGTCAAATATAACTGTGGGAAGTACGAAATGTGACTGATAGTCCGTGGACTCATAGTCGACTCGAATTTAGCTTATTGGCATGAATTTAGCAGACTACTTTGGCCCTGCCGTACGACGGCATAGGGAGCTCCTCCGGTTAAGCCAAGAAGAGCTTGCTGAGCGTGCTGGTATCGATCGGACATACATCAGCGGCGTTGAGCGAGGTGTTCGAAACCCTTCCTTGGATGTCATGCAGAGGATCGCCCGCGGACTAGGTGTTGATCTCGACGTGCTTTTTGCTACGGCTCGAGAAATCGCAACCAGACAGGATTCTTGATGCCATTCGACTTTGACCATAGTGCAGTTTGCTTAACTTGCCCACATGGCAAGTGCTTTGAAGATCGTAGGATGAATCGGGTGAAAGGGCGTAATACACTTTTCCGCTTTCGTCAGCAAGCTGCCATGAACTGTACGTTTGATGCCTTCATGCCTGGCACCGATTCTGATCCTGACCCCACCCGTACGTATGAGACATATCTGAATACTTTCCGAAGCAATGCTGAAGAGGCAGGGAGACTCTTATTTGGTGCTGCTTTCAATGTGCAAAGTTCTGCAATCGCAAAGGTCGAGGGCGATGTTTTTGAGTTGCTTGAAGCAGGAGCTTTTTGGAATGCAGCAGCTGCATGGAATCGTTTTATGGACTCTGGCCAATGGTCATCTTCGGCATATGTATGTCCAGAGGGTGCTGTTGCCACGCCAACACGGAAGGTCGCAATCGTTAAGCTTCCTCGTGGATACGATGCAACTCGGCTTTTTAAGCCGGAAGTTCGCGGCAGCATTCAGGCATTCGATCATGCGCTGCACTTGCGCGGCATGGAGTTGGGATTATCTTCGCCGGACATTGTGGGTGTTAGGTTGCCGTATCCGTTACCAAATGCGATGAAGTGTTTTCTTGATGGGGTTGATAGCCTGAATGAGCAGAACCTAGTTTTTCTAGAAGGGGCACACCGGCTCCTCGAAGACATGATTGATGGTGCGGGTTTTCTCTTTGCCATTGCCGTGAAGAGAACAACTCGAAGTGATCGGCTCTATCAGCCCTTGTTTGAAGCCAATATCCTTAAGTATCTGATTGAGTTTGTCTTGAAAGGTGCCGCTTTTCGCTTTTATGCGCATTTGAACTCATTCGATGGGGCTGATGTTGAAGGGCATTACCGCGCGGCATCTCTGATCTCTTTGATTCGAGGAGGGACTCCGACTAAGGCTGTTGATTCCCTGTATTTGGCACTACGCCCGCGAGATTCCGCACAATCGATACTGAATGATCTTCCACTTTTTCCTGTGTGATTTTGGGTTAAATTACTCCTCTTTCCTAGTGAATTGCCTCTCACTTTTTTAGAGACCTAGTCAGCCGTATTCTAAGCTCGATAAAGATGTGCCATAAGCAGATAGAGGTTCCCTAAATAGTTCTAAAGTCGAAGCCGATAAACAGGACATTGAATGGGTTATCCCATTATCGAAGTTACAGTCTCCTGATATCTCTACTCACAGGCTGTATCAATGGCTGAAGTGCTACGATCCCAAATATACCCTGTCGATGGAGTTTTCCGCCCAGCAAACCGAAATCCACGATTTTAAAGCAGAGTTGACCGGATAAGCGAGGAGCGTGATATTCAAAAAAAGGCCGTCGCATGATTTGCCAAAGGGCTTGGGTGGGGTATGCCTATGTCTTGGCCCGCATGTGGCATGTTTGTGCCCAGAATGGGGAGCGGCCACGACAAGTCCGTAGCGGAGAGTTCTTTCTGGTGCTGAGGCATGGGTGCATCAAGCGAAAAACCTATCACGACTAGAAGACCGTCAAGAAATCTTCGAATACACCGAGATGTTCTAAAACCCGAAGCGTCGGCATGGTTCAGCAAATGGGCTATCGCCGGAATGGTTTGAGGCGCAGTATTTCCATCAAATTAAGATTGCCTGGAGAGGCTGGAGCGATTCAAATCAGCTAGGAGTGGTTTATCCGCTTCGTGTCTGGAAGATGGCGTCAACTCACTTTCCCTCAAGCTCCACTCTCAATAGTTGTTCTCATTGTTTTAGTTGACAAGTTTCTAAGCACCATCTGAGTAAGCCCCCAATTTGTTCTTGCAAAAACATGTAAGTCTATGATTTTTAAAGAGATTTGGCTGTTGAAAACGACTTATTTCAGATCGCTTCTAGCTAGGCATGCGTAGAGGGATGAGACTATATGCGGCTGCTCGCTCTAATAGCTGACTTGTCGTGTTTACGTCGAACTTTACATAAAGCCTATCGCTAATAGCTGTTTGCACCGCACGAATTGAAATGTCTTTGCCATGAATCGTTGATAATATTTTTGCGATCTCTTTTGGGGATTTATAGATGGATAGATAGTAAATTATCTCCTGCTCTCTATTGCTTAGACTTATTTGTGTTCTGCTTGTTTTGTTTCCGCCATGATTTATGCCTAGGCGCTGGTTTAAGATGGATAGTTTAGTGTGCTGTGCATCATTCATGAACTTATCAACTAAGTTGGCAAGTTGTAAATGTAGTTTGTCAATGCTGCGCTCACGTTCTATCTCTTGCAGCCTTCTTTCAATTGTGACGTCTTTGCAAAAGCCGACCAATCCCACTATCTTGCCATCTCGCATAATTGGATGCTTAATAGTTTCAGACCAAATGGAGTCACCATTGCCAGAGGGTATTTGCTCGAGTCTAGTAACAGTTTGTCCCGTTTCTAAAACAAGCCTATCATCTTTTTCAAAGAGTTCCCAATTGTGTGCCCAAGGCAGGTCTATATCCCGTTTTTTGATAAGGATTCCAATGTCTTCGACTTCAACCATGTCAAGAAATTTCTGGTTGCAGCCCATGAAGAATCGTTCTGCATTCTTCCAGAAAGTTGGGACGGGACTATAGTTGATTATCTGATAATAATTGTCGCTCTTGTTCATACCATTTTCCAATATCCGCTTCTTTGAGCCAAGTGGTAAAGTTTTTTACCTCGTGATCACCTTCGTCAGGTGCCCAGTCGGCAAATGTACGATCTACCTCTGGCCGTCCGTAAGTAAAGCTACAGTTCCGTATTTCAAGGTATGCACAGTCGGATAAAGGGACATAGCTGTGATACAAATTTTGCGGTATCTCAATCACGCGGTGGCAGTACTGACTTATCTCAACCTTGTTCAGTATTTTGCCAGAATCATCAAAAATGATAACAAGCATTTCTCCAGATATCCAAGTTAACAGTTCCCATTGATTATCACTTTCATGCTTATGAGGCTTGATGTAAGAGTCTGATGCCATGCAGTTCACGAAGCGTTGAGGGATCTCATCGTAGCTGCTATGGATCAGGATTGGCGTACGTTTTCTAGGTGCGCTTTTGCTCTCTTCAATTACAGCTTCTATGCAGTCGTTGCTAATAAGCTTAGATGTAATTGGCTGCATTTGAATTGTTCTTTCTTGAACTATTTGTAAAATGTGTTAACCCTAGCATATTTTTTTGCCGCCGTGAACAGTTGTTTTTGCGTCATGAAATCTTCTCAAATCTTATAAAATCCCATCAGCTTTGCTTGATTGGAGTGCTTTTCTATGAATCCAGAAGAATATGCGTATAAACATCCTTCCTGTATGGGGTTGCTGTCATTTAAGAATTCATTTGCCGAAGTGGTAGCGCAACATGTTTTATCTTTGCCAGATAACGAGCTATCGCAGTTTGAACATTGCGTGAGGCAGCATGGCAAGATATCTGATATGGTTTGTATAGATGAGGTTTCTGTTAGTGATATGTTAGCCTCTCCATTTTATCGTCATCGAGCCGATATTATTGCTTACATTGACAGGAAGCCTGTCTTTTACTACGCAGGGGCAGGTATCTATCAATGGAGCGATACCCTTGATAAGGAATGTCTGAGCTACTGGATCAGCTACCCAGAGTTGCCTTTGGGCTGGGAAATAAACTAATGAATTTCGGTGGAGATTATTAGAGGTGGGAATGTTTGCTGTTTGAGCTTGCCATGATGACTATAGTCTTTCACCTAACAAATTATCCAGCCAAGCCGTGTCTATAAAACTGCGCGTTTGAAGAAAAAATCTTCACTCGTAGCATCGTAGCAATTTACCGGATGAAAGCCATCTTTATTAAATAGGGCAACTGGATTGCGGATATATTATTTGGATACAGCCGAGAGCTATATTAATGCGCTTTGCCGTTGCTTTTTAAAGGCTGTAGCTTAGAGGCATTCAGCCCTATTCTTTCGGGCTTTTACTATGAAACGATGCTCTTGGGAGAGTGTGTCCCTGTCCTTTAGGATGGGGTCTTGCCAAACCTTGACCTAGGTCGCTTGTTCTGTCACCGCCCATCCAAATAGAATGTTACCGCTCTCCATTGCGGACCAACACCAAAAGGCCACTTTATGTAAGTGGTTTTTCTTTGCGGACATTCTATTTCTATGGATATCAGCCAGCTGCTTGCCAGTTTTTCCAGTGCCTTCACGCAAGACAATCGCCTGCTCACACTGTCCCTCGGGGATGGCAGCATCGCGGCTGAAACCCTGTTGCCTCAGACTCTGGAAGGCGAGGAAGGCGTTTCAGAGAGCTATCGCTATCAATTGACCTGCCTGTCTCCCAACGGCTCCATCGAATTGAAGTCTCTGCTGGGCGTGGCCGCAAAGATAGGCATTGCCGCCGCCTCCGGGGAAGAGCTTGTACGCTGCGGGGTGGTGTCGGAGGTGAAGCAGCTGGGGGCGGATGGCGGTTTCGCTCAGTACGGTTTGACGGTGGAAGCTCCTTTTTCGCTGCTGCGCTATCGGCGGACTTCACGCGTGTTCCAGGACTTGACCGTGCCAGACATCATTAAGCAGATTCTGGCGGAGCATCAGGCGAATAATGCCCAGTTCGCACGGGTTCAAACCTTGGACATTCAAGTGGGTCCGGCTTCGCCGCGCAGCTACTGCCTACAGTACCGCGAGAGCGACTATGACTTTATCGTGCGCTTGATGCATGAAGAGGGTTACGGCTGGCGGTTTGCCCATTCTGAGAAAGACAAGCTGCCGCAAGTACAGCTGATCCTGTTTGATGATCCGTTTGGGCTACCCGCCGCCAGCATGGAGCGTCTGCGCTTTCACCGTAGCGATGCGACGGAAGAAGAGGATGGCTTAACCGCGTGGGAATCTTCCCGGCAAATCGTATCCGGCAATGTCGCTCTGGCGAGCTTCGATTACCAGCCTGTCACCAGCAATATGACGGGCGATGAAAGCCAAATCAATCAGGGGCAGAGCGGCAAGGCCTTACAGTCCACCTTGCAGGATTACGCGCCGCAGACACTTTACTATGCGAGCGATGCGGAGCAATTTGGGCATTACGCGCAGCTGCGGCAGCAGGCGCATGATTTACAAGCCAAGCAGTTCAGCGGCGGTGGCGCGGTCAGGGGGCTGCTGCCTGGCGAATGGTTCCGTCTGGACAACCATCCCAACCATGACGGCGACAGCAGCGAGCAACGTGAATTCGTGGTGACCAAACAGAACTTCATCGCTCACAACAACCTTCCCCAAGGACTGAAGCGGCTGCTTCAAACCGCCATCCCTGATCTATCCCAAAGCAAAGAACAAACTGAACCTGCGCCCTACCAAACCACCTTTACCGCTCAACGGCGCGGCATTCCGCTGACGCCGGCATACGCCTATACCCGGCATGCCAAGCCAACGAGTTTGGGCAGCCAGACCGCTACCGTGGTGGGGCCAGCCGGCGAAGAGGTGCATACGGATCAGTTCGGACGCATCAAGGTGCAATTCCATTGGCAGCGTGCTGAAGAACATCCCGGCATCGGCGCGGCGATGGATGACAAGTCCTCTTGTTGGATTCGAGTGGTGATGCCCAGTGCTGGGGCGGCTTGGGGGCATCAGTTCATTCCCCGCATCGGTCAGGAAGTCTTGGTGGATTTTCTGGAAGGAGACATTGACCGCCCGGTGGTTGTTGGCGTGCTCTATAACGGCAGCCACGCCACACCGGACTTTAGCGGCGCAGGGGCTTTGCCAGCGAACAAGACCCTCTCCGGCATCAAGTCCAAAGAGCATCAAGGAGGCGGCTACAGTGAGCTGCTGTTTGATGATACCCCCGGCGAAGTTCGCGCCAAGCTTTCCAGTGAGCCAGGCAAGACCCAGTTGAACCAGGGCTTTTTGACGCATCCCCGCAAAGACGGGAAAGCAGAACCTCGGGGTGAAGGTTTCGAATTGCGATCCGACTTAGCCGGAGCAATTCGAGCTGCTAGAGGAGTTCTTGTTAGTGCGCATGGCCAGCCCAAGGCTCAGGGCGGGCAGTTGGATCGAGATGAATTGATAAGTCAGTTAGAAATGGCCTTGTCGATTGCACAAGAGCTAGCTAAAACCTCAGAGATTCATGAGGCAGAAACTACGGATACAAGGTTACAACAGCAGCTAGTTGAAGATTTAAAACAATGGGAAGCGGGAAGCAACACTTCTAAAGAAGGTAAGAATGGAGGTAAAGGAATGCTGGCGTTGACTGCTCCTCAAGGTATTGCTGTTTCATCGGATTCTAGTATTAATATGGCGGCAGGCTCAAACTATGATCTAGTTACAGCTAAAGATAGTAATGTCAGTGTCGGGCAAAAACTCCGCTTTCGTGTTGGGCAGTCCTTGTCAATATTTGTGCAGCAATTAGGCATGAAATTGATTGCGGCGGCTGGCAAAATTCAGTTGCAAGCCCAAAACGATGAAGTTGAAATTGGTGCGGCTAAAAAATTAATGCTGTACTCCTTAGAGGAGATTGTCCTTTCTGCGCCCAAAATAACAATATCGGCTCAAGGTGCTTCAGCAGCTTATGGTGGTGGTAGTATCATCACACAAGCCTCTGGTTCTCACACTCAGAAAGCATCTAGTCATTCGATGGAAGGTCCCGGGAATAGTTCGCTACAGCTGCCAAATATGCCTAAGAGTAGTTTTAAAACCAATGAAACTTTTGCGGTTTCAGGCCGCTCTGGTATAGCCCAAACTCAGATTGCGCATGAGCTAAAAAATGGACAGGGGGCTGTTGTTGGAGGCGGGAGTACAGACGCTACAGGGACAACAGAGACTGTTGTAGGAAAAGCCACTGAACAATTAACAATGTTTTTGAATCGGAAATAGTATGACCGCGTGGGTGAATGAAAAGGCTACTCGTCGGATTAAGCTAGAGTTCGATAAAAATGGTAATCCTAAATTTAATTCAACTCAAAGCCCTGAATCCTTTAAGCAATGTGCTCTGTGTGTAAAGCCGCCGCATACGGTGATTCCTATAATTTTTGTTCCGGGAATTATGGGGACAAATCTAAAATTAAGAGGGGGCCGGGGCAATGCTTGGTCTCCTCCTAATGGCGTATTTTCTGGCATTGGTGCCGCAGGGAAAGGCGCTATGCAATCGCCAGGAACTCGCCAAGGTTTGTTTGATCCGAAAGAGACTGAGGTCAATTGGGATGGCCCCTGCGAAGCGCCTTCGGATGTTTTCTGGCTAACATCTGAAGAGGCAAAAAAAAGAGGTTGGGGGGCACTTCATGCAGAAAGCTATCATGGCATTCTGAGTCAATTGGAGATTAGTCTGAATGATCAGTATAGTAAGCCAGGACTTCCTAAAGAGCGTGGCAATTTCCTGCTTCCTGAAATTGGTTTACTGAGTCATCTTGCAGGAGGACACTCCAAAGCGAAACGAGTCAAGGGAGAGCCTGATTATTCTTTTTTGGCTGAAGAAACAGTTACTGCCTGGAATAAAGTACCTAAATCGCTTTCTCAGGAAGATGTTCTTAAACTTGATGATTATTACTATCCGGTCTGGGCGCATGGCTACAATTGGCTTCAAAGTAATGAAGAGTCTGCTCAGTCTCTGATTGTAAAAATTGACGAGATCATTGCTTATTACCAAAAAAGTGATTACTTTCATTGTGATGGTAAAGTGATTCTGATATCCCATTCTATGGGAGGGTTAGTTACACGCCGCGCAGCTCAACTAGCGGAGGATAAGGTATTAGGGATTGTACATGGGGTACAGCCTGTAGCGGGTGCTCCGGTAGTTTATCGACGCTTTCGGGCCGGCACTGAAGTCGGTGGTTTTTTCGATATCGTTGGCGCGGCAACTGCGTCAATTATTGGCTGGAATGCGGCAGATGTTACTCCGACGTTAGCTTGTTCTCCTGGGCCGTTGGAGTTGCTGCCTACAAAGCACTATCCTTCTGGCTGGCTAAGAGTTGTCAAAGGTTCTGGAGCCAGAGAAGAGGTGTTAATTCATCTACCAAAGGCTGATCCTTATGAAGAAATATATAGTAAAACTACTGACGAATGTTGGTGGGGAATGCTTGATCCAGATCTGATTGATCCAGCCAATACAATCAAAACGGTTGCACCTCCTCGACAAGTTTATGAAACGTCTCTTTCTAAGGCTGAACTGTTCCATGATACAGTTGGTCTGTATGCTCATCCCCAGACTTATGGATATTATGGGGCAGATGAGAAAAAATACCGTGCTTTTGGACAAGTAAGCTGGGAGACAGAGAGTTTGCCTGATGACGATGCGCTACCCTTGTTGTTGAATAAGGATAGTGGCCGTAGTCTGACTGGCAAGTCCACAGTTTCACTGTATCAGCAGGAGGGTAGCCCGAAGGTGAAATTGAAGTTGAGAAATGAGCGAAACCAAGCGGGCGATGGTACTGTTCCACTTGATTCTGGTGCTGTGTTAGCGAAATTACAACCAACTCCACAAGCTGTCTTTGAGATGAGAGGGTTTGATCATCAAAAAAGCTATGGAGATAAATTTACAATTAGAGCTACTATTTATGGCATTGCCAGACTAATACAGCTTGCCGAGCCAGCAAAACCTTAAAGGGTTATCTAATGAAGATGCTTGCACTCTCATTATTAATAGTAGCAGGGGGTAGTTCAAACGTAATTGCAGAGGGAGGGGAGATGTTTGAGAAAAGCAAAACTTACTGCTTCGGTCGCTATGTGGTTGATGTTCCGCTCGAGCTGGAATTGATTGGCGGAACAAATAAATATATCTCTGGCTCTATTGACTCTGGGCGTGGCCCACAGAAATATAAAGAACTTGTTGCAAAATCACTCGAGAAGAGAAAGAGTGAAAATTATAAGCGAGGCTTTAAATATGCCGGATCAGAGTTTGAAGGGGATAACAATAAGAGGATCATAGTCTCCAAGGCTGATTTATACAGCACAACAGCTTACGGAATTGATGCTTATCTGTTGGTTCCATCCACCAGACCCGGTGCGGGAACATATTTTTACACTGGGGGAGAAGGGTTTGATGGGAAAAGCATCTCCCAGACGGTTGAGCAATATAAAAAACTAATGTCAAGCTTGCGATATCGTTCCAGCAATGACATACCAAAAGAGGCTGGGTTTTGTTTTGAGAATGGGTTTGTTGCCGGAGATGGAAAGACTCAGCAGATTGAGAGTGTAAGTTTGAGTTTTACTTTAAAGAAGCATCCGGATGTTTTCGTCCGCCTATCAAGTGATGTTTACTTCAGGCAGGAAAAAACATTGCTAGATAGAAGCGATGAACGTTATAAGTCATTCCCCAAAGAAGTGCTAGCCAAAATAAATACGCTGCGTTCAGGCGTGAGAGATGTGAATGGAAATAAAGGTGAAGAGTCTCTAAAAATATTTCCTTCAGATGATGGAATGGGAAAGGTGTACGGTTTTTATTGGGAGACTTTGGGAGAGATTGGCAATGCTTTAAAGCCAAGTGTGCATCTTGAAGTTAGCACAGGTGAAGTGGGGGCAGGCCAGTCAATTCCATCAACTATAACTCAAAAAGAAGCTCTAGCTTTATACGAGGCTGTAGTGAAATCTATTCGTTTTCGGTCTTATAATTAATTGAGCCAATTTTTATGATGAGCATTTCAAGGATTGTTTCCCGCTTTGGGATTTTGTCAGCTGTATTAATTGTGACAGGTTGCGCCCTTAATGGGCCGCTTGAACCTGAGGCGATCCGCGCCGCGATGAAAGCGACTTATCAGTGTCATTCATCGCCAATTGAGAAAGTGGGGCAAGGCGAGCAAGGTGTAAATAAAGGCTGCTATTTTGTGCTGCATAGCCCGGAGACGGGGAGGGTGCTCAAAAATACTCCTTATCTACTTCAGGTCCATGATCCGAAGTCCAGCGGCGAAGCTCCTGCGATTTCATTGCAGGGACGGACGGATGGCCAAGGAAGAAGTCAATTTGTATCACCCCCTTTTGATATTGATGTGAATGCAGTGCGCTTTGTAGAAGTTGTGGGCAGCGGGAACTATCGGGGCAACTTTACCTTGGTTTCAAGAAGCGGCAAGCCATCTAGCGGGGCTGGATACAAGTTGTTGGCATGCGGGAAAGAAGTATATAAATCCCGTGCAGACTATCACGGTGAAACAGTGGTTTATCAAACGCAAGATCGCTGTGACTTTTCAATGCAACTTACAAGGTGAGTACGGAGCAGCTTTGCTCTAGGTTCAAGTAAATTCTTTTAAAAGATAGGCACTGATGTTACCTAACGAGGTGTAACTTCAGCGCCTGTCTTTGGTTTTTGTGCTATTGAACAGAAAAACACAATCGTGCTCAGTATGATCTTTGCCAAGAGATATGTGATAGTCCTATGTTTTTGAAATTTAATTGGCCGATTGCAACAAATAGTGGACTCAATGGGTAGGTTCCAGACCCATAGCTCCTAGATGTTGATGAGTTAGTGTGGCCGGTGAGGGCATCGTGTGTTTCTTCATCTACCTCAGCTTCTCTGCATATGTCCTTGAAGCTATGCCGGAATGAGTGAAACACCATGCGCTTGTCTGTAATTCCTAATTGCTTTCTACACCACTTTCCCCACCACTGTGACCATAGAGATGAACGCTTTCCATATTTGTCGGGCGTTAATTCTGGGAATAGGTATCCAGTGGGAGGCAGTGTCTCTAGGTAATTGCCAAATCCCATTCGTTCCAGTTCCGAATGAAGAGGAACTCGACGCCTTGACTCGTTGGTTTTCACTGAACCTTCATCGTCTCTGTCCGTGATATGAATATGCCGCCCTAGGCTATCCTTAACAATGTCCGATACTTTGAGTTGAGCCAGTTCTTCTAGCCTTGCTCCCGTAAATAGGCCCAACAGCGGCAGCCAGAAAGCTGTTTCTCCCTTGCCAGCTACAGGCCGTGCATTTTCGGTGGCGTAGATCGGGCTGTTGAAGATAGCTTGGAGTGCCTTCAGGTCATAGGAGGTCCGCGACTCTTTTTGAACTTTTCCGACTACGACGCGGACGGAGGCGATGGGGTTTTGTTCGATGTAATCGTTTTGTGCAGCCCAATTCAGTAGCGTTTTCAAGAACGCCAGGTGCTTGGAATTGATCGTTTTGGCGGAGAGGCCTTTCTGCAAGAGGGCTTCCTTGTACTTGAGGCCATGTGCTTTAAGTATCTGCTTGACTGGTAGGGTGCCGATGCAATCATGAAAACGGTTAACCACTTGAAGCATATCGTCAAATGATTTGCTTTTCAGCTTCCGTTCGGTTTGGTATTTGTTGAGAATATCTACTAGAGTCGGCGCTCCCTTGCTGGCTATGGCCGCCCTAGCCTGTAAAGGGGCCAAAGAGGGCATAGGCACATCGTCGACTACTTCGCCCTCGTGGCGGGCTTTCAAGGCATCTACGGTGCGTTTGTATGCCTTGGATGCGGCTGAGACGAGCCTCTTGTAGTCGACAGAGCTTGTATCCAACTCGATGCCTTCAAAGCGGAGGCTGTCTTCAAGGGCATTTACAACTGACCAAGTGTCTCCTCGAGCGATGGCCGCACGTGCATCTTGATCCAGCCGGGAGAGATCGTCTCCTAGTTGTTCATATCTCGCGTTGTCCAGGCCCTGTGATCGTAACTCGCTATCGAACGTCATCATACGAGATTGGTGCATATGAATGATGCGGCTTATGTCATCGTCTGAGAGGGCTACGACTACAGTGGCCTTGTCCTTGGCGCGAAGTTCGGCAAACTGATCGTCCCACTCCACGCGTATTCTTGCGGCAAGGCGGTTCGCCTCTCGGAGGTCTCGTGTTTGCAGTGAGCGCCACACGTCTTTTTTGCCGTTGAAATGGGGGCGTAAATCAGTAGGGATCGTGATGCGGAAGTAGTAGACTGAAGAGCCTGTGCGGCGGAGTACATTGGTATGCTTAGGCATGTCTGGCATGGGGCCAAGTGTAGCACACAACTGTAGCAGTTGGCCTGGGATGGCCTTTGAAATCAGTAAGTTATTGAGGCTTAACAGATTTAATGGTGCGAAAGGAGAGACTCGAACTCTCACGCCTTGCGGCGCTGGAACCTAAATCCAGTGCGTCTACCAATTCCGCCACTTTCGCTTTGATGCCGCTTGCAAATTAGACCGTAAGCCCTCATTTGCAAGGGAGTGCAAGAATACCCGAAGCGTTTGCGAGGCGCAAGCCGGGCCGCCGGGAAACTTATTGCCACGGCGGCTGTCACTGTCGGTACAATTTGATAAAAATCCCTTTGGAGAAAGGCTTAATTATGCACCCGAACCTTGAGACGGCCTATCAGACGACCGGTATGGCCGAGGTACGCCATAAGGTTCTTCGCAATACTTATGGCTTGCTGGGCCTGTCGATGATTCCCACGGTGATGGGCGCCATCGTCGGCACCAATATGAATTTCGGCTTCCTGGCCGGCAGCCCCATCATCGGCATGCTGGCGATCCTGGCCGTGTTTTACGGCTTGGTGTTCGCCATCGAGAAAAACCGCTACAGCTCGGCCGGCGTGTTCCTGATGCTGGGCTTCACCTTCCTGATGGGCTTGCTGTTGGGGCCCTTGCTGCAACTGGCGTTCCGGTTTTCCAACGGCGGCCAGCTGATCATGACCGCGGGCGCGGCCACCGCGCTGGTGTTCTTCGTGATGGCGGGCATCGCCACCACCACCAAGCGTGATCTGAGCGGCCTGGGCAACTTCCTGACCGTGGGCGCGATTGTGCTGATGGTGGCGGTGGTGGCCAATATCTTCCTGCGCATGCCGGCTTTCCAACTGATGATCTCCGCGGCTTTCGCGCTGTTCAGCTCGCTGATGATTCTGTGGCAGGTCAAGGTGGTGGTGGATGGCGGCGAGGACAGCTATATCTCCGCCGCGCTGTCGATCTACATCAGCATCTACAACCTGTTCACCAGCTTGCTGCAATTGCTGCTGGCCTTTGCAGGCGAGCGCGACTAAAACCTCGTGCCTTAAACGCATCCCATTCAAAACGCCCCGTCCGGGGCGTTTTTTTGTTCCTTTTCTTTCCCTTTTCAGCGCTTTTGTCTGACAAATCCTGACCTTGCCCATGGCCGAAAGCCGGCCGCGCCGCGCTTGCCCGGCGTGGGCCAAGTGCCTGCCCCTGTCGGCGGCTTGGTGGGTAAGCGGTTGATTTAGACCGGGTTTTATCTGTTTTGTTACGGGCTTATGTCATATTTGCAAATGGGAATTATTGCATTTTGCATTATGAAAATTTTATATACGATCAAAATTGCTAGGACTTTGGCATTTATGCTTTTGATGGTTCACTGCATTGGCCGGTACGCAATGTTGCGAAAGGAAGGCGGATGGAATTTCCGCTTCGTCCGTCGCTTGGCGGGCCGGCATTGGCGCCGCCGGCTTGCGTTTGGCAGGGTTTGACATCGAGTCCAGGTGTCGATGGCAGGCGCGGGCGGCGGGGCCACGCGATTTCGCGGCCGCTGGCAGGTGGCTGTGAATGGCCGGGAGCGATGGGGTGGCAGCCCCGGACTCACGGCGGTTTTTCTCAATCGACCGTAGTTTCGACACTTAGGAGATGCAATGCGTATCCATATCACGGTGGGCGCGGTTTCGTTGGCCCTGGCGTCCCTGGCCGGCCAGGCCGCCACGCCCTTGCAGCCGGGAGACCCGCTGGTTTCCCAACAATGGTTCTTGCAAAACACAGGGCAAAACGCGTTTTCGCAACGCGGCGGCGTGGCCGGCATTGATCTGAACCTGGCGCTCAGCCACTCGCGCAATATCCTGGGCCGCGGCGTGACGGTGACCGTCATCGACGACGGCCTGGAAATCCGCCACCCGGACCTGGTGGGCAATGTGGTGCCCGGCTCCAAGAACCTGGCCAACAACAGCGACGACCCGACCCCCAGCCTGGCCACCGACAGCCACGGCACCGCCGTGGCCGGCATCGCCGCCGCCGTGGGTTTCAACAATCTGGGCGGCCGCGGCGTGGCGCCGTCGGCCAGCCTGAACGGTTTCAACTGGCTGAAGGCACAAACCACCGCCGGCTGGATGCTGTCGCATGGCAAATCGCCGAGCGATGGCGCCGGCCAGTCGTCCACCAGCTCCCGGGTGTTCAACCAGAGCTATGGCAGTTCGGCGATCCGCTCGATTCCGGGCAACCCGGACACCGATATGACGCTGCGGGTGCGCGACGAAGCGCACGAGGACGTCAGCCTGCGCAGCAACGGCGGCAAGGGCGCGGTATTCGTCAAGTCGGCGGGCAATGCTTTCAGCAGCTTCCAGTCCGGCACCGGCAGCGATGGCAAGCCCACTTACATCCTGGCCAAGTCCGGCAACGACGGCCTGCCGATGCAGGATTCCAATCTGACCACCGACAACAGCAACTACTGGAACGTGGTGGTGTCGGCGCTGAACGCCGACGGCGTGCGCTCGTCCTACTCCTCGGTGGGCGCCAACGTGCTGTTGACCTCGCCCGGCGGCGAGTACGGCACGGCGAGCCCGGCGATGGTGACCACCGATCTGGTGGGTTGCGACCGCGGTTCCAACTCCACGCTGCGTCCGTCCACCAATCAGTTGCACGGCGGCACTACGCTGGACCCGAACTGCGATTATCGCGGCACCATGAACGGCACCTCCGCCGCGGCGCCGGCGGCTTCCGGCTCGTTCGCGTTGCTGATGGCGGCGTATCCCAATCTGAGCGCGCGCGATGTGCGCCACTTGCTGATCAAATCGGCGCGCAAGGTGGATGCCAACCATCCGGGCGTGACACTGGCGTTCAAGGACGCCAAGGGCGGAGCGCACAGCTACCAGGCCTTGCCGGGATGGCGGAACAACGCCGCCGGCCTCGCTTTCCACCCGTTCTACGGCTTTGGCCTGATCGACGTGGACAAGGCGGTGGAACTGGGCCGCAACCACACGCCGCTGACGGCGTTGGAGAAGACGCGCTGGCAGACGGTGTCAGTGATGAAGGCGATTCCCGACGCCAATGAAGCCGGGGTGGAGAGCGCGTACAATCATGCCGATGACCTGACGGTGGAGGCGGTACAAGTGCTGGTGGACGCGCAGCACGGCCGCGCCAACGACCTGGCGGTGGAGCTGATTTCGCCGGCCGGCACCCGCTCGGTGCTGCTGTCGCCGCGCACCAGCCTGGTGAATGAAAACTATGGCTTGAATCAGCAGCGTCTGCTGTCCAACCACTTCTACGGCGAATCGGCGCGCGGCCAATGGCGGCTGCGCGTGATCGACACCAATGGCGCCGAGTACTTCTATGACTACCGTGACGGTCAAGGCCAGCGCACGCTGAGCCTGCCCAACGCCACCGGCACGCTGCGGTCTTGGTCCATCCGCTTCATCGGCCACAAAGGAGCATAACGATGAAACATTCCCTGATTCTGGCCGGCCTGCTGGCGCTGGCCGCCGCGGCCCAGGCCGCCGACGTTCCGTCCTTCAAGCAGAAGCCGGACGGCCAGCCGCTGGTGATCAACGGCAAGACTTATTACAAGCAGGCGGCTCCGGCCGGCAAGCTGCCGCTGGGCGTCAGCGCCCGCTCGGCGGCGAGCGAGGGTGGCGTGACGCTGAAGCGCGGCGATGTGCTGCGCTCGGAGGGCGAAGTGGCGCCGTCCAAGGCCAGCGGCGTGGTGATGGTCAAGCTGGCTTCGCCGCGCGACGAGGCCGCGGTGGCGCGCGACCACAGCCTGAGCGTGCGTTACCGCACCCAGAGCGTGGTGGTGTTCGACGCGCCGGCCCAGGCCGAGCTGCTGTCCTTGCAGCAGCGCCTGGCCGCGGACAAGCGCGTCAAGCAGGTGCAGTTGGAGGTGTTCAGCAATAGCGAGTTGCCGCAGTAAGGGCGTTCGCCAGTCCAAAGGACGACGCCGGCCCAGGGCCGGCGTTTTTCATGCCGCGGCGTTTTGCGTGTGCAAATGGCGCGCGCTTTGGCCCAGATCTTCCAGCAAATGGTCCAGCCGCGCGATGGCGTCGGCGATGGCCTGGGTTTCGCCGGACAGGCTGCGGGTGGATTCTCCCACCGCGGTGATGTCGCTGGCGAACTGGGCGAAGCCGCGATTCTGATTGGCTTCCGCCTGCGACATCTGGCTGAGCAGGCTGGCCAGTTCGCCGGTTTCGCCTATGATGCCGGACAGCTTGCGCTGGGCGTCCAGCGAGTTGTCGCGGCCGGCCTGCATCTGCTGATTGCCGTCGCGCATCGCCAGCAGCGCTTGATTGGTGCCGTCGACGATCAGGCGGATTTTCTGCTCTATGTCCAAGGTGGCGTTCTGGGTGCGCTCGGCCAACTTGCGCACCTCGTCGGCCACCACCGCGAAGCCGCGGCCCAATTCGCCGGCGCGCGCCGCCTCGATGGCGGCGTTGAGCGCCAGCAGATTGGTCTGGTCGGCGATGTCGCGGATCAGTTGCACGATGCCGCTGACCTCGGCGCTGCGTTCGCCCAATTGTTCCAGCCGGCCGGAAGCCAGCGCGATCACCTCGCCGGCCTTGCTCAGCTGGCGCACCGCCTGGTCCATCGCCGCGCCGCCGCCCAAGGCCGCCTGGCCGGCGGTATGGGCCAATTGGGTGGCGGTCACCGATTGCTCGGCGTTCTGGCTGGTGACCACCGCCATCTGCTGGGCGATCACCACCATGTCCTCGGAGCGTTCGCGCTGGCTGGCCATGGTGTCGGCCATATTGCCGGTGCTGCCGGCGATGTCGCGGCTGGCGCTGGACGCGGCCTGGATGGATTGGGTCAGCTGGGTCATCAGTTGCCGCATCGCCAGCTGCGCCTGCTCGGCCTCGCGCCGCGCGCTTTCCAGCTTTTCAAAGCTTTTGACCTTGGCCTTGTCGAAAGCCAGCGCCAGCGCCAGCACCACCAGGGACAGGCCGGCCAGAGACTTGGCCTGCAGCTTGGGGATTTCCGCGTGGGGAATCGGGTTGGCCGGCAGCAGGCCCTGGGCGCTCAGCCATAGGAACAGGCCGATGGCGGCCACGGTCAGCGCCAGCCAGACCATGCCGGAGACGCGGGTGGCGACGAAGACGGCGGTGAAGGGAATGGCGGCGAACCAGACGATGCTGGTGGATTGGATGCCGCCGTTGACGTAGACCATCCAGCACACCATCGCGTACATGCAGCTGGTGATGAATTCCGCGCTGAAGCGCACCGCGCCACTGAGCTTGAGCAGCAGCGGCCCCAGCAGCAGGCCCAGGCCGCCGAGCGCGATGCCGGCGGCCATCGCGCGGTGGCCCAGTTGCAGGTATTCGACGGCGAATAGCGGCGCCACCAGGCCGGCCAGCAGGCCGACGCCGACGACGGTGCGGCCGCGGATCGCCTGTTCCGGAGATAGGCGGACGCGGTCCGGGATGAACCATTCGGTGATGGTTTGAATCGACATGGAGTGCCCCTCTGATGCGTTGTAGACGCGGCTGCGGACGCAGCTTGTTGTTGTGCGGCTCTTATGGCGCTCCAATGTAAAACAATTGTTTGAATTAACGCAATGGCATGAACGGGCAGGGCGGCACAGGGGAGGGGCGCTGTTGCGCGGAATGGCGAAACCGCCTGCCGGGCGGCAGGCGGTTGGATAGGGAGGCTGGGCTTAGATGGACTCGCCTTGCTCCGCCTGCAGCGCAGTCAGGGCGATGGTGTAGACGATGTCGTCCACCAGCGCGCCGCGCGACAGGTCGTTGACCGGCTTGCGCAGGCCTTGCAGCATCGGGCCCACCGATACCACATTGGCCGAGCGCTGCACCGCCTTGTAGGTGGTGTTGCCGGTGTTGAGGTCCGGGAACACGAACACGGTGGCGCGTCCGGCCACCGCGCTGTCCGGCGCTTTCTGGCGGCCGACGGATTCCACGCTGGCGGCGTCGTACTGCATCGGGCCGTCAATCATCAGGTCCGGCCGCTTTTCCTTGGCGATGCGGGTGGCTTCGCGCACTTTCTCCACGTCCGAGCCGCTGCCGGAGGAGCCGGTGGAGTAGGAGATCATCGCCACTCGCGGCGGAATGCCGAAGGCGGCGGCGGAATCCGCCGACTGAATGGCGATGTCGGCCAACTGTTCGGCGTCCGGGTCCGGGTTCACCGCGCAGTCGCCGTAAACCAGCACCTGTTCCGGCATCAGCATGAAGAACACGCTGGACACGATGCGGGCTCCCGGCGCGGTCTTGATCAGTTGCAGGGCGGGGCGGATGGTGTTGGCGGTGGTATGCACCGCGCCGGACACCAGGCCGTCCACTTCGTCCAGCGCCAGCATCATGGTACCCATCACCACATTGTCTTCCAGTTGCTGCTCGGCCATGGGCGCGTTCAGGCCCTTGCTCTTGCGCAGCTCCACCATCGGCGGCACGTAACGGCCGCGCACCTCGTTGGGATCGATGATTTCCACCGATTCCGGCAGCGTCACGCCCTGGGCTTCCGCCACTTGCAGGATTTCGGCGCGCTGGCCGATCAGCACGCAGCGGGCGATGCCCTTCTCGTGGCAGATGGCGGCGGCCTGTATCGTGCGCGGCTCGTTGCCTTCCGGCAGCACGATGCGCTTATTCGCCTTGCGCGCCTTCTCCATCAACTGATAGCGGAAGGCCGGCGGCGGCAGGCGCAGTTCCTGCGGCGTGCCGATGTATTGCTTCAGCGGCGCCACGTTCAGGTGCTCGGCGACGAATTCGATCACGCGTTCCATGCGCTCGCGGTCGTCGGACGGCACTTGCAAGCTCATATTATTGAGCGCGCTGCTGGTATCGAAGGTGTTGGATTCGCTGGCCATCACCGGCATGCCGCCGGTGAAGGCCTGCTGGCACAGCAGCATGATGCGCGGGTCCGGCATCGAATCGCAGGTCAGCAACAGGCCGGCCAGCGGTACCCCGTTCATCGCCGCCATCGCGGTGGCCAGCACGATGTCCTCGCGGTCGCCCGGGGTGATGATCAGCGCGCCGGGCTTGAGCAGGTGCACGATATTGGGCACGGTGCGGGCGGTCACCACCATGGTGCGCACGCGGCGGCTGGTCAATTGGCCGGCGTGCAGCAGCCGCGCCTTCAAGTGATTGGCCACGTCCAGCGTGCGCGGCGCCAGCAGTTCCGGCTCGTGTGGAATGGCGCCCAGCATCGGCAGCCGCGCCTTTTTCATCAGGCTGCTGCTCTCCAGCACCTCGGTGGCGATGTCCTGGGCGTCCTGGTCCTTGGGCACCCGGTTGAGGATGTAGCCGGCGATCTGGCCGCCCTGGCCGCCGCCAAAGGCCTGGATGCTCATTTCCAGTTGCTCGGCGATTTCATGGCTGGCCAGATTGTCGGCGGCGCTGACCAGGATGGTCTGCGCCTGCAGATTGCGCGCGATCTTGGTGTTCAGAAAGGTGGAGAACACCTGCTTCTGGTCCGGCACCAGGCCTTCCACCAGCACCACGTCCACCTGATTGGCCGCCTGTTGGTACAGGCTGACCACTTCTTCCATCAATTGATCCACCTGACCCTTGGACAGCAGGTGCTCGACCCGCTCCATCGGAATCGGTTCCGGCGGGTTGAGCCGGCAGATGGCGCGCGCGAAATGAGTGGAGCGCTCTGGCTCCTTGGGGTCGGCGCCCTGGGCGATGGGCTTGACGAAGCCGACGCGCAGGCCGGCCTGTTCCAGGCTGTGAATGGCGCCCAGCGCCACCGAGGTCAGGCCGGCATTGAAGCCGATGGGAGCGAGGAAGAAGGTTTGCATGTTTTCAGAGGCTTTCCTGTGGCGCGCGGCGGGAGCGGGCGCGATAGACTGCCGCGAACCGACAAGGCGGCAAGGCTGGCTGTAGGCGCAACACGCGCGAGATCATTAAATTGGGCATTTGAGCAAAAATCCGCATTTTTCCGGCATGGCGGCCGCGCAGGCGGCCGTGGCGGGGGGAAGGGTTTTCCCGCCGGCGCCGCCTAGGCATTCCAATCGGTATAGCATTGCCGGACTGCCGCGTCAGCGCAGGGGCGCGACTGGCGCGAAACATGGCTGCGGCTGGTTTTGCGCGGCGCTCATTGCAACTGGCCGCACATCGGCTACAGTCCAGATGGGGCGTTGGCGCCAAGCCTGGCGCGCAAGGGCGACGACCATGGCGGCGATTATAGCACCGCGAATTAACCGACTCTAATGTTGCAATGCAATGTTATTGATAAAGCGTTGATTTCTATCAAAAATATCATTCCAAATATTATTTGGATCGCGCAAGCTGATGTTTTTGCGCCAAAAACCCGCTGACGCGAGAGAGGAAAGGCTTGCCCCGGTGGGGGGGCGGGGGCATAATCCGCCCCTCTGTCGCAAGGTTCGGCCTTGTTTTTGTTGATTGTTTTTGATAGTCCCGCAAACTCGTTTCAAGCGAGATTCGGCTGGTCTTATATCTTCTACCACGGAGGTGTGGGAATAATGTCTGATCTGGCTTCCGCGCAGTTGCTTCAAGCTTCTGCTGCTCAGCTACCCGTCTATACCTATTTTGATCCTGCCTATTACGCTCAGGAACAGCGGCTGCTGTTTGGAGACGCGCCCATCTACTATGGCCATGAGCTGATGACGCCGAACGCCGGCGATTATCAGACCCTGGACTGGATGGGCCACGGCAAGATGCTCAAGAATGTGGATGGCCGGATCAAGCTGATCTCCAATGTCTGCCGTCACCGCCAGGCCATCATTTATAAAGGCCGCGGCAACGGCAACCATATCGTCTGCAATCTGCACGGCTGGACCTATGACGCCGAGGGCGCCTTGCTGGGCGCGCCGCATTTCCCGGAAACGCCGTGCCTGAAACTGAACCAGACCGAGCTGACGCGCTGGAACGGCCTCTTGTTCGACGCGCGCCGCGATGTGGCGCGCGATCTGGAAAACCTGGGCGTGGCCAAGCATATGCGCTTTGACGGCTACGCCTACCACTCCAGCCATCTGAGCGAGTACGACTTCAACTGGAAGACCTTCATCGAAGTGTATTCCGAGGATTACCACGTCGATCCCTTCCACCCCGGCCTGGGTAATTTCGTCGATTGCGGCGACCTGAAATGGGAGTGGGGCGCGCAATACCATGTGCAGACCGTGGGCGTTAAGAACAAGCTGGCCACTTCCGGCTCCCGTGTCTACGGCAAGTGGCACGAGGAAGTCCGCCGCCGCTACGCCGACCAGCAGCCGGAATTCGGCGCCATCTGGCTGACCTACTACCCCAACATCATGGTGGAGTGGTATCCGCACGTGCTGGTGGTCAGCGTGGTGATGCCGCGCGGCCCGGAGCAGTGCACGGTGCTGACCGAGTTCTACTACCCGGAGGACGTGGTGTGGTTCGAGCCGGAGTTCATCGAGGCGGAGCAGGCGGCTTATTTCGAAACCGCCAAGGAAGACGACGAGATCTGCTACCGCATGCACGAAGGACGCCGCGCGCTGTGGTTGCGCGGCGAAAGCGAGGTGGGGCCTTACCAATCGCCCACCGAGGAAGGCATGCAGCACTTCCACGAGTTCTACCGCGGCAAGATGGGCGCGGCGCTGGCTGGTTAAGCTGCGGCTTGCGGTGTCATAATGCGAAGGCGCGGACGGGGTCCGCGCCTTTCTTATTCTGGTTTGCCCGATTCCATGCTTAAAACGCTTTTTCGCTGTTTGCCCTTGTTATTGGTCTTGCAGGTCCCTCTGGCGCAGGCCGCCGTCTATGCCGATGCCGCCAGCCGGGTGCGTTTCAACGTCCCGCCGGGCTGGAAAGTGCGGCCCAGCGTGGTGGATGGCCAGCGCGTGCTGCGGGTGGTGCCGCCCAAGGCGGACCAGCGCGAGCGCGCCGCCATCGATGTGCAGATCATCGCGCGCAAGTCCGGGCGCGGCGACACGCTGGCGCGGCTGGCGCAGAAATACCGCCGCGAGGATGGCGACCGCGAAGCCGCCAACTTCGTGCGCAGCAACAGCCGCAACGGCCGGCTGGTCACCGAATACCGCGACGGCCGCCTGGTGTCCAACCGCTTGTGGATCGTCCGCCATAATCTGCACGTGTTCCAGTTGGGCGACAAGAAGCGGGTGGCCGAGGCGCGCTGCACCGCCAACGCATCCGAATTCAAGACTTACCGCCGTCAGATGGAGTCCATCTGCCTGTCGCTGGAATGGCTGAAGCGATGACGCCGGCCTGGCGCGACGGCGCGCTGAGGCTGGGACGGCGTTTGCGCCAGGGCCGCTTGGGCGCCGGCTGGATGGTGGTGGCGGCCTTGTGCTTCGCGCTGATGAGCATGTTCGTCAAGCTGGGCGCCGCCGCCTTCGGCTCCACCGAGCTGCTGTTCTGGCGCACCGCCATCGGCGCGCTGACCTTGGGCGCGGCGATGGCCTGGCGGCGGCAATCGCCGCTGACGCCGCATTGGCGCGGCCACATCAAGCGCAGCTTCGTCGGCTATGCGTCGATGGTGGCGCTGTTCTACGCGCTGACCCGGCTGCCCTTGTCCACCGCGGTGACGCTGAACTACACCTCCTCGCTGTTCTTCGCCTTGCTGTGCGTGGTCAAGCTGAAGGACAGGCTGACGCCGCGCACCGGCCTGGCCTTGCTGCTGGGCTTTGTCGGCATCGTCGTGCTGCTGCGGCCAACTTTCAGCTCGGCACAGTGGCTGGCCGGTCTGATCGGCCTGACGTCCGGCATCAGCGCCGGCTACGCGGTGTTTCAGGTGCGCGAGCTGGGCCAGATGGGGGAGCCATCCTGGAAAGTGGTGTTCTGGTTTTTCGCTATTTCCAGCCTGTTCGGCGGCATTTGGCTCATTCTGGGGCCGGGCTTCAGCGCGGTGACGGTGGACAATGTCTTGCCGCTGCTCGGCGTCGGCGTTTGCGGCATGCTGGGCCAGTTGGCGATGACTCGCGCTTACAAGGACGGGCGCAAATACCTGGTGGCCAGCTTTGGCTATCTGACGGTGCTGTTTTCCGTGCTGCTGGGCGTGGTGCTGTGGGGCGATCCGCTGAGCGCCTGGTCGCTGGCGGCGATGGCCCTGATTGTGGGGTCTGGCCTGATGGCGGCCCTGCGTTGAAGCAGGGCTTGAGGGTTCAACAAGAATGAATAAGGATAATGTGGTTTGACTAGTGCAAAGTGGCGCCTGGGTTCGGGGTGGATGGTGGTGGCGGCGGTGTTTTTCGGCCTGATGGGGGTGTTCGTCAAGCTGGGCGCCGAATATTTCTCCTCCACCGAGCTGGTGTTCTGGCGCACGCTGATGGGCGTGGTCACCCTGGGGGCGGCGGCGCTGTGGCGGCGCGATCGCTTCGCCACGCCCTTGCTGCGCTACCACGTGCAGCGCGGCCTGATCGGCTATGTCTCGATGCTATTGTATTTCTACGCCATCGCCCATCTGCCCTTGTCCACCGCGGTGACGCTCAACTACACCTCGCCGATGTTCCTGGCGCTGCTGTCGGTGGTGCTGCTGCGCGAGCGCCTGCCCAAGCAGGCGTTGGCCGGCCTGGCGCTGGGTTTTGTCGGCGTGGTGCTGTTGCTGCGTCCCACGCTGTCCAGCGAGGCCTGGGTGGCCGGCCTGCTCGGCGTCGGTTCCGGCCTGCTGGCCGGCTGGTCTTATCTGCACGTGCGCGAACTGGGCCGCCAGGGCGAGCCGGAGTGGAAGGTGGTGTTCTATTTCGCGCTGATCTCCACGCTGGGCGGCCTGCTGCTGATGCTGTTCGAAACCTGGCATCCGGTGACGCTGCAGAACGCCTGGCTGCTGCTGGGCCTGGGCGCCACCGCCACCATCGCCCAATTGGCGATGACCCGCGCTTATAAAGTGGGACGCAAGCTCTTGGCCGCCAATCTGTCCTATCTGACCGTGGTGTTTTCCACCCTGTTGGGCGTCGGCCTGTGGGGCGACCCGCTCAGCGCCGCCAGCCTGGCGGCGATGGGTTTGATCATCGTCAGCGGCATGCTGGCCAGCCGGCGTTAAGCTGGGAGCGAAACCCGGCGCTGCGCCGGGCCAGTCTGGGAGAGCGACGATGGCGGTACCGGCGGACAAGGCGGCCTTGCTGGCGGCGATGCGGGACGAATACCGGCGCTTGCGCGCGGTGCTGGCGCGGGTGCCGCCGGAGCGTACCTTCATTCAGGAACTGGACGGACACGCCAAGAACAGCCAGATGAGCGCGGCGGACCTGCTGGCCTACCTGCTGGGCTGGCAGGCGCTGGTGCTGAAGTGGCACCGGCTGGAGCGGGAAGGCTTGCCGATAGACTTTCCCGACACCGGCTACCGCTGGAACCAACTGGGCCTGCTGGCACAGAAGTTCTACCGCGATTACCAAGGAATCGGAGACTGGGCGCGGCTATGCGCGCTGCTGGACGACAGCCAGCGCCAAGTGGAGGCGCTGGTGGAGGGCTACTCCGACGAGGCGTTGTACGGCCGCCCCTGGTACGACAAATGGACGCGCGGGCGGATGATTCAGTTCAACACCGCCTCGCCCTGCCGCAATGCCCGCGGGCGTTTCGCCGCCTGGCTCAAGACGCTGCCGCCGACCGCCTGAAAAAGCTTGCCGCGCCAGTGCTGCCCGGCCTTAAAATGAAAGCGACACCGCATAAAGGAGAAGCACATGATCTCGATACGCGAACAACACTACGGCCTGGACGTGGCGCTGTACAACGAATTCACGCTGGCGGATTTCAAGTTGCTGGAAGAGGCGCTGCTCAAGCGCCAGTCCGAGTGCGACAAGCCGGATCTGCTATTGGACCTGAGCGAGCTGAAGGACTTCACGCTGGACATGGCGCTGGAAGAGGTCAAATTCATGCGCGCGCATGAAAACCATGTCGGCCGCGTGGCGCTGGTGGTCAGCGATGTGTGGATCAAGCTGGCCGCCCACATCGCCGGCCTGCTGTCCAATACCCACACCCAGTATTTCGACACCGCCGAGGAAGCCCAGGCCTGGCTGGAGCGGCCGGTGGCCGCCGGTACCTAATGCCGGTTCCGGGACGTCCGATGCGGCGTCCCGGTTGATTTTGTCGGCGATGGCGGTAGAGTAGCGGTTTTTGTTCAACTCGAAAGAATAAAAACCGATGTTGAAAAGCATTTCCAACCGTCTGGCGACGGAACTCTCCGTCCGCGAGGCGCAAGTATCCGCCACCATCGAACTGATAGACGGCGGCGCCACCGTTCCCTTCATCGCCCGCTACCGCAAGGAAGTCACCGGCGGCCTGGACGACACCCAGCTTCGCACCCTGGCCGAGCGCCTGGTGTATCTGCGCGAACTGGACGAGCGCCGCGTCAGCATCCTCGGCAGCATTTCCGAGCAAGGCAAGCTGAGTCCCGAACTGGAGGCCGCGCTCTACGCCGCCGACAACAAGACCACGCTGGAAGACCTTTACCTCCCCTACAAACCCAAGCGCCGGACCAAGGCGCAGATCGCGCGCGAAGCCGGGCTGGAGCCGCTGGCCGACGGCTTGCTGACCGACCCGAGCCAGGACCCCAACGCCGCCGCGGCCGCCTATGTCAACGCCGAGGCCGGCGTGGCCGACGCCAAGGCGGCGCTGGACGGCGCGCGCGCCATCCTGATCGAGCGCTTCGCCGAGGACGCCGAACTCCTGGGCCAATTGCGCGAAAAGCTGTGGAGCGAGGGCGAGTTGGCCGGCCAGGTGGTGGCCGGCAAGGAGCACGAGGGCGCCAAGTTCTCCGATTATTTCGAGCACCGCGAAGCGATTCGCTCCACCCCATCGCACCGTGCCTTGGCGCTGTTGCGCGGCCGCAACGAGGGCGTGCTCAGCCTGACGCTGAAGTACCAGCCGGATGAGACTCCGATCACCGAGCGCTCCGCCTACGAGCAGTTGATCGCCGCGCGCTTCGGCGTGCGCGACGCCGGCCGCCCGGCCGACAAATGGCTGCTGGACGGCGTGCGCCTGTGCTGGCGCGCCAAGATCTTCCTGTCGCTGGAACTGGAGCTGGTGTCGCGGCTCAAGGATGCCGCCGACGCCGAGGCGATCAAGGTGTTCGCCGACAATCTGCATGATCTCTTGCTGGCGGCGCCGGCCGGCCGGCGCGCCACCCTGGGCCTGGACCCGGGCCTGCGCACCGGCTGCAAGGTGGCGGTGGTGGACGACACCGGCAAGCTGCTGGACACCGCCACCATCTATCCGCACGAGCCGCGCCGCGACTGGGACCGCTCGCTGGCGGTGCTGGGCGCCTTGTGCGCGCGTCACCGCGTGGATCTGATCGCCATCGGCAACGGCACCGCCAGCCGTGAAACCGACAAGCTGGCGCAGGAACTGATCCGCGCCTATCCGCAGCTGGGCATGACCAAGATCGTGGTGTCCGAGGCCGGCGCCTCGGTGTATTCGGCCTCGGAACTGGCGGCGCGGGAATTCCCGGATCTGGATGTGTCGCTGCGCGGCGCGGTCTCCATCGCCCGCCGCTTGCAGGACCCGCTGGCCGAGCTGGTGAAGATCGATCCCAAGTCCATCGGCGTCGGCCAGTACCAGCACGACGTCAACCAGAGCCAGCTGGCGCGCGCGCTGGACGCGGTGGTGGAAGATTGCGTCAACGCCGTCGGCGTCGACGTCAACACCGCCTCGGCGCCGCTGCTGACCCGCATCTCCGGCCTCAACGCCACGCTGGCGGCCAATATCGTGTCCTACCGCGATCAGAACGGCGCCTTCCGCAACCGTAGGCAATTGTTGAAAGTGCCGCGGCTGGGCGACAAGACCTTTGAGCAGGCGGCCGGCTTCCTGCGCATCCGCGACGGCGACAACCCGCTGGACGGCTCCGCCGTGCATCCGGAAGCCTATCCGGTGGTGGAGCAGATCGTGGTCAAGACCGGCCGCGAGATGAAATCGCTGCTCGGCGATTCCGGCTTCCTGAAAACGGTGAAGGCGGTGGATTACACCGATGAACGCTTCGGCCTGCCGACGGTGATGGACATCCTGCGCGAACTGGACAAGCCGGGTCGCGACCCGCGTCCGGAATTCAAGACCGCCACCTTCCAGGACGGCGTCGAGGACATCAAGGACTTGCAGCCGGGCATGATCTTGGAGGGCGTGGTCACCAATGTCGCCAACTTCGGCGCCTTCGTCGACATCGGCGTGCATCAGGACGGCCTGGTCCACATCTCGGCCTTGTCGAACAAATTCGTCGACGATCCGCGCAAAGTGGTCAAGGCCGGCGATGTGGTCAAGGTCAAGGTGCTGGAAGTGGACGCGGCGCGCAAGCGCATCGCACTGACCATGCGGCTGGACGACGCGCCGGGCGCCGGCAACAGCCGCGGCCCGCGCAACGACGGCCCGCGCGCTCAGGATAGACGCGGCGGCGACCGTCAGCGCGGCCAGCAGCCGGCCAGCGACACCGCGATGGCGGCGGCGTTCGCCAAGCTCAAGCGCTGAGGCGGCGCTATAGAATCGGCTCAACGCTGTATCGCCGAAGCGCAGCAGACTTTGAACAGGTTCTAACCGCCGCTAACAAGACCATGCAGAGAAGCTGAGCCAAGGCGCGCCGACGCAGGCTGTGCCCGTAGTTCCATAAGAAGGCGCAACGCAGGATCAGGGGTTTTGTTAGCGGGTTTAAGCAACGGCGGGGGACTCTCCGCCGTTTTGTCTGCTGGAAGCCGGATGGAGCACGAAGTGTGTTGATTTCTCTCCATGTCGCCTCACGGTTTGAAGCCTGAGGCGCAAAGTTTCATGGCATATCTTTAAGAAAAATCCTATATGGCCCGACTAGGATACTGAATTAATATATTCATTTTTTTGTGGTGCCAATTGGAGAGGCCACCATGCCGCCGCAACAGCACT
>NZ_JAJOHW010000012.1 GCF_021129195.1 Chromobacterium aquaticum | reverse complement strand
GGCTTGCGCTGACGCGGCGCGCGCTTGGTCGCCGGCTTGACCGTTTCCGCCGCCACGCCGCCGTTGCGCTGCGCTACCCCCATCGCCAGCGCCAGCCGGCCTAGCCGCTGCTGCTTTTCCTGGCTGATGGGGCCGGCCGCCTGCAATAGCAGAATCGCCAGTTCCAGCGCGAAGCGGCGCTGCTGATCGGTGGGCAGCAGTTGCTCCAGCGTCGCCAGCGCCCGTTTCTCATCGTTGCGCACCAGCCAGGTCTGGCGTCGCACCGCCTGCTTGAACTGCTCCAGCGTCAGGTCTTCGCCCAGCGCGGTTTCCTGCATCACCCGGCGGATGGCGTTGAATGGCCGCACATCCACCACGCCATTGCCGATGGCAACATAGATCAACAGCCGCAGAAAACCGTCCACCGGCCCGCCTTCGGCGTAATGCGCTTCCAGTTCCTGGCGCTTGAGCCGCAGCATTTCACTGCGCTCCCAGCTGCCATCCGCCTTGCGCACCCCGTATTCGCGCTGCGGCTTCAAGCCGGCCAGCGCCGCGCTCCAAGGCGACTCGAACAGGGTGCGGAAGCTCAGCTCCTGCCAGGCATCGCGGCCGTCGCGCCAGCCGTCCAGCGCGGTTTCCACCAATTGGGCATAGCTCTGCTGCCACTGCCAGAAGGGATTGTCCTCCGTCACCGGCCGCCGCTCCTCGCGCACCCGCTCCGCCCATTGCCGCACCCCGGCCAGCCAGGGGTTGCGGCTGGAAAACCAGCGCCGCTCCAGCCGTGACGGATGCATTTCGCGCAGCCAGCGCGCGGCGTGTTCATTGCCGTACAGCCGCAGCCACGGCGAGACAAAGGTGTCGTACAACTGCTGGTTGACCTCACCCACCCGGCGCACCACCTCGAAAGCGGCCTCACCCTGGCGGCCGTCGCCCAGCGCCAGGATATCGTCGATATCGCGCGGCTCGAAGCGGATCACATAGCGCCCTTGCAGATACTCCAAGCCGGCCATTTCAGGATGGGTATCGGTGATCACCGCCTCGTACAAGCCCGGCGGCAGCACATCGATCAGATCCAGCGCGCTGGCTAGTTCGCTGTGTTCCTTATTGGCCACGCCGGCGGACACGAAAATGCCCAGATGACCGACCTGCTCGTGCAGGCAATAGACTATGGTCTGTTCATTGACGCGGATGTCCTCCACGCTGCCGTAAAGATCGGCGATCCAGAACAGCGCCTGCTGCGGCGGCGTGATATTGTCGCCCCAGGAAGCGAACACCACGATGGGCGAGCGGATATTGCGCAGATCCACCGCCTGCCGCCCCTGTTCCAGCGTCACCTCGCCGTGGCTCAAGCGGTTGCCGACGAACAGGTTCTGGGTAATCCACTCCATCTCCGCCTTGTTCAGCAGATAATGACCGCCCCACCAGCGTTCGAACTCCAGAAAGCGCTCGCGCTCGGAATCCACCTTGGCGTACAGGGTGTACGGCTTTTTCCAGTAGGTATTGCCCGGGTCCAGCTGCTCGAAATTGCTGACCAGGTTGGCGCCGTCGAACTGGCCATGGCCCAGGTCGCCGGCCAGCGAGGCCATCCAGGTGCCGCCGTACAGGCCGCCGGAATAACGCATCGGGTTCTTGCCGGCCACGCCGGCCCAGTAGGATAAGGGCGAGCCGGCCAGCAGAATCGGCCCCACCAGTTCCGGCGCGGTGGCCGCCAGCATCGCCAGCGCCCAGCCGCCCTGGCAATTACCGATGACGAAGGGCTTGCCGGCGCTGTGCGGATGCAGTTGATTGACCTTTTGCAGAAAGACTTTCTCGGCGCGCCATACGCATTCAATCGTCTGCTTGGGCTCGGGCACCGGGAAGAACATCACGAAATAACAAGGATGGCCCTGACGCAGCGCGATGCCGATCTCGCTGTCCATCTTGAAGCCGCCTATGCCCGGCCCATGGCCGGCGCGCGGGTCTATCACCACGAAGGGCCGCTTGGCCGGATCCGGTTTCGGGCAGCCGTCCGGCGGGCGGATCGCCGACAAGGCATAATTGACCGGCTGCTCCAGTTCGCGGCCATCGACGATGATGTCGTAATCGAACACCAACACCGGCGGATGACCGGAAGCGGCGTGCTCCAGATAAGTATCGCCGCGCTGGCGCAGGATGTCGCAATACAACACCGAACGCTGCCAGGCGTCCACCCAGTAGTCCACCAGCGCGCCATTCAGCGCGGCGAGCCCGGACGCGGGGAAAAACGGGAAAGAAGAAGCTGGCTGACTCATGCGAAAGCGCTCCGGCGGCGAGACGGGGATGCCGCATTTCACTCTAGTCCAAATCGCCGTCGTGAACGGGAAAAAGCCCGCCATCAAATCGCTTGCCGCGACGCTTTACATTTGGTAACAATTGCGAATGGCCGACTCATACTTAATTGACAATCGTCGCCCAGAATACTGGAGTAAACCTAAACCGACGCCGCTCACGCCGCGTCGCCGCCATTGACGGAATGGCCCGCCCTATGAAACCGCTGATACCCCTTGTTTTAGCCTGCCTGCTCGCCGGCGCCGCCCAGGCCGCGCGGCCGGAAATGGACTGCCCGCCGATGGGCAGCTTCGCCGGCCGGCCGTGGAAAATCGACCCGGCCAAGCGCGACGCCTTCATCGCCCAGCACCAGAAGGCGCTGCACGACAAGCTGAAGATCCAGCCGGCGCAGGAAGCCGCCTGGCTGGCCTTCGCCAGCGCCAGCCGCCCCGGCGCGATGCCTCCCTGCGGCGACAGCGGCGACACCGCGCCGGAACGCATGGAACAGCGCGTGCTGATGGCGCAGCGCCACTTGCTGAACCTGCAGAAGCGGCTGGAAGCGCTCAAGTCCTTCTACGCCCAGCTCAATCCGGAGCAGCGCAAGATCATGGACAAGGACAGCCCGCCGCCGATGGGCGGCAGAGGCCAGGGCCCGATGCGCAAGCTGCAGGCAGGCCAGTCCAGCGAGCCGCACAACTGAGAACCTGTTTATGATCTGCTGCGCGTCGTGGAGCGTTACACGGTGAGTACCAGCTCAAAATGCTCATGTACCACGTGTACATTCCGCTTTTTCGCTGGTTTTCGCCTTGTCTCGCCTTAGCTCGCGAGATCATAAACACCTTCTGAGAACCAGGCCGGAGCCAAGCGCCGGTCGCAGCCCATCCCCGCGCCCCGCGTCCTCCCATCCGTCTCCTTTTGTTGCCCCACCCGGTTTTTTAACATTCCGCAACAAGCGCGCGGCCGTCAGCAATACTTGCCTGACATCCATCGCCAATACTGACTGCGTAATCAACCTCGGTAGGAGTCTTCAATCATGACCAAGCTGTTCAAGCCCATGCTGATCGCCACCCTGCTCGCCGCCGGCGTCGCCGGTTCCGCGCTGGCCGCCGACGATGCGCCGTCGCAAAATCCGATGCCGATGATGGGTAAAGGCCGCCACATGGACCCGGCCCAGCGCGAAGCCATGGCCGCCCGCCACCTGCAGGCGCTGCACGATCAATTGAAACTGCAAGCCAAGCAAGAAGCCGCCTGGAAAACCTACACCGAATCGATGAAGCCGGGCGAACGGGCGATGCCGCCCAAGCCACAGGCTGGCGAAACCGCGCCACAACGCATGGAACGCATGCTGGACATGATGAAACAGCACCAGGACGGCATGCAGAAGCGCCTGGACGCGCTGAAAACCTTCTACGCCCAGCTGACGCCGGAGCAGCAGAAGGTGATGGATCAATGGCACGGCCCGATGGAGCATAAAGGCCGCATGGGTTCGATGGCCAAGCCGCAGCCCAAATAAGCGCCGCGCGCCGGCCAAGAAAAACGGCAGCCTCAGGCTGCCGTTTTTACTTGCTGACTCCGCGCCTATCACTCAAGCGCGTCCAAACCACCTGTCGCCGAAGTTGACCAGCAACACTCCGCCCACCACCAGCGCCGCGCCCAGCAGCCGCGGTAGATTCACTTCGCGCAGCGGCATCGCCAACCAGCCGAAACGGTCGAACAACAGCGACACACATACCTGGCCGGCGATCACCAGCGACAGCATCGCCGCCACGCCCAGCCGCGGCGCCAGCAAGGTGGTGCCGAACACGAACATCGCCCCCATCGCGCCGCCCAGCAGCATCCACCATTCCACCCGGCCTAGCGCCGCCAGGTCCTGCCATTTCTGGCCGGTGGCGACCGCCAACCCACCCAGGCACAGGCTGCCCACCGAGAACGACACCAGGGCCGCCAGCAGCGTGCTATTGCCCAGCACGCCCTTGAGCTGGTTGTTGATGGCGGCCTGCAGCGGCACCACTACGCCAATGGCGAAAGCGAATAAAGGATAAATAGGGTTCATGACGATCCTGTCGAGGCTACGGAGAGTTTCACGTGAAACAGCGCTCACGCCGCGGTGTTGCGATGGAAGGCGATCTTCTGCGGGTTGCGGGTATACGCGCAAAAGCCTGGCTTGGGACCCACCTTGGGGTGGTTGCGACAGGTATTCGGCCGCCGCTCGTAGATGGTGCACAAGCGGGTTTTCTGATCCAGCTGCATGCAATCGCCGTTGGCGCGCCGCGCCAGCGTGAACAACTCGCGCTTGAAATTGAAATGCTGGATCAAGCGCTGTTTTTCCAGGCGCTTGGCGATGTTCTTGATCGGCTCTTCCAGCTCGAACTCGTCCACCACCCCCATGCGCACCAGGTCGGACAGCCGCACCTCCACCGGCATGGAGCAGCAGCTGCCCATGCAGTCATCGCACAAACCGTTCTTGTATTTGACCCAGGTGTCCAGGCGCTCGATGTCGGCCACGTTTGATTCCCCGTGCTGCCGGCGTGGCCGGCGAATGATTTAAGAATTGTTCCGGATAGGACAAAGAAAGAAGCGCATTTTACCCGCCTCCCCGCCTTTGGCGCGCAAACCCTTATTGCGGCCGCTGCTTGAAGAAGGTCAAGGGCGCGGTGTACGCCACCTCGCTCGGCGGCGGCGTCTTCAGGATGTGCTTTTTCATCTTGCCCATCACATGCATCTCGCAGGGCCGGCATTCGAACTTCAGCGTGTAAGTCTCGTTGCCGGACTTCAGCGTCATCGGATCGGCGCGCACCTGGCCCATCACCCCCTTCACGCCCTTGGCCTGCTTCGGACACAGATTGAAGGAGAAGCGCAGGCAGTGCTTGGTGATCATCAGGCTGACCTCGCCCTCTTCCTCGTGCGCCTCGTAGGCGGCGTCGATGAGCTCAACCCCGTGCTTGCGATAGAACTGCCAGGCCAGATTGTTGTAGACATTGGCCAGATAGCTCAGCGTCTTTTCCGGATACGGCGCCGGCGGCTGCAGTGCCGCCTTGCGCGGCTGGCGCGGCCAGGCCTGCACGCGCGCCGCTTCCAGCCGGGCGATGGCGTCACGGCGCAGCGCGTTGATCGCCGAAACCGGCGCGAACCACGGCTGCGACAGCTGCAGCGTCACATCGTGGACGACGAACATGGTATTGCCCAGCTTCCCCAGATTGTCGCGCAGGCCGGCCAGCGCCTTGTCGGCGTCCTTGGCCGGCTCCAGCGCCAGCGGACTACAGGCGGAGGCGCTGACGCCGTCCTCGTCGGTAATGTTCAGTTCCAGGCCGTCGGCGTTTTCGCTCAGCGTCATCCACACGCCCACCTTGCGCTCGGCGGACTTTTTCAGCAGCGCCAGTTCCCAGGCGTGATCGCGGTTGCGGCAGATGTCCACGCCCGGCTTGAGGCCGGCCAGCACCGAAACGTCGTTGGGAAACACCCGCCACAGCAATTCGCCGTCCGCGGTCTTGCCCACTTGCTGCACGGTATTGGCCTGCACGCCCACCACTTCGCGCTTCTTCATGAAGTTGATGCCGTCGCCGTTGCTCATGGTTTCGGCGGTGGCGATCTCCAGCCAGTCCGGGCCCACCTTGCTGACCACGCCCAGGCCGACGCCGACGAATTTGGGCGAATCGAAGGCGCCGATGTCGATCTTGCGGCCGGTGGCGAAGTAATCGGTGCCGCCGCGGTGGAAAGTCTTGTCCGGGTCCGGCGCGAAGAAGATCTCGCTGTCGCCGCTGGAGGCGCGCGCCAGCTCCGGCCGCCGCTCGATGATTTCGTCCAGCAGCAACCGGTAATGGGCGGTGATGTTCTTCACATAGGACACGTCCTTGTAACGGCCCTCGATCTTCAGCGAACGCACGCCGGCGTCCAGCAGCGCTTCCAGATTGGCGCTCTGATTGTTGTCCTTCATCGACAGCAAGTGCTTGTCGAACGCCACCACACCGCCGTCCTTGTCGGTCAGCGTGTACGGCAGCCTACAGGCTTGCGAGCAGTCGCCGCGGTTGGCGCTGCGGCCGTTGTCGGCGTGGCTGATATAGCACTGGCCGGAGAAGGCCACACACAGCGCGCCGTGGATGAAGTATTCGATGGTGGCGTCGTCGCCCACCGCGTCCGCCGCCTTGCGGATTTGCGGAATGGTCAGCTCGCGGGCCAGCACCACTTGGGAGAAGCCGGCGTCGGACAGGAAACGCGCTTTTTCCGGCGTGCGGATGTCGCACTGGGTGGACGCGTGCAGCTGGATAGGCGGCAGGTCCAGTTCCAGGATGCCCATGTCCTGGATGATCAGCGCGTCCACGCCGGCGTCGTACAACTGCCAGATCAGCTTGCGCGCCGGCTCCAGCTCCGCGTCGTGCAAGATGGTGTTGAGCGTGGCGAAGATGCGCGCGTGGTAGCGGTGAGCGAACGCGGTCAGGCCGGCGATGTCCTCCACGCTATTGCAGGCATTGTGCCGCGCGCCAAAGCTGGGCCCGCCGATATACACCGCGTCGGCGCCGTGCAGAATGGCCTCGCGGCCGATTTCGGCGGTCTTGGCGGGCGATAGCAACTCGATCTGGTGCGACAACAGGCTCATGGCGTTTCCTGACATTTAGTATAGGTGGCCGCGTCGGGCGATGGCGGCCGCAAAGGGCCGGAATTATAACGGAATCATGGAGTTATAGATAGAGATTTACTGCGCCGGCTTTCAAGTTTGGCCAGCGGAAGCCCGCTGCCGCCTTGGACGGCGCGCCAGCATTTGGAACAGACAAAATCCGTATCAAAGCTTGCATCCGGAGAGTCCCATGTTCAACCGCCTGACCATAGCCCAGCGTTTAAGCGCGCTCGTCGTCGCCCTGCTGGCCATTCCCATCCTGATCGGCCTGTTTGGCCAGCACGCTCAGCAGGGCATACTCGACGACTTCGCCACCACCTATAACGACCGCGTGGTGTGCCTGAAACAGCTGAAAATCGTCGCCGACAGCTATGCGGTGGGCATTGTAGACGGCGCGCACAAGCTGCAGGCAGGCAGCATCAGCGCCGACAGCTTTCTCGGCGGCCTGGCCAGCTCGCAAGCGGCCTTGAAAAAACAATGGAGCGATTACCGCGCCACCTATCTGACCGCCGAGGAAAAAACCCTGGCCGACCAGGCCGAAACGGCGATGCGTCACGCCGACGCCAGCGTGGCTCGGCTCAAGACCCTGGCCCAATCCGGCGACCGCACCGCGCTGCAACACTTCCTGGACAAGGAAATGTATCCGGAGATCGACCCCATCGCCTCCCGCATCGCCGCGCTGATCGATCTGCAGCTACGGGTGGCGGCGGAAGAATTCGCCCAAGCCCAGCAACGCGCCGCCACCAGCCACCTCATCGCCTTGCTGCTGCTGGCCGGCGGCGTGGCGATAGGCGCCGGCCTGGCCCTGGTCATCATCCGCTCGCTGCTGGCCGAGCTCGGCGGCGAACCGCGCGACGTGGTGGCCTTGACCGAACGCATCGCCAACGGCGACCTCAGCCAGAGGCTGCAGGTCAAGGCCGGCGACCAGCACAGCATCGTCGCCTCGATGGCGCGGATGCAGAGCGGGCTGATCCGCATGGTGCGCGCGATGCAGCACGTGATCACCCAGCTGGGCAACAACGCCACCGAACTGGCGGCTGCGGCGGAACAAGTGGCCGCCAGCGCCGAGGAACAGACTCGCGCCGCCTCGTCGATGTCAGCGTCGGTGGAACAGCTATCGGTCAGCATCTGCTCGGTGGACGACAACACCACCGACGTGGCCACCGAATCCGTCTCCACCGGCGAACTGGCCACTCGCGGCGAGTCCATCATCGACCAGACCCTGCACACCATAGAATCGGTGGCGGAAATGGCGCGCGCCTCGCAGGCGCAGGCCGACTTGATGAGCAGCCGCTCGCAGCAGATTTCCAATGTGATCCAGGTGATACGCGATGTGGCGGACCAGACCAATCTGCTGGCGCTGAACGCGGCGATAGAAGCGGCGCGCGCCGGCGAACAGGGCCGCGGCTTCGCGGTGGTGGCGGACGAAGTGCGCAAGCTGTCCGAGCGCACCGCCCAGTCCACCGCCGAGATCAGCGGCAGCATCCGCGAGATGCTGGATAGCAGCGCCCACGTGGTGCAGAACATCCACCACACCGTGGACCACATGGAAGTGGGCTTGCAGCAGGCCAGCGACGCCCGCTCCGCCATCACCGGCATCAACGACAAGGTGGCCAGGGTCAAGCAATCGCTGAGCGCGATCTCGGTGTCGCTGCACGAGCAGCAGGCCGCCGGCACCGGCATTGCCGCCAATGTCGAGAAAGTGGCGCAGATGTCCGAGGAAACCAGCGCCGCCGCCAGCCAGACCGCCGACTCCGCCTGCCAGATGGAGCAAATGTCGAACGAGCTGCAAGCCAGCATCAACTACTTCACCTTGCCCCAATCCGGACAAGGCCAGCTCGAGGAAGCATCGCGCCAAACCAGCCATTCACTTGCGGCCGCGAACTGAAGCGCCCAAACCCTTCTCTCTCCGCACTTGGCCTGGCGCTTGCCAGGCTTTTTTTTATTCTGGCAATGGCCCGCCCCGTTTTTTGGACTATGGGACAGCGATGGGCCGACAGGCGCGGCGGATGAATATTGCATTGCAGCAATGTCGTCAAACGAAAGCAGCCACCACTGATCCACCTGATTCAAGCAGCAAAACTTCGTTATCGCGGCGGATAGTTCGTTGGCAGCCCAAAAACTGATCGCAAAGCAAAAAAGTACACGGTTTTCACTCGCATTCAGCGCTTATCTCCCGGCTTTCCCCAACTTTTCACCACAACTCAATGTGCATGGCAGCATTGCAACATTATGACGAAATATTTTGCAATACCAATGAGATACCAATTGAGAACCAGTAAAAGACCAGATAGTTTTAGCGCAGGACATCCGCCAGAGATGTTGCCACGTGATTGGAGTGACTGAAATGCCTAAACTGACCAAGCTTGCCCTGCTGCTATTGAGTGCGCTGCCCTGTGCGGCGATGGCGGCGGAAGACGCGATTCCGGCCAACGACACCTCGCCCACCCAGGGCGCGCCGGCCACCTTTGAACCGGTGGACGTCTACGACCTGATCACCAAGTCGGAAACCACCGTCAGCGCCATCTATTACGGCCGTAACCGCCAGGCGGACTGGCCGGCCCCGCCCAATGGACAGAACCGCGACGACATCACCGTCAACGCGCTCAACCTGGGCCTGAACTTCCGCTCCGGCTACGCCTGGAACAAGCTGGGCTTCGATGCCGCCGCCCACGCCGCCATCCGTCTGGACAACGGCAAGGGTTGGTCGGAAGTGCTGTACCACGATATCAACGACAGCACCCAGCCCGGCGGCGTGGACAAGAGCAGCGCGGTCTTGAGCCAGGCGGCGCTGAAATTCCGCCAGCACGAGGACGGCCAGGGCTTCTCCGCCCGCGCCGGCTACACCCCGATAGGCATAGGCACGCTGGGTACCTCCGGCGGCCTGCAATCCCACGCCTACCGCGGCGTGGAAATGAAATACAAGTTCGGCGACTTCGAAGTGGGCTATGGCTGGGCCGACCAGTTCCGCAATGAATGGGACACCCGCTTCCGCGACATGAGCAACTCCTGGGAACAGGGCCGCAGCAATGGCAGCGCCGCCAAGCGCGTCGACTACGTCAACAGCCTGGGCTTCCGCTACGCGCCCAAGAACGGCTTCGTCGACTTCGGCATCGGCGAAGGCAAGGACTACCGCCGCAACGCCCAGATCGCCGGCTCCTATTCCTGGCAGCTCAATGGCGACGACAAGCTGACCGCCACCGGCTATTACTTCACCGCCAAATACCAGACCCAGCTCTCCGCCATCCAGAACCCCAAGAACGAATACCACGCCAGCGGCAGCCTCAGCTACGCCACCAACGGCTGGACGCTGATGGGTGGCCTGGGCTACACCAAGGCGCCGGACTCCGGCGAGCTCAACTTCCGCCTGACGCCGTGGGGCAATAGCGATAACCGCAACTTCATCCAGACCTGGGGCCAGCTGGACGACTTCGTCTGGGACGGCACCACCGTCTACAAGCTGGGCGTCAATTACGACCTGGCCAAGATAGGCGTGCCAGGACTGACCGTGGGCTTGTCCGGCAACTACGCCACCGGGATGAAAAACCCGGGCAAGGCCGACACCAAGGCGCACGAGGTGGATTTCAGCGTGGGTTACAGCGTGCAAAGCGGGCCGCTCAAGGGCGCCAGCATCGGCGTCTATCCGGCCAGACTTCGCACCAACGGTTTCTACGGCAAATCCGATCGCAACGACGTGAAAGTCATCGCCTCCTATAGCAAGACTTTCTGATCCACGCATTCCGGCCGCGGCGCGCCCGCGGTCGCACTGGCATTGCAGTGGTATCGCTTTCATCAAAACCACTTCAATGCCACAATGCCGCAACAAGAAATTCAAATAGCATAATATTGCACCCTGGCCGCCACGGCTGACGCCAGCGCCGGCCTCAAAGGAGAAACATCATGAAACTCAACGCCTTCGCTCGCGCCGCCCTGCTCATCACCGGCTGCGCCGTCGCCCTGCCGGCGCTGGCCGCCGACAAACCGGTACTGGAAGTGTGGACCATGAGCTTGTCGCCCAAATTCGACGGCTACTTCAAGGATCTGGTCGGCAAGTACAACGCCCAGAACCCCAATGTCGAAATCAAATGGACCGACTACCCCTGGGACGTGATCCAGTCCAAGTTCACCGCCGCCGTCGGCGCCGGCAAGCCGCCGGCCCTGGTCAACCTGAACGTGCCCTGGGCTTACGACTACAAGCAAAGCGGCCTGCTGCAGCCGCTGGACGGCGTGATCAACAAGGGCCAGTACGTGGACGGCGCGATCAAGGACGTGACCTTCGACGGCAAGGTCTACGCCTTCCCGCACTACAACGGCGCCAACGTCATCGCCTATAACGCCGAACTGTTCAAGAAAGCCGGCCTCAATCCGGCCAAGCCGCCCAAATCGCTGGACGAGCAGCTGGCTTACGCCAAAACCATCAAGGCCAAGACCGGCGTCGCCGGCTTCGCGCCGGCGCTGGGCCCCACCAAGATCGAAGGCTTTCTGATCCAGAACGGCCTGCCCCTGCTCAAGGACGGCAAGCCGGTGTTCAACAGCCCGGCCCACGTGGCCATGCTGAAAAAACTGGGCGACGCCTACAAGTCCGGCGCGCTGCTGAAGGACAATCTGTTCGCCCAGGACAACTTCCAGGTCTCCATCGCCGCTTACAACGGCGGCCGCATGGCCATGCTGGTGACCACCCCGGCCTCGCTGACCCGGGTGCGCGACGAAGCGCCCAAGCTCTACCAATCCACCCTGGTGGCGCCGGCGCCCATCGGCCCCACCGGCATCGCCGCCGGCGGCTGGATGTTCAACTTCGGCGTGGCGCGCAACGTCAACAAGGCGCTGCTGCCGGAGATAGGCAAGTTCGGCAACTACCTGACCAACGCCGACAACCAGCTCGCCTTCGCCAAGTTGGCGGGCACCCTGCCCACCGCGCGCAAGGCGGCGCAAGACCCCTACTTTCAGAAAGTGGCCAATGACGCCGGCGCGGCGGAAAAAGCCGTAGGCGTGGCCGCCGCCAGCCTGGACAAGACCCGCACCATCTACCTGGCCGGGGTCAAGGACCCGGACGTGCTGTCCGCTCGCCTGGCCGCGGCGGTGGAAAAAGCCGTCACTGGCCGCCAGGATCCCAAGGTCGCGCTGGACGAGGCGGCGGCGTTCTGGAGCGGCAAGCTCTAAGAATCCGTTCAAAATCTCGCGAGCCAGGGCGAGACAAGGCGAAAACGAGTGAAAAAGCGGAATGTACTCGTGGTACATGAGCGTTTTGAGCTGGTTTTCAACGCCGTATCGCCGCAGCGCAGCAGATTATGAACGGGTTCTAAATACGTGCTTGAACGCGGCGGCGTCCCAGACCCCGCCGCCCCGCAACCCGCAGGCCGACGCCGCATCCCGGCGCCGGCCTGCCGCTACGTCACAAGGTTCTGCCCATGCGCACCAAGACCACGCTGCAAGCCTATCTGTTCCTGGCCCCGGCGCTGCTGCTGATGCTGGCGTTCTCCTTCTGGCCGGTGGGCTTCGGCAGCTTCATCGCCTTCACCCAGTACAATCTGATCGACAGTCCGCGCTGGGTGGGCCTGGACAATTTTCGCGATTTGTTCGGCGACGAGCTGTTCCTGGCCTCGCTGAAAAATTCCGCCGTCTACCTGCTGGTGGTGCCGGTGATCCAGATCGTCGCCATGCTGCTAGCGGTGCTGGTCAACAACCAGCTGCCGGCGATCAAGTGGTTCCGCGCCGCCTACTACCTGCCGGTGGTCACCTCGGTATCGGTGATCGGCATCATCTGGAACTTCATGTACACCGAGGACGGCGTGCTCAACGCCGCGCTGCACTGGCTGCGGGTGATCAACGAACCGGTGGGCTGGCTCAACGACGATCGCATCGCTCTGTTCGCGGTGATGTTCATCACCGTCTGGCGCGGCCTGGGCTGGTATATGGTGCTCTACCTGGCCGGCCTGCAGGCGGTGCCGGCCGATATCTACGAAGCCGCCCAGCTGGACGGCGCCAACGCCTGGCAGCGCTTCTGGCGCATCACCGTGCCGCTGCTGGCGCCCACCATCCTGCTGTGCTCGGTGATGTCGGTGCTGGCCGCGGTCAAGGCTTTCGAGGAGGTGCAGATCATGACCAAGGGCGGGCCGATGCAGTCTACCTACACCGCGCTGTTCTACGCCTACGAATTCGGCATCAAATCGCTGAACTTCGGCCGCGCGCTGGCCGCCAGCCTGGTGATGTCGGTGTTCTGCGTGGCGCTGGCGTGGCTGAATTTCCGTTACCTGCAGCCGCGTGAATCTTAAGGAAACGCCATGCATAACTCCGCCACCCTCGCCGCGCCCGCCGCCCGCCGCCACAGCGCGCGGCTGAGCAAGCTGGCCGGCCGCGGCCTGCACTATCTGGTGCTGAGCCTGATCGCCGTCATCACCGTCTACCCGTTCTGGTGGACGCTGGTCACCGCGCTGTCCACCGAGGGCGATGTGTTCGCCTTCCCGCCGCCCTTACTGCCCAGCGCGCCCAGCCTGAACAATTTCAAGGAGGCGGTGTCCAGCATCGATCTGCTGGCCTTCTACAAGAACTCCGTCATCATCGCGCTGGCCACCGTGGCCGGCACCCTGCTGGTCAGCGCGCTGGCCGCCTACCCGCTGGCGCGGATGCGCTTTCCCGGCCGCAAGCTGGTGTTCGGCGCCATCCTCGCCACCATGATCCTGCCCAGCGAAGTCAATTTTCTGGTCAACTTCATCACCGTGTCCAAGTTGCAGCTCACCGACAGCTATAGCGGCGTGGTGCTGCCCACGCTGGCCGGCGCGGTGGGCATCTTCCTGATGAAGCAGGCCTTCGAGGCGGTGCCACAGGATTTGATAGACGCCGCCCGCGTCGACGGCGCCGGCGAATGGCAGATTTTCTGGAAAATCATGCTGCCGCTGTCGCGCCCGGCGCTGGCGGCGCTGACCATACTCACCATGGTGTCGGCGTGGAACCAGTACATCTGGCCGTCCATCGTGATGTCCAGCCCGGACAAATTCCCGCTGTCGGTGGGCGTGCTCTACCTGTCCGGCGCCTTCAGCTTCAAGACCCGGGTGGTGGCCGCCGGCGCGGTGCTGACCGTGCTGCCCATCCTGCTGGTCTTCCTGTTCACCCAGCGCTATTTCCTGCGCGGATTCGATGGAGCCGTCAAATGAGCGATACCCTGCAACAACTGGCCGGCCAGGCGCTGATGGTGGACGTGGCCGGCCCGCGCCTGGGCGATGAGGAAGCCGCCTTCCTGCAACGGCTGGGCGCGCGCGCCATCTGCCTGTTCCGCCGCAATGTGCCGGACGAAGCCAGCATCCGCCGGCTGATCGCCGATCTGCAATGCGCGCTGGGCGAGGACATCCTGATCGGCATGGACCAGGAAGGCGGCGCGGTGATGCGCACCCTGTTCCTGCCGGCGGCGCCGTCGGCGATGGCGCTGGGCGCGGTGGACGACGCCGAGCTGGCCGAGAAAGTGGGCGCCGCGGTGGCGCGCGGCCTGGCCAGCCTGGGCGTGAACTGGAATTTTGCCCCGGTGCTGGACCTCAACAACAACCCGGCCAATCCGGTGATCTCGGAACGCTCCTTCGGCGAGGACCCGCTCAAGGCGGCGCGGCTGGCGCGCGCCTGGATCAGCGGCCATCTGTCCGAAGGCGTGGCCTGCTGCGCCAAGCACTTCCCCGGCCACGGCGACACCCATACCGATTCCCACCTGGACCTGCCGGTGGTGGACAAGCCCAAGGCCGAGCTGCGCGATTACGAGCTGTCGCCGTTCGCCGCGTTGGCCGATCTCGCCCCCGGCATGATGAGCGCCCATATCCGCTTTCCGACGCTGGACGCGGACTGGCCGGCCACGCTGTCGCCGGCCATCCTGCAGCAATTGCTGCGCGAGCAGCTGGGTTACCAGGGCGTGATGATCACCGACGGCATGAATATGAAGGCCATCCGCGAACGCTGGGGCCAGGCCCAGGGCAGCGCCCAGGCGCTCGCGGCCGGCGCCGACCTCAGCCTGGTGCTGCAATTCCAGGACGAAATGGAAGACAGCAAGCAGGCGCTGATCGCCGCCGTCGCCGCCGGCCGGCTGAGCGAGGCGCGGCTGCAAGAAGCCGCCGCGCGCGTGGACGCGCTGATCCAGCGCTATCCCAGCCGCCAGCGCGATTACAGCGCCGCGCAACGCGCGGCCGACGCCGAATTGTTCGCCGACGCCTGGCGCCGCGCGCTGACCCTCCACGGCCAGCCGCAACGGCCGCCGGCCGACGCCACGCTGCGCCTGGTGGTGCAGGACCAGGCACCGTCGGACGGCGTGTCCGAGGCAGGCCTGTCCGCCGACGCGCTGATCGCCCGGCTGTCGCGCCGCTTCAGCCTGGAAGTGATCCGCTATCAGAGGCGCGAGGAGCTGGACTGGCGCCGGCTGCCGCAGGACGGCCGCTACACCGTGGTCGCCTCCACCACCCGCGAACGCTACGGCGCGCGCGAACGCGCCGAATGGCGGCCGGATCTGCACCTGGCCTTGTGGAACCCCTACGCCGCCGCCGATCTCGACGCGCCGGCGCTGATCAGCTACGGCTTCGCCGACGCGGCGCTGGACGCCGTCGCCCAATGGCTGGCCGGCGAGATAGACGCCGCCGGCGTGCTTCCCGCGCGCCTGCAATAAAAGGATTCGATATGGCCCACCTCAAGCTCAGCAATATTAAAAAAGTCTACGACGACGGCAACGCGGTGATCCACGGCGTGGACCTCGCCATCCGCGACGGCGAATTCATGGTCTTCGTCGGCCCGTCCGGCTGCGGCAAATCCACGATGATGCGCATGATCGCCGGCCTGGAAGACATCAGCGCCGGCGAACTGTGGATAGGCGGCCAGCTCGCCAACGACATCCAGCCGTCCAAGCGCGGCGTGGCCATGGTGTTCCAGAGCTATGCGCTCTACCCGCACATGACGGTGCGGGAAAACATGGCCTTCGGCCTCAAGCTGGCCGGCAAGAGCAAGCCGGAAATCGCCGCCGCCGTGCACCGCGCGGCGCTGACGCTGCAGATAGAACACCTGCTGGAGCGCAAGCCCAAGGCCCTGTCCGGCGGCCAGCGCCAGCGCGTGGCCATCGGCCGCGCCATCGTGCGCAAGCCGGAGGTATTCCTGTTCGACGAACCGCTGTCCAATCTGGACGCCGCGCTCAGGGTGCAGATGCGCATCGAGCTGGCGCGGCTGCACAAGGAGCTGGGCAGCACCATGATCTACGTCACCCACGACCAGGTGGAAGCGATGACCATGGGCGACCGCATCGCCGTGTTCAACGCCGGCCGCATCGAACAGGTGGGCACGCCGCTGGAGCTGTACCAGCGCCCGGCCAACCGCTTCGTCGCCGGCTTCATCGGCTCGCCCAAGATGAACTTCCTGCCGGCGGCCATCGCCGCGGACGGCCCGGCCGGCCTGGCGCTGGAACTGCCCGGCGGCCAGCGGCTGAACCTGCCGTTCCAGGGTCGCGCCGGCGACGCCGCCACCCTGGGCGTGCGCGCCGAACACCTGCGCTTCGCCGACGCCGGCGTGCCGGCGACGGTGCAACTGGTCGAACACCTGGGCGATGTGCAGATCGTCTATGTCCAGGCCGACGGCGTGGCCGAGCCCATCGCGGTCAAGCTGGGCGGCCAGGACGCCGCTCCGCCGGCCGGCAGCGCCTGCCGCCTGGCGCTGGACGCCGAGCACTGTCATCTGTTCGATGCCCGGGACCAGGCCTTGCCCAGGCTGGCGGCACAAGCGCAGACCCAGGCCGAGACGGTGTGAACGTCAACAGCGCATAAGCAAAAAGGACGCGATCGCGTCCTTTTTTATTTATCCACAGAAAAATCTATCCAGCGCTTTTATCCACAGTTCACCGCGCCAGCGAAATGGCAAGCGGCGAAGTCCGCTTCGCCAAGCCCTCGGCAAGGCTTATCCACAAGTGCACGCCGTCACGCCACTTTATCCACAGCTGCTAGTTCAAAGCTCGCGCGCGCCGCGTCCAGCTCGAAACGCAGCAACCGTCCGGCATGCGGCCGCAGTTGCTCGGCCAGCCAGTCCATGCCGGCCGCGCCGGAAGGGAAATCATGGTCCGGCCGCTCGCTGACGAAGACCACATCGCGGCTGCCTGCATCCAGCTTGAACAAGTCCGACTCCAGCCAGTTCAAGCAACGGCACACCACCCGCCGTTCACCGTTCAGCCACACCGCCTCGCCCGGCTGCGGCGTTTCCGCCTGATCCCGTCCCAGCGGCAGGAAGGGTTCGTCGCCGGCGGCCAAGTCCAATTGCAACACGCCGCCCAGCTTGGCGATGTCCTCGCCGCCGAATGGGCTCAGGCTCAGCAAGGACGCCTGATTGTACAAGTCCACCAAGGGCAGGATGCTGCGCAGCTTGTCCTTTTGCGCCGCCTTGACCAGGTATTCCAGCGAACAGCGCGCCTTCTTGTCGCCGGGCAAGTCCTTGTACAACTGCTTCCAGGCTTGCAGCAGCGCGTCCAGATCACGCTCCGGCTCCGGCAGCGTCGGCAGCCGCGCCGGCAAGGCGGCGGCGTCTATCTCCAGCGCGATCAGGCCACTGACCTGGATCTGCGGCAGGCGGGACAATAAGGCGGGGCTGAGGGCAATCTGCATCATCGGGCTTCCACGGTTGAATCCGCCTTAGCATAGGCTGGCGGCGTTCATAGGGGAAACGCGTTTTTTTGCTGGGGTATTAGCGCGGCTTAAGCGCCGCGCCAACGCGGATTCAGTGAATGGAGTCGCTGCCGCCCGTATCGAAGGAGTCGGCGGCATTGACCATCACTTCCTCCAGCAGCGAAAAAAAGCCGGCCCAATAATCGCCTTCGGGGCCTTGCGCCGCAAAATCGACATGCTCGGCGATGCGCGCCAGCAGGGAATCGTTTGGAGCGCTGGGATGCGCCAGGACGTATTCGATGTAATGGCTGGAGAATTCGCGGCCGATACGGTAAGCCGAGTCACGGTCGGCATCGGCCGGCACCGCTTGGCAGTGCCCGCGCAAGGGCTGCGGCAGCAGGGCTGCGAGCGAGGGTTGCTGATTCGGCTCCGTTGCGATGACGGAATAATACTGGTGGTTAAGCGGACGTTTTACGGACATAAAGCCTCCCATGGTCTTGCGACGCGCCCCGCCTCGGCAGAGACGGGAAGCCCGGCGCCTAAGCCGGCGCGGACAGGATGGCCGAACCGGCGGCGGATCTGGTATGGACGGCGCGCAACGGGGACTTAACAAGCGGTTCACGCTCCGCCGCGCGGGTGAGACCGTGAACAGGCTCTAAAGTACCTAGCAGCGCCAATCCATAAGCAGCTACTGCCAAACCTTGCGGATGCGCCCGGTTTTCACGAGCACGGCTGGATTGTGCCCAGCGGGCATCCCGACGGTCAAGCCGGCGGGGTCGCGGGCGAATGTGGATAAACCAAGGCTTGGACGCCGTGCTGTGGATAACTGCGACATGCCTGGCGGATGCCTTGCCGCATCATGAGAAAACCCGGCTCAAGGCCGGGTTTTTGTGCGTTACGCCCGTAAAAGCTCAGGCGGTCAGCCTTTGCTCGCGCGCGGCGGCCTGACCCAACAGCCAGGCATCGATTACCTCCGCGGCGTGCGCCGGCAAATGCAGCTTGAGCTTGGAACGACGCCACAAGATGTCCTCGCTGCGCGTCGCCCATTCCTCGTTCACCAGGTAGCGCAGCTCCGCTTCGTACAGGCCGGGCAACAGTTCCGCGCCCAATTGCTCCAGGCCGGCGGCTTGGCCGATCAGTTTGGCCACGCGAGTACCGTAGGCGCGCGCCCAGCGCCGCGCCAATGCTTCCGGCAGCCATGGATATTGCTGGCGCAGGCCTTGCAGGAAACGCTCGAAATCCGCGCCCGGCATATCGCCGCCCGGCAGCGGCGCATCGGCGGTCCAGGTGGTCTTGCTGTTGCCCAGCAGCGGGGCCAGCTTGTCCACCGCCTCTTCCGCCAACTTGCGGAAGGTGGTGATCTTGCCGCCGAACACCGACAACAGCGGCGCGCCGTCCAGATCCATTTCCAGCGAGTAATCGCGGGTGACACTGGCGGCGTTGCTGGCTTCGTCGTCCAGCAGCGGACGCACGCCGGAATAAGTGGACAGCACGTCGGCCGGGCTGATCTGGCTCTGGAAGTAGCGGTTGCTCATCTGGCACAGATAAGCCACTTCCTGATCGTCTATCGCCACCTTGGCCGGATCGCCGCGGTATTCCACGTCGGTGGTGCCGATCAGGGTGAAATCCTGCTCGTAGGGAATCGCGAAGATGATGCGCTTGTCAGGGTTCTGGAAAATATAGGCATAGGGGTGGTCGAACAACTTCTTGACCACGATGTGGCTGCCCTTGACCAGGCGGATGGACTTGCTGGACGGCAAGGACAGCGTGTCCTTGATCAGGCTTTCCACCCACGGGCCGGCGGCGTTCACCAGCGCGCGGGCGCGCACCTGGCTGCGGCTGCCGTCTTCGGCCTGCAGTTCGCACAGCCAGTGTTCGCCGTCGCGGCGGGCGCCGACACAGGCGGTGCGGGTCTGCACGCGCGCGCCGCGCTCGGCGGCGTCCTTGGCATTGAGCACCACCAGGCGCGCGTCCTGCACCCAGCCGTCGGAGTAGACGAAGCCGCGCTTGAACGCCGGCTTGATCGGCTGGCCGGCCGGGTGGTTGGCGAAGCTGACGGTTTCGGAGCCGGGCAGCACTTCCCGGCGTGCCAGGTGATCGTAGAGGAACAGGCCGCAGCGTATCATCCATTCCGGGCGCTGGTTCTTGTCGTGCGGCATCACGAAGCGCAGCGGCCAGATGATGTGCGGTGCGGCCTTGAGCAGCACTTCGCGCTCTTGCAGCGCTTTGCGCACCAGGCCGAATTCATAGTATTCGAGATAGCGCAGGCCGCCGTGGATCAGCTTGGTGCTGGCGGAAGAGGTGTGCGCGGCCAGGTCGTCCTTTTCGCACAGCATCACCGACAGGCCGCGTCCGGCCGCGTCGCGCGCGATGCCGGCGCCGTTGATGCCGCCGCCGATTACCATCAGGTCGTAAATCTCCACTGCCATCTTCCCTACCTCTTTCTTCCCAGGGGCCTGCTTAGAACCTGTTTACGATCTGCTGCGCGTCGGCGATACCGCGTTGAAACCGAGTTCAAAATGCTCATGTACCACGAGTACATTCCGCTTTCTCGCCCGTTTTCGCCTTGTCTCGCCTTAGCTCGCGAGATCGTAAACACGTTCTTAGAAGCTGTTATTCCCTCGCTGGCGCGCGTCAGCGCTCCAGCGATGCCATCCTACCCAGAATAATTATAAACGAACAAAAATACAACATTTTGCTTTCGTTTTAATGCTGTTAACACGCGATTTTTGCGGTTTAACCGAAAAAACGCGGAAATACGCAAAAAAATAGGCGGCAAGCTGAGCTGCCGCCTCGTAAAGCGCCCGGCACCGCCGGGCTCTGCGGGATCTAAATCCGGTTCAAGGCGGCGTCCTGATCACGCCCATGCCAGGTGGTCAAAGCCAGCAGCACGATGGCGGCGACGCAAGAGCCCACCATCAGCATGAAGCCGCCGTCCCAGCCGAAGTGATCGACGGTGTAGCCGACCACCGCGTTGGCGGCCACCGAGCCGCCCAGATAGCCGAACAGGCCGGTGAAGCCGGCGGCGGTGCCGGCGGCTTTCTTCGGCGCCAGTTCCAGCGCGTGCAGGCCCACCAGCATCACCGGGCCGTAGATCAGGAAGCCGATGGCGATCAGCGCCAGCATGTCCACGGTGGGATTGCCGGCCGGGTTCAGCCAGTACACCACGGTGGCCACCGTCACCAGGGCCATGAACAACATGCCGGTGGCGCCGCGGTTGCCCTTGAACAGCTTGTCCGACATCCAGCCACACAGCAGGGTGCCGGGAATGCCGGCCCATTCGTACAGGAAGTAAGCCCACGACGATTTGTCCACCGAGAAGTGCTTGACCTCTTTCAGATAGGTGGGCGCCCAGTCCAGCACGCCGTAGCGCAGCAGGTAGATGAAGACGTTGGCGAAGGCGATGTACCACAACAGCTTGTTGGGCAGGATGTACTTCTTGAAGATGTCGCGCGCGCTCAGTTCTTGCTCGTGGCTGGCGTCGTAGTCTTCCGGGTAGTCGTTCTTATAGGCTTCCACCGGCGGCAGGCCGCAAGACTGCGGGGTGTCGCGCATGGTCAGGTAAGCGAAGATGGCGACGCCGATGGCGGCGGCGGCCGGCACGTAGAAGGCGGCGCGCCAGTCGTTGAACCAACCCATGCCCAGGATGAACAGCGGGCCGATCATGCCGCCGCCGACGTTGTGCGCGCAGTTCCAGATCGACACGATGCCGCCGCGCTCCTTCTGCGACCACCAGTGCACCATGGTGCGGCCGCTGGCCGGCCAGCCCATGCCCTGGAACCAGCCGTTGAGGAACAGCAGCACGAACATGATGCCGACGCTGGACGTGGCCCAAGGGGCGAAGCCCATCAGCAGGAAGATGGCGGCGGACAGGATCAGGCCAACGCTGAGGAAGACGCGTGGGTTGGAACGGTCAGACACCGCGCCCATCAGGAATTTGGAAATGCCGTAGGCGATGGCGACGCCGGACATGGCGAAGCCCAGATCGCCGCGCGAATAGCCTTGCTCCACCAGGTAGGGCATGGCCAGCGAGAAATTCTTGCGTACCAGGTAATAGCCGGCATAACCGAAGAAAATACCGAGGAAGATCTGCCAGCGCAGTCTCCGGTACAAGCTGTCTTGCTCTGAGGAGGGCAATAGCGGCTGATGCGCCGCCGGACGGAACATACTGATCATGGAACACCTCTTTTTTTAGTGGGCCGATCTTTGTCGGCTGTGGATTGCCAGCGCGGCGGCGTTGAGTCCGCCGCCGCGCTAAAACTGCAGCCGGCCTTCAGCGCCTGTTCACGGAACAGGGGCCATGCGCCGGCCAGGTATCACAGGGTATAGGCCAGCGCCGCCAGCGCGCCGCCGATCAGGGAACCGACCACCGGCACCCAGGCATAGCCCCAGTCGCTGTCGCGCTTGCCGGGAATCGGCAGCAGGGCGTGCATGATGCGCGGCGCCAGATCGCGGGCCGGGCTCATCGCGTAGCCGGTGGTGCCGCCCAGCGACACCCCGATGCCCAACACCAGCAGCGCCACCGGCAGCGCGTCGATGGCGCCGAGCGACATCTTGGGCGCCACCATGCTGAGGATGGCGAACACCAGCACGAAGGTGGCGACGATTTCGGACACCAGATTGCCCGGCAGGCTGCGGATGGCCGGGCCGGTGCAGAAGGTGGCCAGCTTGGTGTCGGCGCAGTCGGTGCTGTCAAAATGCTTGCGGTAGATCAGCCACATCAGGCCGGCGCCGGTCATGCCGCCCAGCATCTGCGCCAGCACATAGCCGGGCACCTTGGCCCAGGCAAACTTGCCGGCCACCGCCAGCGCCACCGATACCGCCGGATTCAGGTGGGCGCCGCTGATCGCCGCCACGCTGAACACGCCGACGAAGACAGCCATCGCCCAGCCGAAGGCGATGACGATGAGGCCGCTATTGTGACCCTTGGTGTTTTTCAGCAGCACATTGGCCACCACGCCATTGCCCAGCAGCACCAGCAAGGCGGTGCCGATGAATTCGCCCATTAAAGGATTCATGATTGTTTCTTCCAGATAAGGAGTGCGTCCGCCCGCCGCTCAGAGGCGGCGGGCTGGTCCAGTCAGCGCGTGAAACCGTCGCCGCTTACGCTTGTTCGTCGTCGGCCCAGACCTTGGCGGCGTTCACCGCGCGCTGCCAGCCATTGACCTTGCCGCTCACTTGCGCGGCTTCCAGCTGCGGCTTGAAGCGGCGATCCAGCTGCCACTGGCCCTGCACGTCGTCGACGTTCTTCCAGTAGCCGACGGCGAGGCCGGCCAGATAGGCGGCGCCCAGCGCGGTGGTTTCGGTGATCTTGGGGCGCACCACGTCCACGCTCAGGATGTCGGACTGGAACTGCATCAGCAGTTCGTTGACGGTGGCGCCGCCGTCCACGCGCAATTCGGCGATGTCGAGGCCGGCGTCGGCTTCCATCGCTTTCAGCACGTCCATGGTCTGGTAGGCGATGCTGTCCAGCGCCGCGCGGGCGATGTGGGCGGCCTTGGTGCCCAGGGTGGCGCCGACAATGGTGCCGCGCGCGTTCGGGTTCCAGTGCGGCGCGCCCAGGCCGGCGAAGGCCGGCACCAGATAGACGCCGTCGCTGTCGGCCACTTCCTGGGCCAGCGGGCCGACGTCGGCGGAATGGCGGATGATGCCCAGGCCGTCGCGCAGCCATTTGACCACCGCGCCGCCGATGAAGATGGAGCCTTCCAGCGCGTACTGCACCTTGCCGTCCACCTTCCAGGCGATGGTGGTCAGCAGATTGTTCTTGGATTCGATAGGCGCGTCGCCGGTGTTCAGCATCATGAAGCAGCCGGTGCCGTAGGTGTTCTTCACCATGCCGGGACGGGTGCATTGCTGGCCGAACAGCGCCGCCTGCTGGTCGCCGGCCACGCCGGCGATGGGGATTTCCACGCCCAGGTGCGCGGCGTGGGTATGGCCGTAGACTTCGCTGGAGCTTTTCACTTCCGGCAGCATGCTGGCCGGAATGCCCATGATGTCCAGCAGCTCGGCGTCCCATTCCAGGCTATGGATGTTGTACAGCATGGTGCGCGAGGCGTTGGACACATCGGTCACGTGCACCTTGCCGTGGGTGAAGTTCCAGATCAGCCAGCTGTCCACGGTGCCGAAGGCCAGCTTGCCGTCGCGGGCGCGATCGCGCGCGCCCGGCACATTGTCCAGAATCCACTTGATCTTGCTGCCGGAGAAATAGGCGTCCACCAGCAAGCCGGTCTTGGAACGGATCAATTCACCCAGGCCGCGCGCCTTCAGTTCATCGCAGAACTCGGCGGTACGGCGGTCCTGCCACACGATGGCGTTGTAGACCGGATGGCCGGTTTCGCGGTCCCACACGATGGTGGTTTCACGCTGGTTGGTGATGCCGATGGCGGCGATGCTGCGGCCGTCGATGCCGGCCTTGGCCACCGCCTCGGCCGCCACGCCCACCTGGCCGCCCCAGATTTCCTGCGGATCATGTTCCACCCAGCCCGGCTGCGGGTAGATCTGGCGGAACTCCTTCTGCGCCAGCGACACGATGTCGCCGCTGCGATTGAACAAAATGGCGCGAGAACTGGTGGTGCCTTGATCCAAGGCCAACACGAATTGATCCTGCATGGGGTTTCTCCTGTTCAGCCGATGGGCGGCCTAATGTCTGAATGTTCGTTCGTTGCCAGCGGCGACGGATGCCGGCAAGGCGCCGTGCTCCATCGCTCAAGGTATTGATAATGTTTCTTTTTGTACTTATGACGTTCGTTTTATTTTCGAGCCATTCTAGGCCCAGCCAAAAGCTTGTCAATCGTTCTTCGTAAAAAAATCTTAATACTGCGACTTTTCGCGCTGTTCCAATTTATGCTGCAAAGCAATAAAGACAAGGGTTTAGCCGCTGTAGCGCCTCACTACAAATGGTGCCGCTTCAGCAAGTTATCGAGCAAAATCCCTATGTTGCAGCGCATTGGCAGCCGTGATTCTCCACTGACTCTGTGTTGCAACAAAGTTTTTGTCTCTATCTGGAGATAAAATGTCCTTGTCCTCGCCCCCAACGCCGCTAGGGACGAGGTTTTCGACAGCTCGACCGCCACGCGGGCGCGCCTGGCAAAACGCGCAAAAAACGAACATTTTTCCGGCCGCCGTGGCGGGATTCACACAAACGCCGCGCATTTTTCGGCTCGCGCCGCCGCCGGCCTTACGTAGTCAAGCCGCTACAGTCCGACTGTGGCAGCATGACAAACACTCCATCAAGCGCGGCGCAGCCTCGATGGAAGACACACGGATGTGATTGGCACAATCAACACCGCCCATGCCCGCCCGCGCGCAATGCCGCGGCCGGACCGGGCACAAAGGACTGTCATGCTTCGCAATACCAAAATCCTCGCCACGCTGGGCCCGGCGTCCAGCACGCCCGAAATCATCCTGGAACTGGCGCGCTCCGGCGTGAACGTGTTCCGCCTCAATATGAGCCACGGCAACCATGACGACCATCGCGCGCGTCTGGCCTCCATCCGCGCGGCCGAAGCCGCGCTCGGCCGCCCGCTGGGCGTGCTGGTGGATCTGCAGGGTCCCAAGCTGCGCATCGGCCAGTTCGCCGCGCCGGTGACGGTGAATACCGGCGACGCCTTCGATTTCGTGCTGGACGAGGTGGACGGCGACGCGCAACGCGCCAGCCTGCCGCATCCGGAAGCCTTCGCCGCGCTCAAGCCCGGCCATCGCATCCTGGTCAACGACGGCAAACTGGCGTTTCACGTGGAACAAGTTGAAGCGCGCCGCATCGCCACCCGGGTGGAAGTGGGCGGCGAGTTGTCCAGCCGCAAGGGCTTCAATCTGCCGCAGACCATTCTGCCGCTGTCGGCGATCACCGATAAAGACCGGCTGGACGCCGAATTCGCGCTGAAGGAAGGCGCGGACTGGCTGGCGCTGTCCTTCGTGCAGACCGCCAACGATGTGCGCGAACTGCGCGAACTGGTGGGACAGAAGCTGGGCATCATGGTCAAGATCGAAAAACCGTCGGCGGTGGACGAACTGGACGCCATCACCGAACTGGCCGACGCGGTGATGGTGGCGCGCGGCGATCTGGGCGTGGAGCTGCCGCCGGAAGACGTGCCGGTGGTGCAGCGCCGCATCGTCCATCAGTGCCGCCACCTGGGCCGCCCGGTCATTGTCGCCACCCAGATGCTGGAATCGATGATCACCGCGCCCACCCCCACCCGCGCCGAGGCCAACGACGTGGCCACCGCGGTTTACGAAGGCGCCGACGCGGTGATGCTGTCGGCGGAAACCGCCGCCGGCCAGTTCCCGCTGGAAGCGGTGCGCATCATGGACCGGGTGATCCGCCGCGTGGAAAGCGCGCCGGACTACCGCCGGGTGATGGCGCTGGATTACAGCGCCGCCGACGCGCCGGACCGCGCCGACGCCATCGCCGCCTGTGTGCGCAAAGTGGGCTCGCTGCTGCCGGTCACCGTGTCCGCGGCCTTCACCACCAGCGGCTCCACCTGCCTGCGGCTGGCGCGCGAACGCCCGCACACCCCCATACTCGGCATCTCGCCGCGACTGGACACCGCGCGCCGGCTGACCCTGGTCTGGGGCGTGGTCGCCTATAACGGTCCGGACGCGGAAAACCTGGAAGACATGGTGGTGAAAACCACTTTCGCCGCCACCAAGCTGGGCCTGGCGGAACATGGCAAACCGATGGTGATCATCGCCGGGGTGCCGTTCGGCACGCCGGGCACCACCAATTTGCTGCGCATCGTCTACCCTTGAGTTCGAGTTGATCGGCAAAACCAACGGAACCTCACGGTTCCGTTTTTGTTTTCCCGTCGCCGACAGCGACTATGCTTAGCTGATCAGCGTGTTCCGGATTCGCCTCGATGATCGCTAGCCTCCGCCGCCTCGGCCTGGTCCTGCTGCTTGGCGCCAGCCTGTCCGCGCCCTGCCGCGCGCAGGACGGCGACGTCCTCACCGTGGCGGTGGACGCCAATGCGCCGCCATTCATGTACCAGGAACACGACAAGATAGACGGCCTGTATCCGCTGCTGGTCAGCGCCGTCTGCGACCGGGCCGGCATGGCTTGCGGGCTGCGCGCGCTGGCCTGGCGCCGCGCGATGTTCGAGCTTGACCGCAGCGCGATGGCGGCGGCCGGCATCTACAAGACCGCCAGCCGCGCGCAGCGCTACGACTTCAGCCTGCCGCTGTACCAGGAACACGTGGTGGTGGTTTACCTCCGTCAGCATCCGCTCGACTTCCGCGGCCTGCCGGATCTGGACCATAAGCGCATCGGCGTGATGGCCGGCTGGAGTTATGGCGACGAGTTCGACAATGCCCGCGCCGAACGGCTCTTCAAGGCCTACGATGGCGATTCCGACGCGCAGAACCTGCAGCTCTTGCTGCGCGGCAATCTGGACGCGGTGCTGATGCTGCAGGAAGGCATAGACGCCAAGCTGCAGAGTGGCGCCTATGCCGGCCTGGCCGTCGCGCCGGTCATCCTGGCCAGCAAGGCCACTTATCTCGCCATCAACAAGGCCTCGCCGCAACTGCCCCTGCTGCAGCGCTTCAATCAGGCGCTGGAGAAAATGCGCGAGGACGGCAGTTATCAACAGCTGATCAAGCAGTTTTTCTCCAGCCGCGGCCACAAGCCCTGAATCGCCGCGCAAGCCGGCGCAAGGATTTGATATAGTCCTTCATCGCTTCCGATCATGACCATGACATGTCCAGCCTCCATCTATCCCTGCAGCAGGCCCGCCACCTGCAACTGGCGGCCCAGGGCCTGTTGACCCCGCCGCGCCGCAAGGCGGACAAGGCGGATGTGTTGGCCGCCATCCGCCGCATGGCGCTATTGCAGATCGACACCATACACGTGGTGGCGCGCAGTCCTTATCTGGTGCTGCACAGCCGCCTGGGCCGCTACGACACCGCCTGGCTGGATCAATTGCTGGCCGAGGGCAGCGTGTTCGAATACTGGGCGCACGAAGCCTGCTTCGTGCCGACGGAAGACTACGGTCTGCTGCGCCACCGCATGCTGAACCCGGACGCGATGGGCTGGAAAAACCCGCCGCGCTGGCTGGAACAACACCGCGCCGACATCGACGCCTTGATCGAAGGCATACACGCCAACGGCCCGGTGCGCTCGGCGGATTTCGAGCGCAAGGACGGCAAGGGCGGCGGCTGGTGGGACTGGAAACCGGAAAAGCGCCATCTGGAGGTGCTGTTCACGCTGGGCCGGGTCATGGTGAAGGAAAGACGCAATTTCCAGCGCGTCTACGATCTGGCGGAACGAGTGCTGCCCGGCTGGGACGACGCGCGCGATCTGCCGACGGCGGAGCAGGCGCAATGGCGGATGCTGCGCAATAGCTGCCGCGCGCTGGGCGTGGTCAAGGCCGGCTGGGTGGCCGATTACTATCGGCTCAAGCGCGGCCGCTACGATGCCATGCTGCACCAGCTGGCCGATGCCGGCGAACTGATCCCGGCGCGCATCGACGGCTGGCAACACGATGTGTTCATCGATGCCGGCCTGGCGCCGCAGCTGGAGCAAGTCGCCGCCGGCGAGCTCAAGGCCAGTGCCACCGCCATTCTGTCGCCGTTCGATCCGCTGGTTTGGGACCGCAAGCGCGCATCGGAACTATTCGACTTCGACTACCGCATCGAATGCTATACCCCGGCGCCCAAGCGCCAGTACGGCTACTTCGTGTTGCCCATTCTCAACCGCGGCAAGCTGGTGGGCCGGCTGGACGCCAAGGCCCATCGCGCTCAGGGCGTGTTCGAAGTCAAGGCGCTCTATCTGGAAGCCGGCGTGCGCCACAGCGCGCGGCTAGCCGCCGATCTCAAGGCCGCGCTGCAAAAGCTGGCGGACTGGCACGGCGCGCCGCGGCTGCACGTGGCGCGCGCGCCGGGAAATCTGGCGGCCGAACTGATGGCCTAGAGCGGCGTCAGCAGCTTGCGGTACTGAATGAAGCCGGCGTTTTCCGCCACCTGGTCGTAGAGCCGCCGCGCGGTGGCGTTGGTTTCATGGGTGTGCCAATACACTCGCGAACACTGCCGCTGCCGCGCCCATTCGCACACCGATTCGATCAGGCGCCGGCCGGCGCCCAGGCCGCGGCAGTCCTGGGCCACGAACAGATCCTGCAAATAACAGTAATCGCCCAAGGTCCAGCTGCTGGGATGCAACACGACGTGCACCAGTCCCACCGCGCGTTCGCCGTCCCAGGCCAGCCAGCCGCGCATCGCGTGCTCAGGCAGCAGGAAACGCCGCCAGGCGCCCTGAACCGCGGCCTCATCCAGTTCCACCCGGTAAAAATCCTGATAGCCGCGCCACAACGGCAGCCAAGCGTCGAAATCCCCGTCCCGCAGCGGACGTATGCTCAGCGTATTGCTCATGCTTATCTCCTGATTCGCCTGAAAAACGCCATTGTCGCCAAACCAGCGCAGCGTCATAAGAACCACTTGACCACGCCGCCGGGAACCACTGCCGGAACTTAGCCGGCCCGCCGCCGCTCAATAAAGTATTTTCCCCCGATGATGAGGACACCCCCATGCGCGCCACGCTTATGATCGCCGTCGCATCCACCCTGGCCCTGGCCGCTTGCAGCGAGAAACAAACCACCCAATTGCAGGAATCCGCTTCCAGCGCCATCGGCACGGTGCATAACTCGCTGCAGGACAGCAGCGCCCCGCTGGGCCAGCTCAAGGAACAAGCCAGCGCCGCCATCGGCGCGGCCAAGCAGGCCGGCGCCGCGGCCGCCGCGCTGAGCCCGGAGCTGAAAGAGCAGGTGGACAAGCTGAAGGAACAGGCCTCCGCCGTCAAAGGCGCGCTGAAGGCGCAAGAGCAGAAAGCCCAGCCGGAACAGAAATAAACCACGGCCATCCAGCAGCGCGCATTGGCGGCATTTTTACGCCGCCGCGCGCTTTCTTTAGCGGATCTTTAGCCCCCGCTGACTAGGATGAGGTCGCCCCCTAGCCAAAGGAGAAATCCGCCATGCTCACCCTGCCCGACCTCTGCGGCCCGCAAGACATCCTGCTCAATCAAACCCTGGCCGATAAAACCGAATTGCTGGAACGCGCGGCGTTCCAACTGGCGCAGCGCCACGCGCTGCACCGCCCGACGCTGGCCGCCGCGCTGCGCGAGCGCGAACAGGGCGGCAGCACCGCGCTCGGCCACGGCCTGGCGCTGCCTCACGCCCGCATCGACGGCCTGGAGGAAGCCCGCGCGCTGCTGCTGCGGCTGCAAACCCCCATCGCCTTCGACGCGCCCGACCAGCGGCCGGTGCACACCGCGCTGGTGCTGCTCCTGCCGCGGCAAAGCCGCGAGGCCCATCTGCACCTGCTGGCCAGCTGCGCGCGCATGTTCGCGGAACGGCCGTTCCGCCAGGCGCTGGAACGCTGCCACAGCGCGCAGGCGCTCTATCACCTGCTGTGCGACTGGGCCGATCCCGAAGAATTGAACGACCCGCATTTCCTGCTGGACAGCAATCGCTATTTCATGGACAGCGAAGCCAGCCTGCGCCCGGATTACACGGTGAAGCGCAAGATGGTGGCGCGCTTCTGATCACAGCTTGCCGATGGACACGCCGCCATCGACGAACAAGGTGGTGCCGGTGACGAAGCTGGACGCGTCCGACGCCAGGAACAAGGCCGCGCGCGCGATCTCCTCCGGCGCGGCCATGCGCTTGAGCGCGTGCAGGCTGGCCACCATTTCGCGCTGCTGCTGCGTCGCCGCCGCGGCGCGGCCCATCTCGGTGTCGGTGCCGCCCGGCAGCAGAGCGTTGACGCGCAGGCCTCGGGCGCCGTATTCCGCCGCCAGCGTGCGCGCCAGTCCCACCAGCCCGGCCTTGCTGGCCGCGTAAGCGGCCATGCCGGGAAAGCCGATGGCGTGACCGACAAAGGACGAGGTGAAGATCATCGAACCGCCGCCCCCGCGCAGCAAGGCCGGCAACTGATGCTTGGCGCAGAGGAAGGCGCTGCTCAGATTGCTGTCCAGCGTCGCGCGCCAGCTCTCCAGCGACACCTGGTCCAGGCTGCCCAGCGCGCCCAGGCTGCCGGCGTTGTTGAAGGCGATATCCAGGCCGCCGAATCGGTCCAGCGCCAGCTCCACCGCCGCCCGCGCGCATTCCTCCGCAGTAAGATCGCCGGCCAGCGCCGCCGCCTGGCCGCCGTCGGCCACGATTTCCGACACCAGCCGGTCCAGCTCCGCCGCGCGTCGCGCCACCAGCACCACCCGCGCGCCTTCGCGCGCGAATAGCCTGGCCGCTTCCAGGCCGATGCCGGAACTGGCGCCGGTGATGATGGCGGTTTTATTGCTCAATGCTGCCATTGGATATCCTCCCGAGATTGAAAAGCCCGCGCGCCGGCACAAGCGCCTCGCGTCGCGGGGATTTCAGTCTCGGGCTTAAGCGCCCGTCCGGCATTCCGATACTTGCTGACATCGTAAACACGTTCTTGGATGACCATGCGCATGCCGGCGCTGCAGCGGCGGGGAAAGCGTTTATCATGGCGCGATATCATCTCCACCAGGATTTTCCGCATGCCATCAATCAAGCTTGCAAGCGCTTGCGCGCTGCTGGCGCTCAGCGCCGCCGCGCCGGCGGCGCCCGTCCTTGACGCCACGGCGCGCACCGCCGTGGTTTCTGCCTTCGGCCCGGAGGAAACCCTGCTGCTGAAGCAGGCCGCCAACAAACGCGAACACCTGGTCAACGGCGTGCGTTTCACCACCGCGCTGCTGGAAGGCCAACCGGTGTTGCTGTTCATGAGCGGAGTGAGCATGAGCAATGCGGCGATGAACACCCAGCTGGCGCTGGATCGCTTCAATGTGCGCCGCATCGTGTTCAGCGGCATCGCCGGCGGCGTGGACGACCAATTGCGCATCGGCGACGTGGCGGTGCCGCGGCGCTGGGGCAATTACGCTGAAGCCATCTACGCGCGCGAAACCGCGCCTGGCCACTACGCGCCGCCGCCGTACGCGGACCCGGCCGCGCGCGCCAACTACGGCATGATCCACCCGCGCGACATCAAGCTGGCCACCGCCGACGGCGGCAGCGAAACCCGTTTCTGGTTCGAGGTGGACCCGGACTTGCTGCAACTGGCCAAGGGCTTGCCGGCCGATACCCTGCGCCGTTGCGACGCCGCCCAGCGCTGCCTGTCCGCGCCGCCGCGCATCGTCGCCGGCGGCAGCGGCCTGTCCGGCCCCATCTTCATGGACAATGCCGGCTATCGCGATTACCTGGCCAAGACCTACCAGGCCCAGGTAGTGGATATGGAAACCGCGGCGGTGGCCCAGGTGGCGCACGCCAACCGCGTGCCCTTCATCGCCTTCCGCAGCCTGTCCGATCTGGCCGGCGGCAGCGAGCACGCCAATGAAATGGACACCTTCATGCAGATCGCCGCCGACAATGCCGCCAATACGGTGCGGGGGCTGCTGCGCGCGCTGAAGCGCTAGTTTGATCCACTGCGCGCCGGCAATGCGCTGCTGTTGCGGCTTCTAAACCGCCTGCAACAATACCGCCAGCTCATCCACCTCCTCGCTCCAGTCCGCGTCCTCGGCCAAGGCCTGGCGCAGGAAGTCGGCTTGCGCCGGCGTCCAGAACGGCGCATCGGCCAGCGCGGCGCCATGCGGCAAGGGATGGCTGGCGATAAAGGCGCGGATGGCGGCGGGCTCATCGGCCAGGCCCAGTTGGCGGAACAGGCCGGACAAGGAATGCGTGCTGGTGTCCATGACGCTTCTCCTGTGAAGGGATGTCTGATGATAGCCCCGAATCGGCGGCGGCGCAGCCGGCCTTGCGGCAGGCAAAACGGCGGCCAAGGCCGCCGTTTTAGCTGACTACGGGCTCACACCTTGTCGTAGAGCTTGGAGCCACCCTTCAAAAACTCCACCGATTTGGTCTGCATGCCCTGGGTCAAGGCGTCCTGATCGCTGATCCCCTGCTTGGCCGCGTATTCGCGCACGTCCTGGGTGATCTTCATGCTGCAGAAATGCGGGCCGCACATGCTGCAGAAATGCGCGACCTTGGCGCTGTCCTTGGGCAGGGTTTCGTCGTGGAAGGCGCGCGCCTTGTCCGGGTCCAGGCCCAGGTTGAACTGGTCTTCCCAGCGGAATTCGAAACGCGCCTTGGACAGCGCGTTGTCGCGGATCTGCGCGCCGGGATGGCCCTTGGCCAGGTCGGCCGCGTGCGCGGCCAGCTTGTAGGTGATGATGCCTTCCTTGACGTCGTTCTTGTCCGGCAGGCCCAGGTGTTCCTTCTGGGTGACGTAGCACAGCATCGCGGTGCCGTACCAGCCTATCTGCGCCGCGCCTATCGCCGAGGTGATGTGATCGTAGCCGGGCGCGATGTCGGTGGTCAGCGGCCCCAGGGTGTAGAACGGCGCTTCGCGGCACCACTCCAGTTCCTTGTCCATGTTTTCCTTGATCAACTGCATGGGCACATGGCCGGGGCCTTCGATCATCACCTGCACATCATGCTTCCAGGCGATCTCGGTCAGTTCGCCCAGAGTCTTCAACTCCGACAGCTGCGCCTCGTCGTTGGCGTCCCAGACGCTGCCCGGCCGCAGGCCGTCGCCCAGGCTGAAGGCCACATCGTAGGCCTTCATGATTTCGCAGATATCCTCGAAATGGGTGTAGAGGAAGTTTTCGCGGTGATGGGCCAGACACCATTTGGCCATGATGGAGCCGCCGCGCGACACGATGCCGGTCATGCGGCCGGCGGTCATCGGCACATAGCGCAGCAATACCCCGGCGTGGATGGTGAAGTAATCGACGCCCTGCTCGGCCTGCTCGATCAAGGTGTCGCGGAAGATTTCCCAGTTCAGGTCCTCGGCCTTGCCGCCTACTTTTTCCAGCGCCTGATAGATCGGCACGGTGCCGATGGGTACCGGCGAATTGCGGATGATCCATTCGCGGGTTTCATGGATGTTCTTGCCGGTGGACAGGTCCATGATGGTGTCGGCGCCCCAGCGTATGCCCCAGGTCATCTTGTCAACTTCTTCGCTGATCGAAGATGTTACCGCACTATTGCCGATATTTCCGTTTATTTTGACCAGGAAATTGCGGCCTATGATCATGGGCTCGGATTCGGGGTGATTGATGTTGGCCGGCAGGATGGCGCGGCCGGCGGCGATCTCGGCGCGCACGAATTCCGGCGTGATCTCCTCCGGCAGCGCCGCGCCGTAAGCCTGGCCCGGATGCTGGCGCGTCATCAGTTCCGCCAACTTGCTGTTCTTGCCGCCGGCGGCGCGCAGCGAGTCCAGGTATTCGCGGCGGCGCAGGCTTTCGCGGATGGCGACGAACTCCATTTCCGGCGTGACGATGCCGCGGCGCGCGTAATGCATCTGGCTGACATTGCGGCCCGGCAACGCGCGTCGCGGCTGGCGCGTCAGGTTGAAACGCAGCTCGGCCAGCTTGGGATCGGCCTCGCGGGCGCGGCCGTATTCGCTGGACAGGCCGGCCAGCTGCTCACAGTCGCCGCGCTCGGCGATCCAGCCGGCGCGCAACGGCGCCAGGCCGCTCTGGATGTCGATGCGCGCGGCTGGATCGGTATACGGGCCGCTGGTGTCGTAAACGGTGATGGGCGGGTTAGCCTCGCCGCCAAACTGGGTGGGCGTGTCGCTCTGGCTGATCTCGCGCATCGGCACGCGGATGTCCGGCCGGCTGCCGGCGACGTGGATCTTGCGGGAATTCGGCAAGGGCTGGATGGCGGCGGTGTCCACCACCATGGAGGGCTTGGGTGTTGCGGGCGCGTTCATCGGGCGGTTCTCCTGGTCGATGAATGGCGCAAGGAGCGATCCGCCGCTTGGGCGGGCTGCGGACGGTTTCATTGCGATTAAAACGGTCCGCCAGCAAGTTGCGCTTCCCTACGCCGGTATTATCCGGGTCAGGTTCCAAGGGTGTTTCTCACCCGCGCAACAATCTTTAACGATTATCCTATCCTTTCAAGGATATGGACCATCTTGCCGACCGCCGCGCAGGACCCCTAGCGATGCTGTGAAGGTACGGCAAATGTGGGATAATCGCAAGTTATCGTCATGACACGCCGCCGCTTTTTTCCCGTGGCGGCAAGCCCCTCCGGAGTGAGCTGATGGATTTTGAGAATGCCCGTTTCAACATGGTCGAGCAGCAGATTCGTCCGTGGGACGTACTTGACACGAACGTGCTGGACCTGCTGTTTCACGTGAAACGCGAACAGTTCGTCGCCGCCGACAAACGCAGCCTGGCCTTTGTCGACACCGAGCTGCCGCTGCCCAACGGCAGCTTCATGCTGCAGCCGAAAATGGAAGCGCGCCTGGCGCAGGACGCCGCCATCCAGGCCCAGGACAAGATCCTGGAAATCGGCACCGGCAGCGGCTATCTGACCGCGCTGCTGGCCAAGCTGGGCCAGCATGTCTACAGCGTGGAGATCGACGCCGCCCAGCGCGAGACCGCGGCCGCCAACCTGAAACAGGCCGGCATCGTCAATGTCACCCTGGTGGCGGGCGACGGCGTGCTGGGCCTGCCGCAACAAGCGCCGTTCGATGTGATCGTGGTCGGCGGCTCGCTGCCGGTGGTGCCGCAGGAACTGAAAGACCAGCTGGCCGTGGGCGGCCGCCTGATCATGGTGGTGGGCGACCTGCCGGTGATGACCTGCAAGCTGATCAAGCGCGAAACCGAAACCAGCTTCAGCGAAACCGGCCTGTTCGAAACCTGTATCGGCCGCCTGGCCAAGGCGGAAGCGGTAGAGCCGGAGCGCTTCGCGTTTTGATGGTCCAGGAAATCCGCGCCCGCGATCTGGCCGCGGCGCTGGCCGACAACAGCGCCGAGCCGCCGCTGCTGCTGGATGTGCGCGAAGCATGGGAAGTGCAGCTGTGCATGATTCCCGGCTCGCTGCACATCCCGATGAACCTGATCCCGCTGCGCATGAGCGAGCTGCCGGACGCGCCCATCGTGGTGATCTGCCACCATGGCGTGCGCAGCGCCCACGTTGCGCGCTTCCTGCTGGACGCCGGCTTCGAGCAGGTGCTGAGCCTGGCCGGCGGCGTGGAAGCCTGGGCCGCGGAAGTGGACCCGCAAATGGCGCGTTATTGAAACACCAGCCATCCGCCAGCATTGCCGGCCGTTCCCGCGGGAACGGCTTTTTCATGGAACAAAGCCGGCGCGCCGGGTTCCAAATCCCTTCAGATAGCAAGAAGCAGAGTTTTTTTATGCAAGCATTGTCCTACCTGTCCCCCGCCATTGCCCGCATCCATCCCGCCTGGGAGCAAGTGTTGTCAACACCGGAAATACAGCGGCAATTAGCGGCCATCGACCGAGAACTGCAAGCCCAGCAGCAGCAGGGCAAAACCATATTCCCGCCAGCGGCGCAAACCTTCAACGCGCTGACCTTCACCGCTCCGGCCGATGTGCGCGTGGTGATCCTGGGCCAAGACCCCTATCACGGCGACGGCGAGGCGATGGGACTGTCGTTCTCGGTGCCGGCCGGCGTGCGAGTGCCCCCCAGCCTGCGCAATCTGTACAAGGAACTGGCGGCGGACCTGAGTTGCGGCGTGCCCAATAGCGGCGACCTGAGCCATTGGGCGCAGCAAGGCGTGCTCTTGCTCAACAGCGTGTTCACCGTGGAAAAGGACCAGGCCGGCAGCCACGGCAAACTGGGCTGGCAAAGCGTCAGCGACGCGCTGATCGACGCGGTCAACGCGCACAGCCCGGGCTGCGTGTTCCTGCTGTGGGGCAATTGGGCCAAGACCAAGGCCGAGCGCATCGACGCCTCGCGCCATCTGGTGCTGAACGCCGCGCATCCGTCGCCGCTCTCCGCCAGCCGCGGCTTCCACGGCTGCCGCCACTTCTCCCAGGTCAATGCCTGGCTGCTGTCGCGCGGCCGCGGCACCATACAATGGGGCGCGCCGGCGCCGCAGAACAGCCTGTTTTGAACCCGGACGGCGGCGCTCCCTGCGCCGCCTCCTGCCCGATAGGCTCTTTTCCGCCGCGCCGCCATGGCCTAAGCTAGGGCTCCAGTCTCTATCCCGTGTCCGCCCGTGGAAATCCTCGTCCTGCTGTGCCTGATCCTGCTCAACGGCCTGTTCGCGATGGCGGAGATCGCCATCGTTTCCTCCCGCAAAGTCCGGCTGCTGCAACGCGCCGATGACGGCCAACGCGGCGCCCAGGCCGCGCTGAAACTGGCCAACGATCCCAGCCGCTTCCTGTCCACGGTACAGATAGGCATCACCTCCATCAGCATTCTGTCCGGCGTCTACGGCGAGGCGGCGCTGTCCGAACAGCTGCGCTGGCTCTTGCAGGACATCCCCTTGCTGGCGCCATACAGCAAGCCGCTGTCAGTGGCCTTGATGGTATTCATCATCACGCTGTTATCGCTGATCTTCGGTGAACTCGTGCCCAAACGGCTGGCCTTGCTGAACCCGGAAGCGGTGGCCACCACGCTGGCGCGACCGATGCTGCTGCTGTCGCGGCTCAGTTCTCCGCTGGTGAAAGCGCTGAGCCACAGCACCGACGGCCTGCTGCGGCTCTTGGGCGCCAAGAAGAGCAGCGATCCGTCCATCACCGAGGAGGAAATCCGGGTGCTGATGGAGCAAGGCGCCGATGAAGGCGTGTTCGACCGCGCCGAGCAGGAGCTGGTGACCAATATCTTCAGGCTGGACAACCGCAAGGTGGCCGCGGCGATGACGCCGCGCAAGGACATCGTGGCGCTGGACCTGGACGATCCGCCCGCGCTCAACCACGACGTGCTGCAGAACCATCATTTCAATCACTTCCCGGTTTGCCGCGGCAGCGTGGAGCAGATCGTCGGCGTATTGCACGCCAAGCGGGTGCTGGACAAGTTGCTGGCCGGCGAGCAGCCCGATATCGCCGCCGAATTGGCGCAGCCGCTCTACGTGCCCGCCAACGTCACCCTGATGCAGTTGCTGGAGCAATTCAAGCAGACCCGCCACCATATGGCGCTGGTGGTGGACGAATACGGCGAGCTGGAAGGCCTGGTGACGATGAACGACGTGCTTGAAGCCATCGTCGGCGATATGCCGGCGATCAGCGCCGATGAGGACGAGATCGCGCAGCGCGAGGATGGCAGTTGGCTGATAGACGGCATGCTGTCGCTGGACCGTTTCAAGGAGTTTTTCGACATCGCCGAAGCGCTGCCGGGCGAAGCCGGCGGCAATATCCATACCCTGGGCGGCGTGGTGATGTTCCAACTGGGCCGAGTGCCGTGCGTCACCGACCGCTTCGACTGGAACGGCTTCGGCTTCGAGGTGGTGGACATGGACAAGACCCGGGTCGACAAGATCCTGCTGACCCGCTTGCCGGCGCCGCCGGCGGCATTGCCGGCCGACGACGGCATTTAGAGCCGCTAACAAAACCTCGCGGAGAACCTGAGCCAAGGCGCGCCGACGCAGGCAGTACCAGTAGTACGACAAGGAGGCACAACGCAGGATCAGGGGTTTTATTAGCGGGTCTTAGAGCCTGTTCAAAATCTCGCGAGCAAGGGCGAGACAAGGCGAAAACGAGTGAAAAAGCGGAATGTACAAGTGGTACATGAGCACTGAGCTTGTTTTCAACGCCGTATCGCCGCAGCGCAGCAGATTATGAACAGGTTCTCAGGCCCGGGCCGGCAGGCTCCAGCGCTTGTCGCTCCAGCGGCCCAGCAACTGCAGGCCGCC
>NZ_JAJOHW010000011.1 GCF_021129195.1 Chromobacterium aquaticum | reverse complement strand
GTCAGCATCAACCATATTTCCCAATACGCCCAGGACGCGCGCGAGGTGTCGCAGCGCTCCGGCAGCCTGTCCGACCAGGGTGGCGAGGTGATCGCCAAGGCCGTGGCCGAGATGAAGGGCATCAGCGACACCGTGGATCTGACCGCCGGCGCGATTTCCGCGCTGGCGGACAAGACCGCCACCATTTCCAGCATCATGCAGGTGATCAAGGNNGCCGACGAGGTGCGCAAGCTGTCCGAGCGCACCGCGCAAGCCACCGAGGAAATCGCCGGCATGATAGACGAGATCCAGCTCAGCTCCGACCAGTCGCGCGCCAATATGAGCCAGACCGTGGAGCGGGTGCGCACTGGGTTGGCGCTGGCGGAGCAGGGCGGCGAAATGATCCAGCAGATACGCGGCAGCGCCGGCCAGGTGGTGCAAGTGGTGCGCGATATCTCCCATGCGCTGCAGGAGCAGGGGGTGGCCAGTCAGGACATCGCCCGTCACGTGGAGCAGATCGCCCAGGTGGCGGCCGGCAACGCCACCGCGGCGACCCAGGCGTCCAGCGGCATCCAGAGCATGGACGAAGTGACTGGTGGCCTGCGGCAGACGGTGGCCGGTTTTCAGGTATAGGCGTCGCTGCTTTCAACGTCCTTTTCCATGCATCCCGCCGACGCGCGGCAGACTTTGAACAGGTTTTCAGAAGAACTCGTCCAGTAGTTGGTAGAAGGCGATGCGACTCGGGTCCGGCTGGATGCCGTAACGCAGCAGGAAGGGCGAGACCCAGCGCGGGCCGAGTTCAGTGGCGATGTCGCGCGCAGCCAGCGCCAGGTCCTGGTGGCGGTCGGCCACGCCCAGGCGGCCGCAGTCGATGAAGCCGCTGAAGCGGCCGTCCTCGGCCAGCAGATTCGGCAGGCAGGCGTCGCCGTGAGTGAGGACCAGATCCTCGCGCTGCGGGCGGCTGGCCAGTAATTGCGCGAATACCGCCGCCGGCGTCTGGCCCAGCCGTTCTTCGTCGAAGTCCTCGGCGTCGACGCAGCCGGCCTCCAGTCGTTGCCGGGCCGCGGCGATGCGCGCGTCGGCGCGATGGTCGAAGGGGCAGCCGGCGACGGGTAGGCGGTGCAGGCACAGCAGCGCGTCGGCGATGATGCGCACCGTCGCCTCCGGTTCCAGTCCGCAATCCAGCAGATTCTTGCCCGGCACCGCGCTCAGCAGCGCCCAGTCGCGGCCGGCGCAGCGCGTCGCGTCCAGCACTTGCGCGCAGGGCAGGCCGTTGTCGGCCAGCCAGCGCAGCCGGGCGATCTCGCCGTCCAGCTCCGCCAGCGGCCCGGCCGCCTCGGTTTTGGCGAATAGCGCGGGTTGGCCCGGCGCTTGCAGCCGGAACACCGCGGCATTGGAGTCGCCGTCGTTCTGCCGGGTCCAGGCGTAGCCGTCCAGCCGCTCCCGCCAGGCGGCGGGAGGGCTCAGAGTGTTGTCCTGTTGTGTCATCGTGTTCCTGTCGGGCGATGGCCCGGTTTTTTTTAACGGAAGTGTGCGCGCGGCGATAGGGGCGAACCCGGTTTGCCGCTACAATACCGCCTCGTTGAATAGACACCAACCCGTACTGGAATTCAAGATGTTGCGCATTACCGAATTGAAACTGCCGCTGGACCACGCTCCGGAGGCTTTGAACACCGCGATCGCCGCCTACCTGGGCGTGGCGGAATCGCAGATCCGCGATGTCCTGGTCTTCAAGCGCAGCTACGACGCGCGCAAGGGCATGATGAACCTGGCCTATATCGTCGATATCGACGTGGCCGACGAGGCCAGGCTGTTGGCGCGCTTCAAGTCCGATCCGCATGTGATGGAGACTCCGGACACCAATTACCATTTCGTCGGTCAGGCGCCGGAAAACCTGGAGCGCCGCCCGGTGGTGGTCGGTTTCGGCCCCTGTGGCATCTTCGCCGCGCTGCTGCTGGCGCAGATGGGCTTCAAGCCCATCGTGCTGGAGCGCGGCAAGAAAGTGCGCGAGCGCACCAAGGACACCTGGGGCCTGTGGCGCAAGAATGTGCTGAACCCGGAGTCCAATGTGCAGTTCGGCGAAGGCGGCGCCGGCACCTTCTCCGACGGCAAACTGTACAGCCAGATCAAGGATCCGCGTCATCTCGGCCGCAAAGTGCTGACCGAGTTCGTCAAGGCCGGCGCGCCGGAGGAAATCCTCTATGTCGCCAAGCCGCATATCGGCACTTTCCGCCTGGTGAGCATGGTGGAGAAAATGCGCGCCGAGATCGAGGCGCTGGGCGGCGAGATCCGTTTCCAGCAGCGCGTTGTCGACATTCATCTGGAAGACGGGCCGGACGGCCGCAAGGTGGCGCGCGGCCTGACCCTGGCCGGCGGCGAGCAGATCCGCGCCGACCATATCGTGCTGGCGCTGGGCCACAGCGCGCGCGACACCTTTGAAATGCTGCACGGCCACGGCGTGTTCATGGAGGCCAAGCCGTTCTCGGTGGGCTTCCGCATCGAGCACCCGCAAACGCTGATCGACAAGGCGCGCTGGGGCAAGTACGCCGGCCATCCGCTATTGGGCGCGGCGGATTACAAGCTGGTGCACCACGCCGCCAACGGCCGCGCGGTATACAGCTTCTGCATGTGCCCGGGCGGCCAGGTGGTGGCCGCCACCTCGGAAGAAGGCCGGGTGGTGACCAATGGCATGAGCCAGTATTCGCGCGCCGAGCGCAATGCCAACTCCGGCCTGGTGGTCAGCATCAATCCGGACGACTACCCAGGCGGCCCGCTGGCCGGCATCGCTTTCCAGCGTGAGTTGGAAAGCCGCGCCTATGTGCTGGGCGGCGGCACTTACGAAGCGCCGGCGCAACTGGTCGGCGATTTCCTGGCCGGCAAGCCGTCAAGCGGGGTCGGTTCGGTGGAACCGTCCTATCAGCCTGGCGTGCATTGGACCGACCTGGCGGCGGCCTTGCCGGATTATTGCATCGAGGCGATGCGTGAGGCCTTGCCGGCCTTCGGCAAGAAAATACGCGGCTACGATATGCACGACGCGGTGCTGACCGGGGTGGAAACCCGCACCAGCGCGCCATTGCGCATCACTCGCGGCGAGGATTGCCAGAGCCTGAACGTGCGTGGCCTGTATCCGGCCGGCGAAGGCGCCGGCTATGCCGGCGGGATCCTGTCCGCCGGCGTCGACGGCATCAAGGTGGCGGAAGCGGTGGCGCAGGCGGTGCAGGCCGAGCGCCATAAAGCCTGAGTTAGTCCAGGATCATCCCGCGCGCAGCTAGCTCATTAATGCGCGCGAACGGCCCGCTTGCGCGGGCCGTTGCTTTATGTGGCGATGGAGAAGAACGCGCGCTCAGGCGTTTTGAGCGGACCGGGCCGGCCGTCTGGGCCAGGACCATAAGGGCGGAGCGCCTTCCGGCCGACGCCGCTCCAGCAGCAGCCACAGGCTTATCGCCGCCATCAAGGGTAGATGGCCGCCACCGCCGAGCAGCGGCGGCAGCATCCAGGCCCAGCAAGCGCCGACGCACCAGACGCCGCCGGCGAGGCCGCTACGCAGCGCGGACCAGGCGGCCGGCCAACCGAACGGGGATAGCCGCGGTTGGCGGTGGCAGGCCCGCAGGCTGTAGAGCCGCGGCGGCGCAGCCTGCCAGAGCCAGGCGATGGCGCAGGCGGCGGCGAAGGCCTGCCACGGCGCGGCGCTGAAGGTCAGCAGCGCCAGGCCCAGCAGGTGCAGCGGCAGGCCGGCGGCGAGCCAGGGCAGCAGATAGCCGCAGCAATACAGCGTCAGCGCCAGCGCGCGCTTGCGCGCCAGGCTGCGCAGCCACAGCTGCCGCAGCGGATCGGCCAGCAGCGGCGCCATCATCGCCAGCAGCATCAGCAGCCAGGACGGCAGCCATTGCATCGGCGGATTGAGCCACAACGCGGCCAGCAGCGCGTCCCAGCCGCCGCCGGGGCGCTCCAGGACCCAGGCGCCGCAATAGCCCGGCGCGGCCAGCCGCCGCTCCAGCGCGAGCAGGCCGAGCCAGCCCAGCAGGCTGGCGCACAGCAGCGGCCAGGGCGTGTCGCGCAGCGCGGCGAGCAGGGTCTTGAGCGGCATCGGGCGTCAAGCGCTATCGGCCATGGCGGTAGACGCTGATGCGGCCTATCGTCACCTCGTCGTCGTCCTCGATATCGGACACCGGCACCAGTTGCACTTCCATCGGCGCCGTGTCCAGCGTCTGGCTCTGGCACATGCGATCGACGATGTCGGTGATCTCCAGCACCTGGCTGACGCCATTGCCGCCATGTTCGGCCTGCGAGGCCTTGCGCGCGCCGAACAGGGCGATGGTGCCGGCCAGGTTCTGCGGGTATTGCGCCGGATCGGCGCCCGGGGGCAGGCCGACGTAGACGTTGAAGGTGCCGCCGTCCACCTTGCAGCGGATGTTTTCCAGGCTGAGGAAGACCCGGTCCGGCTCTTGCGGCGGCGCGGCGTTCTGCGGCGCCTGCAGCTGGCGGGTGGCGGCCTGGCTGGCCTGGAAGCTGCTCAGCACCTTGTTCTTGGCGCCGCTGTCCAACTGCATCTGCGCGTGGACGGTGTTGTTGCTCAGCTTGATCGCCGCGGTGTTGGCGCCCAGCAGCTCGGTTTTCGGATTGTTCGCCATGGTGCTTGCCGCCGCGATATCGGGATGGACCGCCGCCAGCGTCTGCATGCGCTGCGCGACGCGGCTGGCGCCGCCAAGGGGGTCAGATACGTCCTGATAAACGTAGTTCAGATTCGGCGCCTGGGTGTTGAGCACATCCTTGGCGACGAAGGTGTAGCCGCTGCCGCTGGGACGCGGCATCGCGAACTTGCGGTTGACCGGCCCCTCCAGCCAATTGTCGCTGCCGGGGTTCTGATGGCCGGGGTTGCGGTTCAGCCATACCTGCCACAGCCGGTCGATATTGGAGTGATGGATCCAGAACACCGGATCCAGGCCGGCCAGGTCCGGGTCCGACATCAGGCCGTTGCGGCCGCCGATATTGGTGTGCACCGGATTGTGCGGCAGGTTTTCCAGGCCGCCGCTATTGCCGCCGCCATGCCAGAACGGCGTTTGCGGCCCGCCGTAGCCCGGCGGGATGCCGTTGGCGGTGCCGATGAATTGCGCGTCCTTCAAGGCGGTGAGCTGCACGGTTTCCGGGCGCAGCGTGATGTGGTTGGGCTGATTGTTCCAGCCATAGCGTTGCGCCAGCCACAAGGGATTGACGCTGCCGTCCGGCAAGGTCTTGGACTGGAAACAGGTGGGTAGGTCGCGCGCCTTGGCATTGGCGCTGTCGCTGTAGTTCCAGTAGGGCAAGGCCCAGTCGGCGGGGCCGCCGAGCTTGACGATTTCGGCCAGCACGATGGCCTCGAAGGCGGCCAGATAGCCTCGGTGCCAAGGCATGAAATACCAGCTCTGGTGCTGGCATTGCCGCCAATAGGTGTTTTGATCGGCCGGGCTGGGCAGCGCTTCGCCGGCTTGCAAATAGCCGTGCTGCTGCCAAAGCTGGGAGTCGAAGCCGTGGATGGCGGCCAGATAGCGCCAGCTGGTCGGATCCTTGATCGGCCGTTTCTGCATTTCCCTGACCGCGCGCGCGTACCACAGCACGATGGGGTCCCAGGGATTGCTCATTTTCAAGATGTCTTTGCGAACGCGAACCATGTCGCTCTCCTCGATGCGGACGCCGTTCGGGGCGGTCATGGCGGGAGTGGCATGGCCGGAGCGGAGGCGGTGTATTCGGATTAGCAAAGCATGGCTGGTTCGAACTGTCCTAAAGGACGGTTTTTGCCTGGTGGGAACTACTTATTGAAAGTGTTTTATTTTGAATTATAGCGATTGGTTTGAGTGATGAATTTAAAGTCCTCGCCGGACGCGCGCGCGGCGGGCTGGTATCCTTGCCGGGTTTGGATGGAAAGCGCAGACATGAAGCGATGGTATTTTCTCTGGTGCGGCTGGCTGGCCTTGTGGCTGGTCTTGCCGGCGCTGGCGGCGCCGGCCTATGGGCCCTTGTACTCTTTCAGCAAGCAGGGCCGCGTGCATTATCTGTACGGCACCATGCACGTGGGTCGACCCGGCACGGACACGCCGGACTGGGGGCTGAGCCAGGCGATGGCGCGGAGCGAGGCCTTGGTGCTGGAACTGGATGTCGACGCGCCGGGAGCGCCGGCCGAGGTGTTGGCGCTGGCGCGGCAAGGCGCCGCCAGACAGTGGCGGCAGCTGGGTCCGGACAGCCGGCGCTTGTTGCTGGCGCAGTTGCAGCGCACCGGTGTCGAGCCTGATCAGGCGCGGAGCCTGGCTCCTGCGATGTGGTTGATGCAGTTGACGCTGAACGAGTATCAGCGGCTGGGTCAGGCGACGCAGGAGGGTAGCGAGACGATGTTGCTGCAGATGGCGCGCCGGGAGCGGCGCCCCTTGCTGGCGTTGGAGACGACCGGCGAGCAGGGGCGCATGCTGTTCGAGATGCCGGCGGCGGCTCTGCGTGAATGGGTGCGGCAGACCGCAGAATGGCAGGATAAGCCGGAGGCGGAGCGGTATTATCGCGACTTGATCGCCGCCTGGGAGCGCGGAGACCTGCCTGCCTTGCAGTCCATGGTGGCCTTGCCTGGCTATCCGCGGCTCAGCGCCTGGACTCAGCGCGAGATGCTGGACCGCCGCAACCAGGCGATGGCGCGCCGCATCGACGAGATGGCGGCGTCGCGGCGCTTGCTGGTGGCGGTGGGAGCGCTACACCTGGCCGGACCTCAGGGCCTGGTCAAGCTGCTGCGGCAGCGCGGCTACCAGGTGACAGTGGCGCCGCGCGCGCCGTGAGCGTGCGCTAGAACCTGTTCAAAGTCTGCTGCGCTTCGTGAGACGTGCTAGGTGAGCGCTGCGTCGAAATGCTCATGTATCACCTGTGCATTCCGCCTTCTCAGAACCTGTTCAAAGTCTGCTGCACTTCGGCGATACGGCGTTGAAAACAACTTCGAAATGCTCATGTACCGCTTGTACATTCCGCTTTCTCAGCCGTTTTCGCCTTGTCTCGCTCTTGCTCGCTAGACCTTGAACGGGCTCTTAGCTCGCGTCCTTGAGATTCTTGGGCCCGAAAGCGCCTGGCAGCAGCACGTTCAGCGTGGTGTCTATGCTGTCCTCGCCGTCACAGATCGCGCGCACATGCATGCCGGGGCCGAACTCGTTCAGCACCTGGCGGCAGGCGCCGCACGGCGGCGTGGGCGTGGCGGTGGGGGTGTAGATGCATACCGCCAGCACCTCCTGGATGCCGTGGTTGGCGCGCGCGGCGTAGACCGCGGTGCGCTCGGCGCAGTTGGTCAGACCGTAGGAGGCATTCTCCACATTGCAGCCGATGTGGATCTTGCCGGCGCCGTCGAGGATGGCGGCGCCGACGGCGAATTTGCTGTAAGGGACATAGGCTTGGCGCGCGGCCAGGCGGGCGGCCATTTCCAACTCGGCCCACTGCTCGTTATTGGGGGTGTTGCCGGTCATATTGCCTCCATTGCGGTTGGCGTGGCATGTTGCGCCGCGCGCGGGGCGGCTGTCAATATGCGTCCGCGCGCTCTTCAGTACAGCAGACGACGGCCGCGTGGCGCAAGCCGCGCCGACTGATCATTGCCGCAGGTGTTGCCGGCAATGCCGCTGCATCGCGTCGGCCAGCGCCTGCGACAATTCGGATTCCACCCGCCAGTGGTGCCAGTACAGCGGGATATCCAGGTGCTGCTGCGGGAACAGGTCGATCAGCCGGCCGGCGGTCATGTCGTCTTCCAGCATCAGCTCCGGCAGCAGGCTGTAAGCCAGGCCCTGGCGCGTCACTTCGACGAAGCCCTGCGGCGTGGGCACGGTCAGGTAGGGAAAGCTGCCGTGGTAGGCGGCGGTGTGCTGCAGGAACTGGCGATGAACGTCATCCTTGCGGCTGTACAAAATGGTGGGCGCGGCGGCCAGCGCCGCCTCGCTGATGCCGGCCGGGAAATAGCGCTGGGCGAAGCCGAGGGTGGCGACGCACAGATAGCGCATTTGGCCCAGGAACAGGCTGTCTCCGCCCTGTATCGGCTGCGGCCGGGTGCTGACGCAACCTATCACATGGCCGGAACGCATCAGTTCATGGGTGTAATCCTGATCGTCCACCATGATGTCCAGCAATACCGGCTGGCTGTCCAGCACCGGCTGCACCGCCTGCAGAAACCAGGTGGCTAGGCTGTCGGCGTTGACGGCGATGGCCAGGGTGGTGAACTCCGGCCGCGGCCCGCTGGGCAGCAGGGTGTTCATCAGTTGGTTTTCCATCAGGCTGATCTGGCGGAAGTATTGCAGCAACTGACGGCCGGCCTCGGTGGGCTCGGCCGGAATGGTCCGGGTCAGCACCGGCTGGCCCAGTTGTTCTTCCAGTTGGCGGATGCGCTGGGAGATCGCGGATTGGGTGAGAAACAGCTTTTTGGCGGCTTTGTCGAAGCCGCCGGTTTCGGCAACGGCCGATAAGGTTTCCAGTTGTTTCGGATCAAGCATGTTTTTACGTCCTTACCGTGATAATTCCACGGTGTTTCTTGCCTTATCGGCGCCACCTATGGCATGTTGTGCTGCTTCGTCCGAACACGGACGGTGGCAAAGGATTGCCTGCACGCGGTGGCGGCATAAAAATAATTAGAGCGGCTGGCTGCGACGGTTCTGACCGGTCTGGCGCTGGCGGCTCATGGCCAAAGACAGGCATGTTGAAGATGCAAGCAGATAATAAGGCACTATTGGATGGCATGTGCCGTTTTATCGGGGTCCGGGCGGATCATATGGCGCGGCTGAGCGTCCATGCTCCGCTGCTGTTGTCGCGCAAGGAGGCGCTGGGCAAGGAGTTCTACTGGTATGCGCTGAAATGTCCGGACACGCTGGCGCTGCTGAGCGAGCGCCTGCCGGGCGGCATCGATTCGCTGGTGGATGCCTTGCTGCAGTATTGCGAACGGATGCTGACCCGTCCGGTGAATGACCGCGCCGCCTGGCGCGTGGTGGAACAGGGACGCTTGATGCGCCAGTTGGGCGTGGGCCTGATGTGGGTGGTGGGCGCTTACGAGCGCTGCCAGGCGCATTTCCTGGCGCGGCTGGCCGAGGCCGGCCTGGAGCTGGCCGAGCTCGCCGCGCTGTCGCGGCTGCTGCGCAAGCGTATCTTGCTGGATCAGATGCTGCAGTTGCACGGACACCAGCAGTCCTTGCAGGAGGCGGTAGACAGCAAGCACCGCCATCTGCAGACCATGTCCGGACTGTACGCCACCCTCAGCGGCGTCAGCATGGCCTTGGTGCGCTGTTCCGAGCGCCGCGAACTGTTCCAGTCGATCTGCGATGTCTGCGTGCGCGAAGGCGATTTCTCCCATGCCTGGGTGGGCTTGCTGGACGCCGATTCCCAATTCATCCGTCCGGCGGCGATGGCCGGCGCGCTGGCCGAGGCCTTCATTCCACGCCTGGAAGTGTCGGCGCAGCCGGACAAGCAGCATGGCCGCGGGCCCAGCGGCCGGGCGATCCGCGGCTTGACGGTGCAAGTGGTCAACGATTGCGGCGAAGATCCGTCGATGCAGCCATGGATGCGGGTGTTGACCGCCAGGAATGTGCGCAGCGCCTTGGTGGCGCCGCTGACGCTGCGCGAGCAGGTGATAGGCACTTTGTCCTTGTATTCAGGGCAGCCAGGCTTCTTCGATGACACCAAGGTTGAGCTGGTGGACACCATGGCGCGCGAGATCAGCCGCGCGCTGGAGCGCCAGGACGCGCTGGAGCGCAGCCACCGGGCCGAATCCGAGCTGGCTTTCCTGTCTTTCCACGATCCGCTGACCGGCCTGCCCAACCGCCACCTGATGAAGGAACACATCGACAAGCAATTGCAGATCCGCCGCGCCAACGCGCAACTGGCGGTGCTGGTGCTGTCCATCGAGGGTTTCCATGAAATCAACGCTCGCCTCGGGCACGAGGGCGGCGACGCGGTGCTGTGCGAAGTGGCCAACCGGCTGCGGCGCTGCATCTATCCCTATGGTTATGTCGGCCGCGTGGGCGCATCGCGCTTTGTCGCCTGCAGCGATCGTCACGAGCAGCTGGACCAACTGGTGGACAGTCTGATGAGCAGTCTGCAGCAGCCGGTGGATTGCATGGGAGTGGTGATCCACACCCGTTGCAGCATGGGCATCGTGGTGGAACCGGTGAACGGCCGCAGCGACGCCGCGGCGTTGCTGCGCCGCGGTGAACTGGCGCTGAGCCGCGCCAAGGACGCCGGCGGTGGCCATTGTCGCTATTACCATGTGACCATGGATGAGGAAATCCAGCACATGCACGCGGTGCGCAACGCTTTCGCGCTCGCCATCGCCCGCGACGAACTGGCCTTGTTTTACCAACCCAAGATCAATCTGCGCAACAACCGCATCGAAGGAGTGGAAGCGCTGGTGCGCTGGCGCCGCAACGGCCGGCTGGAAATGCCGGGCGCCTTCTTCCCGGCGATAGAGAACACCGACCTGATGCGGGAGCTGGACTGGTGGGTGTTGCGCGAAGCCTTGCGCCAGTCCGGCGAATGGCTGGCGGAAGGCCGCCATATCCCGGTCAGCGTCAATCTGTCCGCCATCACGCTGAAGCACGAGGGTTTCGTGCCCGGCATTCAGGCGCTGCTGCAAGCCTATCCGCTGCCGGCGGGCTATCTCGAACTGGAAGTGCTGGAGAGCGTGACCCAGCAGGAGGCGGAGCAGATCACCGCCAAGCTGGAGCATTGCCGCGATCTGGGGCTGTCCATCGCGCTGGATGACTTCGGCACCGGCGCGTCCTCGCTGGTGCATCTGCAGCAGCTACCCTTCGACACCATCAAGATAGACCAGCGCTTCGTGCGCCTGCTGCTGGACACGCCGGGCAACGAGGCCATCATCCGCAGCATGGTGTCCTTCGCCCACTACACCGGCCGCAAGCTGGTGGTGGAGGGCGTGGAGAGCCGGGCGATCTGGGACCGGCTGCTGGAGATAGGCTGCCTGGACGGCCAGGGCTACGAGATTTCGCCGCCGGTGGATCCGCGGCAGCTGCCGGAATGGATCGCCGATTGGGAGCGGCGCTCGAAAATCAGTTCTGCTTATATCTGATAATTTTTATTAGTTTTACTTAGCGGCGCCGCTGCCTTAGTCTGCGTAAAAACTTTCTGGGAGCGGTACTTGTTCAACTTCAGCGTTTATCTATCTGCCCTTGGGCTATCCATCGGGCAGATCGTCGGCATTGGGCCGCAGAATGCCTTTGTGCTGCGGCAGGGCATAGGCCGCAGTCACATCCTGCCCATCGTCGCGATCTGCATCGTCGCCGATGTGTTCCTGATCGCCTGCGGCGTGATGGGCGTGGGCAAGCTGCTCAATGCGATTCCCGGCTTCATCGTCACCGTTACCTGGCTGGGCGCGGGCTTCATCCTGTGGTTGGGCTACAAGGCTTTCCGCTCCGCGCTGACGCCGGGAGCGATGTCGCTGGCCGGCGGCGTGGAGCGCGACCGCAAGCGCGCGATCCGCACCGTGCTGGCGGTGACCCTGCTCAATCCCTATACCTGGCTGGACACGGTGGTGTTGATCGGCGGCGTGTCCGCGATTTACGGCGAAAGCGCCGCGCCATCCTTTCTGTTGGGCAGCCTCAGCGCCTCGGTGCTGTGGTTCGGCGGCATCGGCTGCTTCGCCGGCAAGTTGGCGCCGCTGTTCCAGCGGCCGCAAAGCTGGCGGGTGCTGGATTGCGTGATCGGCCTGGTGATGCTGTTCACCGCCTTCATGTTGTTGCGCAATTATGGTTTCGAGGCGATGGCCTGAGTAGACGAGGTCCGACGGGCGTGTATCTTTGAGAGTGACGGCTTGCTTTCGGCAACCCGTCACTTTTTCATGTACGGCTTGTCGTGACAAGGTAATTTTTCACTGTCTTTTTATTCATATGGAATTGCAAAATAACTTTGTAAATCCAAAATCATTTACCATAACTAAATCTCCGTTGTGAACAACATAAGGAGAGTTAGTCATGAGAAGTCTGATCCAAGCCAGTCTAGTCGGGGTTTCCATGCTGGCCAGCCTGTCGTCCCCGGTGGTGGCAGCCCCGGTGAACAATAGCTACATCCAGTCCAGCGCCAATGAGATCCGCGGCTTCCTCGGCGGTTACGCGCGGCCGACGGTCTATGTCAACCAATACGCCTGCCGCGAACCCCAGCTCAGCGCGATGGCGTGCGGACCGTACACCATCAGCGTCGGCACCGGCTTCTTGCAGCAGCAGGAAAACAGCTACGGCAATTACGTGGCCAAATTCATCCTGGCGCACGAATGGGGCCACTCCATCCAGTTCACCAACAATATCTACCGCCAGGCGCCGATGCAGGAACTGCAGGCCGACTGCGTGGGGGGCACCTTCGCCAAGTACGCCGAAACCAATCTGCGTTATCCCAGCTTTATCGAAAACGCGGTGGCTTCGGCGCGCAACGCGGCCGATTACGGCGAACACGGCACGCCGTCGCAGCGCGATTATTATTCGCGCTATGGTCACGCCAACGGCCTCAACGCTTGCCTGAACTCGATCTGATCGACGATGGGCAAGCGCTTATGGGCGGCGGCCGGCGGGCTGGCGCTGCTGGGGCTGGCCTGGGCCAATCTGCCTGAGCCGGTGCGCGCCCAGCTAGGCCTGGACGAGCCGGCGCCGGCGACAAGGCGCGCCGGTCAGGTTGAGGCCCCCGCGCCCGCGGTCAGCAGCGCGGCGCCTGCCGCTTCCTACCAAGGGCTGAGTTTCGCGGTGGGAGACGGTCCGGCGCCGGCTGCTGCGGCACTGGCGCCGCCACAGGAAAGCCAGGCCGAGCGCCAGCGCAAGCAGCAGCTGCGCCAGCTGGGCTACGCCATCGACGAGCGCTTGTACCGGCTGCCGCTGGCGGAGCTACGCAAGCTGGCCGCCGCCGGCAATGTGCAGGCCTTGACCCATCTGGCCGAGCGCTATCTGTTCGAACTGGACGGCAAGCCGCAGCGGCCGGACTTCGAGCCGGGCACGCGCTACCGCGAAGAGGCGCGCGCGGCCTTGCAGCAGGCCTACCAGTTGGGCAACCGTCACGCGGCGGCGATGATCTCGGAGAGCTATCTGCTGGAGAAGCAGCCCCTGGAGGCGGCGGCCTGGAACCTGGTGGCGCGGCGCGCCGGCGACACGCTCAGCGCGGACTGGTTTCTGACCACCAAGGACTACCGGCAGCTGGACGCCGGGCAGAAAGCCGCGGCGGCGGCGCGCGCCGAGCAGATCTGGCGCGATCTGCAGCCGGGCAAGGGCGCGGCCAAAGGCTAGCGGCGGCAAAAAACCGGCGGCCCCTCGCGGGCGCCGCCGGTTTTTCTTATTTCACGAATCCTGCCTGCCGGGCGAAGCCGGCGGCTTAGAGCCTGTTCAAAGTCTTGCGAGCAAGAGCGAGACAAGGCGTTGCGGCTGAGAAAGCGGAATGTACACACGGTACATGAGCATTTCGAAGTCGTTTTCAACGCCGTATCGCCGAAGCACAGCAGACTATGAACAGGTTCTTAGAGTCGCTAGCAAAACGCTGAGCCAAGGCGCGCCGACGCAGACGGTAGCTTGGGTACGGCAAGTCGGCGCAACGCAGCTTCAGGGGTTTTGTTAGCGGGTGTTACTGCGCGTCGGCGGCCAGGCCGGCCACCAGATCCTCACGCGTGATCAGGAACACGAAGCCGTCGCCGCTTTCGGTTTCCATCCACATGAAGGGCAGGGTGGGGAAGCACTCTTCCAGCATGTCGCGGTTGTGGCCGATCTCCACCAGCAGCACGCCTTTGTCGTTCAGGAAGTCCGGCGCGCGGCGCAGGATTTCGCGGGTGGCGTCCAGGCCGTCCTCGCCGGAGCCCAGCGCCAGTTCCGGCTCGTGCAGGTATTCCGGCGGCAGCGCGTCCACCGATTCGGCATCGACGTAGGGCGGGTTGGAAATGATCAGGTCGTACTTCTCTTCTATGCCCTCGAACATATCGGTGTGGATCAGCTGCACGCGCTCGTCCAGGCCGTAGTTCTGCACATTGATGGCCGCGACTTCCAGCGCGTCCAGCGAGATGTCCACCGCGTCGATTTCCGCGTCCGGGTAATGGTGCGCCAGCTGGACGGCCAGGCAGCCGGAACCGGTGCACAGGTCCAGCGCGCGCTGCACCAGCTCCGGGTGTTCGATCCACGGCTGCAGCGGTTCGCCCAGCAGCTCGTAAATGAAGGAGCGCGGCACCAGCACGCGTTCGTCCACGTAGAAGTTGAAATCGCCCTGCCAGGCTTCGTGGGTCAGATAGGCCACCGGCACCCGCTCCTCGGCGCGGCGCTCGATCAGGTCGATCACGTCCTTGACCTCGGTGGGCAGCAGCTTGGCGTCGAGAAAGGGCTCGAGCTGGTCCACTGGCAGTTTCAGCGCCGACAAAATCAGGTAAGCGGCTTCGTCGTAGGCGTTCTGGGTGCCGTGGCCGTAGAACAGGCCGGCGTCGTTGAAGCGCGAGACGGCGAAGCGCAGCAGGTCGCGCGCGGTGTTGAAGCTGGATGCAGCCTGGGCGTACATGGTTTTCCTTTCAATACAACAGGGACATGGCTGCGGCCATGTCCCCGGCGGTGTTGATTCGCGTTCGCGTGGAACGCTGGCAAGACGTTGGACTGTCCGGTGTCAGAACGGCAGCTTGGCGTCAGTGGCGGTGCCCAGCACGCGGCGGAAGTCACCCTTGATGCGCTCCAGCGCCACGTCGTTGTCGGCCTCGAAGCGCAGCACGATCACCGGCGTGGTGTTGGACGCGCGCGCCAGGCCGAAGCCGTCCTTGTATTCCACGCGCAGGCCGTCCAGGGTGTTGACCTCTTCGGCGCCGTCGAAGCTGGCGGAGGCCTGCAATTTGGCGATCAAGGCGTGGTTCTCGCCTTCCTTGGCCATCTTCAGGTTGAGTTCCGGCGTGGAGACCGCATTGGGCAGCGCATTGAGCAGCGCGCTGGGGTCCTCGACGCGGGACAGCACTTCCAGCAGGCGGGCGCCGGCGTACATGCCGTCGTCGAAGCCGTACCAGCGTTCCTTGAAGAACACATGGCCGCTCATCTCGCCGGCCAGCAGCGCGCCGGTTTCCTTGATCTTGGCCTTGATGAAGCTGTGGCCGGTGCGCGCCATCACCGGCACGCCGCCGTTTTGCTTGATCCATGGCTTGAGCAGGCGGGTGGATTTCACATCGTAGATGATCTTGGCCTTGGGATTGCGCTCCAGCACGTCGGCGGCGAACAGCATCAGCTGGCGGTCCGGCCAGATGATGGTGCCGTCCTTGGTCACCACGCCCAGGCGGTCGCCGTCGCCGTCGAAGGCCAGGCCGATTTCGGCGTCGGTCTTCTGCAGCGCGTCGATCACATCCTGCAGATTTTCCGGCTTGGCCGGATCCGGGTGGTGATTGGGGAAGTTGCCGTCCACGTCGCAGAACAGCTCGCGCACGCGGCAGCCCAGGCGGCGGAACAACACCGGCGCGAACGCGCCGGGCACGCCGTTGCCGCAGTCCACCACGATATTGAGCGGGCGCTCCAGCTTGATGTCGGAGGTGATGCGGTCCAGATAGGCTTCGGCGATGTCATGAGTGCCGTAGCCGCCTTCGCCGCTGGCGAGATCGCCATCGACGATGCGCTGGTACAACTTCTGGATATCGTCGCCGGCCAGGGTATTGCCGGCCAGCATCATCTTGAAGCCGTTGTAATCCGGAGGATTGTGGCTGCCGGTGACCATCACGCCGGACAGCGAGCCCAGCTCATGGGCGGCGAAATACAGCATCGGCGTGGCGACGCGGCCCACGTCGACCACGTCGACGCCGGCGGCCTGGATGCCTTCGGCCAGCGCCTGGCACAGCTCGGGGCCGGACAGGCGGCCGTCGCGGCCGACCACGATGGATTTCACTTTGCGGGCCTTGGCTTCGGAACCGATGGCCTGGCCGATCTGGCGGGCGACGTCATTGGTCAGGGTCTTGCCGACGATGCCGCGGATGTCATAGGCCTTGAAGATGTCTTTGGACAGTTTGCTCATGGCTTTAATGGTGCATTCATATCTAGGGGCGCCGGCAAGGGCTGCGATGCCGGCGCGGATTATTCTGGGCTCAAGCCGTCAGCGCGTGACTGAGTTGGATCAATTGATCCAGCTTGGCTCGGGCGCGGCCCGAGTCTAGCGCTTCGCGCGCCATGGTAACACCGTCGGCCAGGCTAGGGGAAACCCCGGCCGTGTAGATGGCGGCGGCGGCGTTGAGGATGACGATGTCGCGCGCAGGGCCGGTTTCCTGATTCAGCACCGCCAGCAGAATGTCGCGCGAGGCGGCGGCGGTTTCGGCGCGCAACTGCTTGAGTTCGGCGAATTCGAAGCCCAGTTCGCGCGGGTCCAGCAAGTATTCCTCAATCTGGCCGTCCTTCAACTCCGCCACCATGCTGGGCCCGGACAAGGTCAGCTCATCCAGTCCATCCTGCCCGTGCACGATCAGCGCGTGGCGGCTGCCCAATTGTTTCAGCACCCGCGCCTGGATGCCGACCAGATCAGGGTGGAACACGCCCATCAGCTGGTTTTCAGCGTCGGCCGGATTGGTCAGCGGTCCCAGGATGTTGAAGATGGTGCGCGCGCCCAACTCCTTGCGGATGGGCGCCACGTGGCGCATCGCGGTGTGATGATTGGGTGCGAACATGAAGCCGATGCCGATTTCGTCGACACAGCGGCCCACCTGCTCGGCGCTCAGCGCCAGCTGCACCCCCAGCGACTCCAGCACATCGGCGCTGCCGGAGCTGGACGACACCGAGCGGCCCCCGTGCTTGGCCACGCGGGCGCCGGCCGCCGCGGCGACGAAGGCGGCGGTGGTGGAGATATTGAAGGTATGGGATTTGTCGCCACCGGTGCCGCAGGTGTCCACCAGATGCTCGCGCAGGCTGATGGGCACTGGCGTGGCGAACTCGCGCATCACGGTGGCGGCGGCGGCGATTTCCAGCACCGATTCCACCTTGACGCGCAGGCCGATCAAGATGGCCGCGGTCTGCGCCGGCGTCAGTTCGCCGCGCATGATCTGGCGCATCAAGTCCAGCATCTCGTCATAGAACAGTTCATTGCCGTCGATCAGCCGGTTCAGCGCGGCCTGCGGGGTAATCATCGGGTAGTCCTTTAGCTTGGGCGGGCGAGGCCGGCGCGGTGCCGGCCGCTCCGGGAATTCAGTTGCCGGCGTGCGCCGCCAATTGGGCGAGGCGCTGCTCGGTCAGGTCGATACGGCAGCCGGCTTGGGCCTGGGCGGCGCCATTGCCGCTGGCGTAGCTGCTGGCCACCCAGCGGCACTGTTTGTCCAGGTAGACCTTGAAGGCGCGCGCGGATTGGCTCAAGGCCAAGCGCGTCCGGTAGCGGTTGCCGGTGACCTGATCCAGATCGCGCATCGCGGTGGCGGTCCGCTGTTCCGCCAGGGCTAGCGCCGCCTCGGCCTTGGCCTGGCGCTGCTGCAGGCAGGCGGATACCGCCGGACTTTGCGCTTCGGCGCGCATGCAATCATCCAGCGCGCCGGCTTGCACCGCGCCTGCCAACGTCAGCGCCGCGACCAGCATCAACATCCTCTTCATCAGGCGAACTCTTTCAAGAAGTTGTCCAGCATCGCGTGGCCATGCTCGGTGAGAATGGATTCCGGGTGGAACTGCACGCCCTCTATCGGCAGCGTCTTGTGGCGCACGCCCATGATCTCGCCGTCGTCGGTCCAGGCGGTGACATCCAGGCAGTCCGGCAGCGTCTCGCGCTCGATCACCAGCGAATGGTAGCGGGTGCAGGTGACTGGATTGGGCAGGCCGCGGAACATGCCGACATCGTGGTGATGCACCGGCGACACCTTGCCGTGCATCAGTTGCTTGGCGTGAACGATGCGGCCGCCGAAAGCCTGGCCTATGCCCTGGTGACCCAGGCACACGCCCATGATGGGCAGTTGGCCGGCGAAGTGCTTGATTGCCGGTACCGACACGCCGGCCTCGTTGGGGGTGCAGGGGCCGGGCGAGATCACCAGGTATTGCGGGCGCAGCGCTTCGATTTGCTGCACGGTGATTTCATCGTTGCGGAACACCTTCACCTCCTGGCCCAGCTCGCCGAAGTACTGCACCAGGTTGTAGGTGAATGAGTCGTAGTTGTCGATCATCAATAGCATTTTTGGTCTAACCCATTGAATTTGTTGGCACTAATTTCTGGTACGATGCTTTGTTACTCACAGTGTTACTCACAAAGCTTGTCGGTGGGGTCAGCACGCTGCTTGGAGATGTACTCTGCCCGCCATTTCGCATAGTCCTCTTCAGGCCAGCGAGACGCGGTTCCGATTTTGATGGGCTCGGGAAATTCATTCTTCTTGATCTTACGGTAGATCGTTGCAGGGTGAAACCCTGTCAGCCGACGAATTTCCTTCATCGTGCAAAGTATTCCGGACATTTAAACCTCCCTCGAAAGGGCGGCCGTTCATTGATGGCCAGAACTATCTGTTAGGTGATCGAGGTGTGGCTGCGTTCATGCTTGCGCGGCTTTCCCGTGTTTCAGGATGGGGAAGTGGACTTCTCTTGGGGCTTGTTTGGGCGGCGCTAGAACAGCAGGCGCTTCGGAAGGGTGTTGAGCATGGGGGAATCTACCGGCGCGAGTCGCGACAGGCTGTATGGTTGTGGTGATTGTGCTATGGTTTGTACAATCATTGTCGACTTGAGGGAGGCATACCTTGAAAGCGCTTACCTACAGCCACACCCGCCAGCACCTGGCCGAAGTCATGCGCCAAGTGAATGAAGACCGGGCGCCGGTGATCGTCACCACCCAGCGCGGTGAGCCGGTGGTGATCATGTCGCTGGCCGATTACAACGCGTTGGAAGAAACCGCCTACCTGACGCGCTCCCCTGAAAACGCCAAGCGGCTGGCCGATGCGGCGGCAAGATTCCACAACGGAGAAGCCAAGGAAAGGACGCTGCTCGAAGACGGAGGCGAGTGATGCAGATCAAGTTTGATGACAACGCGTGGGAGGATTACCTCTACTGGCAGCAGAACAGCAAGCCCACCTTCAAGCGCATCAACGCTCTGATCAAGGACATCCAGCGCAACCCGTTTGAAGGGATAGGCAAGCCGGAGCCGCTGAGGCATCAGTTCGCCGGCTTCTGGTCGCGCCGTATCGATGACGAGCATCGCCTAGTCTATGCCGTACATAATGATGTGCTGACCATTTTGCAGTGTCGTTACCACTACTAAGAGCCTGTTCAAAGTCTCGCGAGCAAGGGCGAGACAAGGCGGAAACGAGCGAAAAAGCGGAATGTACACGTGGTACATGAGCATTTTGAGCTTGGTTTCAACGCCGTATCGCCGAAGCGCAGCAGACTTTGAACAGGTTCTAAGGCCTCGGTCAGCAGCAG
>NZ_JAJOHW010000010.1 GCF_021129195.1 Chromobacterium aquaticum | reverse complement strand
GGGATCAAGGACCAGATCGCGCTGAAGCTGATCGCCGCCAAGGGCAAGGTGCAGGTTCAAGCGCAGAGCGACAGCATAGAAGTCACCGCGGACAAGGATGTGACCGTCACCGCCTGCAAGGGCAAGGTGGAAATCGCCGCTGGTCAGGAAATCCTGCTCACCAGCGGCGGCGGCTATATCCGGCTCAAGGGCGGCAATATCGAAGTGCACTGCCCGGGCGAAGTCAGCGTCAAGGGCGCCAGCCACAAACTGAGCGGCCCGGCCAGCATAGGCGTGAACATGCAGGGCTTTCCCAGCGCGGAACGCTATGATGAGCAATTCCGCATTCTGGGCCCCACCGGCAAGCCCCTGTCCGGCCTGATGCTGGCCATCAGTGACGGACAGCAGCACTTGCTCCAGCACACCAGGTCGGACGGCAGCACCCAACGCGTCCATACCCAACAATCGACGCCGCTGAAGGCCAGCCTGGTATGGCATGAGATACTGCCATCCGAAGACATGCAGCCACCGGAAGGAGAACCGTGAGATGGCGGACAGCACCGCTTACAAAGCCAATACCAATACCACCGAGGGCTCCGTCTGCACCAATAAGGCCGACTGCAAAACCCCGCTGTCACAGGCCCAGGCTTTCGCCTACCTGCGTGTCTCGCGCCCCATTACACTCTCACGCTATTTGACCGGCCCCAAACCGCCGAACAGCCCGCCGCCACGCCGCATCCTCAACAATTACGGTGACAGAGCAAGAGTGATTGCCGCCACTTACGCCCGCTTTTATCTAGAAATTGAGGAGCACGGCAATATCAAGAAAAAGGGCCGCTATTACTGGATGGCCCTGGGCGCCTTCGCCAGCAAAACCGTGGCTTGCACCATTGATGCCTGGCAATCCACCGCCGGGCGGGCGATGTCCCGCCCTTATCTGCCCAATATCATCGACCCCGACTTTGTCAGACGCCATCTGGCGCTGGGCAATTTCTGGCTGTTCCAGGACATCGCCCCCTTCCACTGGTATTACAGCCGCTACCCGGAACACTTCGATAAGTGCGTGCCGTCGCGCGGCTGCAAAGACCTGCACAAGCAAGTCATCGACAATCTGGAGCGCATGGAACAAGGCGCGGAAGTGCTCCCGCAAATAAACTATCTGGCGGCCACCCCTAGTGTGATCAAAGGGTTTAAATACGTAAAAAAAATAGAGCAAGAAACCAACCCAGATGACCGTGCGGCCTTCCAACTAGAACACCTAAAACAGATCGCGGTGCATGAGCAAAAAGAGATATTGCAACCCTTGATGTATGAAAACAAGGCCTTCAAAAGCTGGGTCCAGATACAGCGCGAAGGCAAGGAGATGATCAAGGACACCATGCTCAACCCGCTTCTGCCGGATATCGAACTGGTCTTCACCCATGCCTGTAAAACAGATAAAAATGAATTAAAATCCATACCTCCCCCAGGCACTAAATTGGAAGATTACGACAGCAGGATGAAGTGGATATTGAATGCCGCAAACACATTCCATGATCTAATGAGGAAAGAAAAAAATCTGATGGAGTCCGAGTTAAAAACCATGGCAGGCTGGCATAACAGCAATGACTAAGACAACAAAAATCATCCTAGCCTTGTTGGTTGCTTTTGCTACCGTTATCGCGATTGCCTTCAACACATCGAATAAAAGCCAAGAGAGCCCCAAAAAAATGACTCCCAGCTACCCAAGCAATATAGAACTAGCCATGTATCAGCATGGTGATGACTGGCAAAAAAAATACCCAACCGTTGTTGCTGCTGAAACTCAAAATTTTGGCTTGAATTTCTACAAGGCTATGAATTTTGATCCCAATGCGCTTCCTAGCGTCACGATTAACGCTGGCGAAACAAAGACCGTCATTCCCAAAGTTTTAAGCATTTCAGCGACTGAAGAGAAGAATCGCTCTCCTGAGATAATCAGCATTTTCATCACTGCCAGGGTAAAAAATGGTGGCGCGATGTCTCATGATGAAGCAAGGCTCTACATTCTGGACCTCATCGAGAAGTTCACTGCTGCGGGCTGGAAAATAGCATTTTCCTTTAACAAACCCAGACTAAGCGGCATTCATGCCTTGAACTACTATGGCGCGGATGCACTGGACCCAAACTACAAGCTGTCTTTGGCGGAATGGATGCAACTTGATGGGTCTCTAAACTGGAAGCTTTATCTCAACCATACTTATATGCGCGTGACTGTGGACCGGGATCAAGATCATCTGGACCCCAACAAACCCGGCGCTTACATCATCAGCCTGACCATAGAACCACATGAGGAAGTGCAAAGAATGTATGTGGATCAGAAGGAACGCGATCACTGGCGTCAGCTATGGATTCCCATTGCCAGGAAGTTAAGGTCAGAGCGGAATATAAAGGAAGCCACTCTCAAGGCTCAGGGCATTCCCATCGTCAGCGACTACAAAGACCCGGAGCTGCCGCCAGCGCCGCCGGGCCAGCAAAACCCGGTGATCCCCAAGGATCTGCAATAAGCTTGGCCGGCCTCGGATGGGGCCGTCTTTTTTGATGCTACGGACCAATATGAGTAGAACCGCCCTCATCACACTGGCCGCACTCCTTGCCATCATCGGTGGCATCGCCGGCATCACGTCCCGCGCTGAGCCGCCTCGCCAAGAGCAGGCGCAGCCGACCTATCCTGCGCATATAGAACTGGCGCTGTATCAACGTGGTGATGACTGGGAAAAGCAATACCCGACCGCCGTCATCGCTGAAACCAGAAACTTTGGCTTGAATTTTTATAACAGCATCGATTTCGATGCCAATGCCCTCCCTATGGTCACCATAGACGCAGGCGGAGTAAAGACGGTTATCCCCAAAGCCTTAAGTATCATGGGAGTGGAAAACAAGACCCGTGGCCTCGGCATAACACGCATAAACGTCCATGCCCGAGTCAAAAACGGCGGAGCAATGTCTCATGATGAAGCCCGGCTCTACATCCTAGACATCATCGAAAAGCTCTCCATCGCGGGCTGGAAAATGGTGACTCCCTTAAACAAACCTAGATTGAATGGTATTCATGCCTTGAACTACTATGGCGCGGATGCCTTGGACCCAAACTACAAGCTATCTTTCGCGGAATGGATGCAGCTTAAGGGAATACTGAGTTGGGAGCTCTACCTCAATCATACCTTTATAACGCTGAATATTAACCGAGACCAAGACCATTTGGACCCCAACAAACCCGGCGCTTACATCATGAGCTTCACCATAGAACCACATGAAGAAGTGCAAAGAATATATGTGGAGGAGAAGGAACGCGATCACTGGCGCCAGTTATGGATTCCCATTGCCAGGAAGTTAAGGTCAGAGCGGAATATCAAGGAAGCCAAGCTCAAGGCTCAGGGCATTCCCATCGTCAGCGACTACAAAGACCCGGAGCTGCCGCCAGCGCCGCCGGGCCAGCAAAACCCGGTGATCCCCAAGGATCTGCAATAAGCTTGGCCGGCCTCGGATGGGGCCGTCTTTTTTGATGCTACGGACCAATATGAGTAAAACCGCCATCATCACACTGGCCGTACTCCTTGCCATCATCGGGGTCATCGCCAGCATTACGTCCCGCGCTGAGCCGCCACGCCAAGAGCAGGCGAAGCCGGCCTATCCTGCGCATATAGAACTGGCGCTGTATCAGCGTGGTGAAGATTGGCAAAAAAAATACTCAACGGCTCTGGCACCGGAAATTAAAAACTTCGGCGTGAGCATTTACAAAACACAGCCATTTGAATCCAACGCTCTCCCCTCTGCCATCGTGGATGCAGGTGGCGTGAGAACTGTCATCCCAAACGCTTTAAGCATCATGGCTACCGATGATCAAGATCGTGACGTAGGAATAACCATTATCGACATCAATGCCCGAGTCAAAAATGGCGGTGCCATGTCTCATGATGAAGCCCGGCTCTACATCCTGGATCTCGTTGAAAAGTTCACCGCTTTAGGCTGGAAAACAGCATTTTCCTTTAATAAACCCAGACTAAGTGGCATTCATGCCTTGAACTACTATGGTGCGGATGATCTGGACCCAAACTACAAGCTGTCTTTCGCGGAATGGATGCAACTCGATGGCTCTCTAAACTGGGAGCTTTATCTCAACCATACTTATATGCGCGTGACGGTGGACCGGGATCAAGATCATCTGGACCCCAACAAGCCCGGAGCCTACATCATGAGCTTCACCATAGAACCACATGAAGAAGTGCAAAGAATGTATGTGGATGAGAAGGAACGCGATCACTGGCGCCAGCTATGGATTCCCATTGCCAGGAAGTTAAGGTCTGAGCGGAATATCAAGGAAGCCACTCTCAAGGCTCAGGGCATTCCCATCGTCAGCGACTACAAAGACCCGGAGCTGCCGCCAGCACCGCCGGGCCAGCAAAACCCGGTGATCCCCAAGGATCTGCAATAAGACCCGCTAACAAAACCCCTGATCCTGCGTTGTGCCTCCTTGTCGTACTACTTGTACTGCCTGCGTCGGCACGCCTTGGCTCAGGTTCTCTGCGAGGTTTTGTTAGCGGCTCTAAGCTTGGCCGGCCTTGGATGGGCCCGGCCCTCTTATGCCATGTTGAGGACGACGGCCTGAGCGAGGCGATTGAAGCACACAGACCTAGCCCATGACTGACTACAGCATCCTTTATCACACAGCCTGCTTTGACCAATTCAAGCATGATTCCAGCACAAGAACGGAGCGCATTGGCGCGCCGGATGCGGCCGAGTTTGCTCTCGTCATGGCTAAAAGCCAGGATGGCGGCATTGGCTTTGATCAGTGCGCGGCAAGCGGCAATTTGCTCAAGGCATTGATTTCACATTGCTTCCACTTCAATGTCCAAAACGCGCTCTGCCCTCCGCCAAAAACGCCGCTGGCCTATCTGCCGCGCATGCTGTTCCGGGATAAGAATGGAAGATTCAAGGCACTTCATGACGAGCATATGAACTTCAAGCAGGAGCTCAAGAAGCACGCCATCCTGTCTCGGCGCCGTGAAAGCAAGCCGCCATCCCAACCGCTGCTCAGTGCCTTCCTGGATGAGCCGCAAACGGAGATCAATAGCCAGGTTTACGAACTGCTCGCCCATTCATGCCATTATGTTTGCATGGCAAAACTGGCCGGCGAATATGGCCATGGCGCGTTTGATGTGTTCTCCAACGATCTGGAGTTCTTTTTTACGGAGCTGGCCATTTTAGCCGGCCCCCACACCGCCATCATTCCAGTGGAGCATCCATCGGCGCTGCCCATGAATTGAACGCCATCCTCCGCCCAAGCCACGCTTCGCGCCTCCGGCGCCACGCCGCGGCCCAACGAAAGAGGCCGCAAACAGGAGCCATATGGAACCCAAAATCAAGCCGCATGATGTGCTGAGGGTGTATGCCTTGCTTGAGAATATCCAGCAGCTATTCCATCAGCCGGACAATTACACCATGGAGAATTTTCAAAGGTTTGGCGAGGAAAACTACCCGGAAATCCACCAGCTTTACTACGAGGTGGTCTGGAATTGGCTGTCCGAGGAAGAGCAAAACCAAATCATGGAGCGCCGCTAAGCGCTGGCGAGCCGGGCCGGTTTTAGAGCGTGTTTACGATCTCGCGAGCTAAGGCGAGACAAGGCGAAAACGGCTGAGAAAGCGGAATGTACAAGTGCTACATGAGCATTTCGAAGCGGTACTCACCGCGCGTCTCACGACGCGCAGCAGATCGTAAACAGGTTCTTAGCGCCCTGCGCCGCCCTCTGCCCTCAGCCAATCGAACAGATTCGCCATCGCCTCGCTGCGCAGCGTATCGCGCGGCCGCGACAGCCACCATTGCGCGCCCGGCTGGCGCGGGTAGCCGGCCAGTTCGCACAGCCGGCCGTCGGCCAGTGCTTCCTCCAGCGCCAGCGACGGCAGGCAGGCGATGCCGTGGCCGCGCAAGGCCGCGTCCAGCGCCAGCTGCGGCGCGTCGTAGACCGCGGCGATGCCGAAACGCGGCAGCAGCGCTTGCAGCGCGGCTTCCGCCGCTTCCGGCATGCGCGTCTTTTCCAGGCAGATCAGCCGCGCCTGTTGCGGGTGGCGCTCGGCCGACAGCGCCGCCAGCTGTTCCGCCAGCGCCGGCGCGGCGACGAAGCGCCAGTCTTCGCGCAGCCAGGCCGCATCTTCCCAGCCGGCCATCGCCAGCGGCTGGCGGCCGATGACGATGTCGACATCGATTTCGTCAGCCTGGCCCGGTTCTTCGTCGGTGGACAGCAGCGGCACGATGTCGGGATGGACGGCGCGCAGCCGTTCCAGCCGGCCCTGCAGCCAGCCATGCAGCACAAAGGCCGGTCCCACCAGCACCACCAGGCCGGGGTCGGTGTAGACCGCGATGCGGTCCAGGCCGCGGCGCAGCGTGTCCAGCGCGCGCCGCACGCTTTGTTGCAGCATTTGGCCGGCAAAGGTCAGCTCGATGCCGCGGCCCACGCGCTGGAACAGCGGCTGGCCGACAAAGGCTTCCAGCTGCTGGATCTGGTGGCTGACCGCGGACTGCGACAGGTGCAGCGCCTCGGCTGCGCGGGAGACGCTGCCCAGCCGCGCGGCGGCTTCAAAGCCGGCCAGCAGCCGCAGCGAGGGCAAGCGGCCCGGCCCGGCCGCGCCCTCGTCTTCCCTGCTTTGATCCTTGCTCATGGCGATACGGCCTCTTGATGGAGAAGTGGGCGGCCTGGCCGGCAATAAAAAACCGCTCGCAAGCGAGCGGTTGGATGCGGCGGCGCGGCGCGGCTCACTCCAGCTGTCCATTCAGCTTGAGCTTGCCCACCAGCCAGGTGTGGTCGTAGCTGACGATCTCGAACGGGTTGCCGAAGGGATCGACAAAGGACAGCGAGCAGAAGAAGCGATGGTCGCGCACTGAATCGCGGGCGATGGTCTGGCCTTCGCTATTGGTGACGCGCTCGCCGGCCAACTGGTCTATCCATTCCAGGAAATCCTGGCCGCCCACGACAAAGGCGATGGCGCCCTGGTGGCTGACATTGCCGCTCTTATCCTCGTTCACCGCCAGGCTCACCGCCAGGCGCACCGCGCCGTTGGCGTTGACCAGCATCACCGCGCCGTGCGGCCCTTCGCGCATATGCTTGTAGCGCGGGTCCGGGGCCATGGCCAGCACGCGCTGATACCATTTCAGGGCCTTGGGCACATCAGTCACTCGAATGTGGATGTGATCGATCTTGCCTAAAGTCAGCATGACTTCCTCTATTGTTTTTGATGCGACGGCGCGGGGCGGCGGGCCGTCCTGCCGGGCGGCGCCCCCTCTACCCCTTGCCGCCACCGGTCATTCTTTATAACAGCAAGCAGCCTATCCGCGCATTGTACTTGATTGCCATCACGGGCGCTCGCGCTGCAACAAAGGCTGCAGATAGCGCCCGGTATGGCTGACCGGATTGGCCGCCACTTGTTCCGGCGTGCCGGTGGCGATGATCTGGCCGCCGCCGGCGCCGCCTTCAGGCCCCAGGTCGATCAGCCAGTCCGCGGTCTTGACCACGTCCAGATTGTGTTCGATCACCACCACGGTATTGCCGCTTTCGCGCAACCGATGCAGCACTTGCAGCAGCAGGTCGATGTCATGGAAATGCAGGCCGGTGGTGGGCTCGTCCAGAATGTACAGAGTGCGGCCGGTGTCGCGCTTGGACAGTTCCAGCCCCAGCTTGACGCGCTGGGCCTCGCCGCCGGACAGGGTGGTGGCGCTCTGCCCCAGGCGGATATAGCCCAGGCCCACGTCCATCAGGGTGCGCAGCTTGCGCGCCACGGTGGGCACCACGCTGAAGAATTCCAGCGCCTGTTCCACGGTCATTTCCAGCACTTCGTGGATGCTCTTGCCCTTGTATTGCACTTCCAGCGTTTCGCGGTTGTAGCGCTTGCCGTGGCACACGTCGCAGGGCACGTAGACATCGGGCAGGAAGTGCATTTCCACCTTGATCATGCCGTCGCCCTGGCAGGCTTCGCAACGGCCGCCCTTGACGTTGAAGGAGAAGCGGCCCGGGCCGTAGCCGCGCTCGCGCGACAGCGGCACGCCGGCGAACAGCTCGCGGATGGGCGTGAACAAGCCGGTATAGGTAGCCGGGTTGGAGCGCGGGGTGCGGCCGATCGGGCTTTGATCGACGTTGATCACCTTGTCCAGCTGCTTCAGGCCCTGGATGTCCTGGTAGGCCGCCGGTTCTTCGCTGGCGCCGTTGAGCTCGCGCGCGGTGATCTTGTACAGGGTGTCGTTGATCAGCGTGGATTTGCCGGAGCCGGACACGCCGGTGATGCATACCAGCATGCCCAGCGGCAGCTCCAGCGTGACGTTCTTGAGGTTGTTGCCGCTGGCGCCTATCAGGCGCAGCATGCGTTCCGGGTCCACTTCGCGGCGTTCGCCGCCCAGCGCGATGCGACGGCGGCCGGACAGGAAGTCGCCGGTGATGGAGCCGGCGCAGGCGGCCACTTCGTCCGGGGTGCCGGCCACCAGCACTTCGCCGCCATGCTCGCCGGCGCCCGGGCCCATGTCCACCAGGTAATCCGCGGCGCGGATGGCGTCTTCGTCGTGCTCGACCACGATCACGCTATTGCCCAGATCGCGCAGCCGCATCAGCGTGGCCAGCAGGCGGTCGTTGTCGCGCTGGTGCAGGCCGATGGACGGCTCGTCCAGCACATACATCACGCCGGTCAGGCCGGAGCCGATCTGGCTGGCCAGGCGGATGCGCTGCGCCTCGCCGCCGGACAGGGTGTCAGCGGAGCGGGACAGGTTGAGGTAGTCCAGGCCCACATTGTTGAGGAAGGACACCCGCTCGCTGATTTCCTTGACGATTTTTTCCGCCACCGCCTGTTTCTGGCCGCTGAAGGCCAGCTGGGCGAAGAAGAGCGCGGTCTCCTTCAGCGGCATCTGGTTGATCTCGTACAGGGTTTTCTCGCCAACGAAGACGTGGCGCGCTTCCAGGCGCAGCCGCGAGCCCTGGCAGTGCGGGCAGGGCTGGTTGTTCTGGTACTTGGCCAGTTCCTCGCGCACCGCGGAGGAGTCGGTTTCGCGATAGCGGCGCTCCAGATTGGGGATGATACCCTCGAACGGATGCGCGCGGCTGAACTTGGTGCCCTTCTCCGACATATAGCTGAATTCGATGCTGTCGCGGCCGGAGCCGTGCAGCACCACATTGCGCACTTTTTCCGGCAGGTCCTCGAAGGCGAGTTCGGCCACGGAGAAGCCGTAATGCTCGCCCAGCGCCATCAGCATCTGGAAGTAGAACTGGTTGCGCTTGTCCCAGCCCTTGATCGCGCCGGCGGCCAGGCTCAGTTCCGGATGCGCCACCACGCGGCGCGGGTCGAAGAAGGTGATTTCGCCCAGGCCGTCGCACTTGGGGCAGGCGCCCATCGGGTTGTTGAAGGAGAACAGCCGCGGCTCCAGCTCCGGCAGGCTGTAGGAGCACACCGGGCAGGCGAACTTGGCGGAAAACCAGTGTTCCTTGGCGCTGTCCATTTCCACGGCGATGGCGCGGCCCTCGGCGTGGCGCAGCGCGGTTTCAAAGCTTTCCGCCAGCCGCTGCTTCATGTCCGCGCGCACTTTCAGGCGGTCTATCACCACCTCGATGGTGTGCTTCTTGTTCTTGTCCAGCTTGGGCACGGCGTCGATTTCAAATACTTCGCCGTCCACGCGCACCCGCACAAAGCCCTGGGCGCGCAGGTCTTCGAACAGGTCCAAATTCTCGCCCTTGCGGCCGACGATGACCGGCGCCAGGATCATCACCCGGCTCTCTTCCGGCAGCGCCAGCACGTGATCCACCATCTGGCTGACGGTTTGCGAGGACAGCGGCACGCCGTGCTCCGGGCAATGCGGCTCGCCCACGCGCGCGTACAGCAGGCGCAGATAGTCGTGGATTTCGGTGACGGTGCCCACGGTGGAGCGCGGGTTGTGGCTGGTGGCTTTCTGCTCGATGGAGATCGCCGGCGACAGGCCTTCTATCAGGTCCACGTCCGGCTTTTCCATCAGTTGCAGAAACTGGCGCGCATAGGCGGACAGGCTTTCCACATAGCGACGCTGCCCTTCCGCGTACAGGGTGTCGAAGGCCAGCGAGGATTTGCCAGAGCCCGACAGGCCGGTAATCACGATCAGCTGGTGGCGGGGCAAGTCCAGGTTGATGTTCTTCAGATTGTGCGTGCGTGCGCCGCGAATGCGAATGCTGTCCATATTGGAGCCGTTACTCACCGTCGGTCAGGGAACCTGTTAATATACCTGACTTGGCAAGTCTGACTCCACCAGTCTTTACACGCGGCGTCATCCGGAACGACGCCGAGTCGTTACTAGAACCATTGGGCGCGGCCATCGCGGCCGCCGCCCGTCAGCAACGCAAACGACGCACACAAGAATGAACGCAACAGAACTCCGGGCCAGCCTTGGCCTTTCCGGCATCTACGCCCTGCGCATGCTGGGCATGTTCCTGATCCTGCCGGTATTCGCCCTCTACGCCCAGACCCTGGACGGCGCGCAAAACCATACCCTGATCGGCATCGCGCTGGGCAGTTACGGCCTGACCCAGGCCTTGTTGCAGCTGCCGCTGGGCATGCTGTCCGACAAGATAGGCCGCAAGAAGGTGATTTACGGCGGCTTGCTGCTATTCGCGCTGGGCAGCTTCGTCGCCGCCGGCGCGCACGACATCGCCACCCTGACCGTGGGCCGGGTGATCCAGGGCGCCGGCGCCATTTCCGCCGCCATCACCGCGCTGCTGGCGGACCTGACCCGCGAGGAGAACCGCACCAAGGCGATGGCGATGATAGGCATGTCCATCGGCACCACTTTCGCCGCCAGCCTGGTGCTGGGGCCGCTGCTGGCCAAGTACATCGGCGTCAACGGCATTTTCGCGCTCACCGGCGCGCTGTCGCTGGCGGCGTTGATAGGCGTGTGGCTGATCATCCCGGACCCGGTCAGTTCCCGTTTCCACTCCGACACCGAGGCCAATGCCAAGCGGCTGCCGGCGGTGCTGAAAGACCCCCAGCTGCTGCAGCTCAATTACGGCATCTTCGCCTTGCACGCGGCCCAGATGGCGATGTTCGTCACCATCCCCTTCGCGCTGATCAAGACCGCCCACCTGGACAAGACCCAGCACTGGCAGGTGTATCTGCCGGTGACGGTGATAGGCTTCCTGCTGATGGTGCCGGCCATCATCTACGGCGAGAAAAAGGCGCGGCTCAAGCAGGTGTTCGTCGGCGCCATCGCGCTGATGGCCGCCGCCCAGCTGGGCATGGCGATGGCGCTGGACAGCTTCTGGCAGATCGTCAGCTGGCTGGGCCTGTATTTCATCGCCTTCAATATTCTGGAAGCCACGCTGCCGTCCTTGATTTCCAAGATCGCGCCGGCGGATGCCAAGGGAACCGCGATTGGCGTGTATAATACCGCCCAATCCCTTGGCCTGTTCCTGGGCGCGGCCCTAGGCGGTTGGTTGTACACCCGCTTTGGCCCGACCGGCGTGTTCGGCTTCACCAGCCTGCTGATGCTAAGCTGGCTGCTGTGGTCGCTGGCCATGCGTCCGCCGATGCCGGTGCGCTCGGTGATGTTCCACATCGGCGAGGATTGGCGCGGCGATGCCGGCGACTTATCCCGGCAATTGGCCGCCGTGGCCGGCGTGCATGAAGCCGTGGTGGTGCTGGCAGACCGCGTCGCCTACCTCAAGGTATCCCAACAGCAATGGGACGAAGCGGCGGTGCAAGGCCTGATCGGGGCCACTTTCTGAGCAACGGCTCCAAGAAACGCCGCCACGTCGCGGCAACAGGCCAGATATTTAGATTTTTATTCGGAGACATCGATGAACAGCATCACCTTTGACGGCCGTCTGGCCGCCGACGCCGAACTGCGCTACACCCCCAGCGGTGAGCCGGTACTGTCGTTCCGCGTAGCCAGCGACATCGGCTTTGGCGAGCGCAAGAGCACCAACTGGTTTAGCTGCCAGGTATGGGGCAAGCGCGGTGAATCGCTGAAGAACTACCTGGCCAAGGGCCAGCAGGTGACCGTTTACGGTCAACTGACCCTGCGCGAATGGCAGGACAAGGAAGGCAATAAGCGCCTGTCCCCGGACGTGCGCGTCAACGAACTCAGCCTGCAAGGCGGCCGCAATGAAATGGGCGGTTCCGGCGGCGGCATGAGCGGCGGCGGCATGGACGACGGCTACGGCTACAACGCGCCGGCCCCGCGCCAGGAAGCCCCGCCCGCGCCGCGCCGCCAGGAACAGCGCCCGGCGCCGAAGCAGCTGGACGATATGGACGACGATATTCCGTTCTGAGAACCTGTTTACAATCCGAGCGCCGGCTTTCGGCACTCACACAGGCCTGCGGCGCGCCGCAGGCCTTTTTCATGGCCGCGGACAACACCTAGAGCCGCCCGCGCAGCGTAGCTGAGCCAAGGCGCGCCGACGCAGGCAGTACAGTAGCGCAACGCAGGATCAGTGGCTTTGTTAGCGGGTCTTATTGGAACAAGCCAAGCTCCACGCACAGGGCCACCAGTTCCTGGTCGGTCCTGGCGCCCAGCTTACCCATGCCGGCCACTTTTTGCGCGCTGATGGTCTTGACGCTGCGGTTGAGCATCTTGGCGATCTCTCCCATCGACATGCCGGCGACGAAGTGACGCAGCACCTCGAACTCGCGCGCCGACAACCTCTCCACCTTGCTGCTGATCTTGTCCGCCGCGTCCGGCGTCGCGCGCAGCCCCGGCCGGTAAATCCGCCCGCCCGCCACGCATTCCAGCGCCTTGCGCAGTTCGGTCAAAGGCTGGGTTTTCTGCACCACGCCGGCCACGCCCAGGTCGTACAGGCTGGCAATGATCAATGGATTGGACACCATGGTGTAGATCAGCAGCTTGACGCTGGCGAAGCGCCGCAGCAGATAGCCTATGAGTTTGATGCCATCGCCGTGGGTTTCGTCGCCGGGCATATTGTAGTCGGTCACCACGATGGGCGGCAGCACCGAACTCTGCTGCATCCGGGTCAGCATCTCGATCAGTTCGGTGGCGCTGTGCGCGGTGCCGGCCACCTCGAACTGGCTGGTGCTCTCCACCATGCCACGTATGCCCATCAGCACGATGGGATGATCATCGGTAATCAATACGGATAGCTTGTTCATACTTTTCCCTGCCCATGGTTTGCAATTCTTTGGCGCTCGGCGCCAGCGCATGCCTAGTCTCCGGCGGCACGGCGCATGATGGCGGCGATGCGCTCGCCCGCCGCCTCTATCCTGGCCCGCTCCGCCTCCAAATCCAGCGTCTCCGCCAGGTCCGTTTCCAAGGCCTGAAGGTCGCGCACCAGGCGCGTGGCGCTCACCACCGCCAACGCGCCGCTCATGCGATGCAGCAGCGCGGCGACATCGCGCACCTTACCCGCCGCCAATGCCTGGCGCAAAGCCACGAGGTCGCTGCCCATGATTTGCAGAAACAGCGCGCGCATCTCGGCGGGCACCGCGGCCTCGTCCTGCGGCGGCACGGCAGCGGCCGCCAGCAGGCGACCCAGGATGGCGCGCAGTTCATCCAGTCGCACCGGCTTGGCCAGCCAGGCGTCGATATCGCCGGACGTCACGCCGCAATCAGGCCTGGCGGCCAGCACGACGATGGGCGCTCGCGCGCCCCGCTCGCGCAAGGCGCGCGCCAACTGATGCGCGTCCTCCGCCGGCCGGTCCGCGTCGCGGATCAATAGATCACAGCCCGATAGCAGCCGGTGCTGGAGCAGCTGCTGAGCGTTGTCCACCATGCAGACCTCGCAGCCCAGCTGTTCCAGCTGCTGCCGCAGCAGTTGGCGGTTCAAGGGCTTGTTCGCCGCCGCCAGCACTTTTAATCCTCGCGGAAAAACCGGCGGCGGCGCTTCTTCTCCCCGGCCGGGCAACCCTTGCCGCGCCAGACTCACCGCCAGCAGCATCGCCTGCACGTCGTGGATGTCCACCAGCCAGCCGTCAAGCCGCGCCTGCGCCGGCGACGGCCCGCCAGGCACCGCCAATACACGGACGCCGCCTGACGGTGGCCTTTGATCCACCGGGTCCAGGTCCAGCACCACGACGCCGGTGCCGGCCGGCGGCGCGGCGGCGTCGAACC
>NZ_JAJOHW010000009.1 GCF_021129195.1 Chromobacterium aquaticum | reverse complement strand
CCAGCAGCGGCAGCAGCAGGCTGGCGGCGATCAGGCCCAACAGCAGCCAGCGAGCGCGGCTGGGCGCGGCGGCTTCCATGCTCAGCGTGCTCACATCTTCACCATTTGCTCGACCACCGCCGGGCTGTTCAGTCCCACCATCATTGCGTCCTTGGCCGGCAGCAGATAGATGCGGCCCTGCTTACCGGCCGGCGTGGACGCGATTTCCGGTCGCTTGGAGAAGGCCTCCTTGCCGCCGTGCACCGCGCCGGTGTGGCTGCCCAGGATGATCACGTCGGGTTGCAGGCTTTGCCAGGCGTCGCGGGCCATAGGCTTGAAGCCGGACAGCTGGCTGGCGACGTTGACGCCGCCGGCGGCGCGGATCAGGGTGTCGGCGGCGGTGTCGCGGCCGGCCACCAGTTGGCCGTCGTAGCTGACCAGGTAGCGCACGCCGCGCGCCGGGCGCGGCGCCATCTCGCGCTGCCAACGGCTGGCCAGTTGCTGGGCATTGGCGTCGCGGCCCAAGAGCTGTCCCACTTTGCGGATCGCGTCGGCGAAGTCCGCGCCGTCCTCGCGGCGCGTCACCTCCTCGGCGCGCACCTGCAACTGGCGCAGCTGGGTCCACACCGTCGGCGGTTGCGCCTCGGCGCTGCCCAGCACCAGGGTGGGCTTGAGCCGGGCGATGGTTTCGGCGTTCAGCGCGCGGGAAAAGCCCACCACCTGCGCCTGAGCCAGCGCCGGCGACTTGCTGGAACGGTCGCGGCCGACGACTTCCTTGCCGGCGTCCAGCGCCACCACGATGTCGGCGATGTCAGGGGTCATCACCACGATGCGTTGCGCGGGAAGCCTCGAAACACCTGCTGTGCGGTTCGATAGCTGCGTTGCTCCGTGGAAACACCTGCTGTGCGGTTCGATAGCTGCGTTGCTCCGTGCTCGCTCCCTCGCTGTACCGTTTGTACTATCTCGGTCGCTGCGCGCGGTGCGCCTTGCTCTCGAACCGCTCGCGACGGTTTTTCGAGGTTCCCTGCCGCCCAGGCGGGCAACGCGGCGGCCAGGCCCAGCAGGGCGGCGAAGGCGAATTTAGGCGACATCGGCGCGCTCCAGTGCCGGCAGCTCGCCCAGCAGCTTGATCCATTCCACGCGTTCCGCCTGGCCCGGCTTGCGTTCGCCGAAGAAAGTGGCCAGCGACAAGCCCTTATCGTCGAACAGCTCCAGCGAGGTGACCACGCCGTGATCGCCCGGCTTGCGAGTGACCCAGGCCTCGGCGATCAGATCGGTGCGCAGATGCAGGTTGAAGTGCGGGTCCAGCACATTGAGCCAGTTGCCGACGATCTGCACATTGCGCACCGGACCGGTGTGAATCTGGATCATGCCGCGGTTGCCGGCGAACACCATGATGGGGGCTTCGATATGGGCGGCGCGGCGCAGCAGCTGCTCCACCGCTTCCGGCAGCACGCGCCAGGCCTGGCCTTCCGGCGCCAGGCGGAAGCCCTGCTGGCGCGACACGCCCCAGCGGCGCAGGAAGGGATGGAAGGCGTGCACGTCCTGCAAGCTCTGCCATTCCTGCTGGAAGCCGGCCTTGTCGATGGCCTCGTCGTCCAACTCCGCCGCCTCGGCTTCCTGTGGGTCTATGCTCAGCACAGCCTTGGGCGCGGCGAAGGTGTCCACCAGGCGCTGGTAGGCGGCCAGATCGCTATTGGCGGTCAGGTAGATCTTGTGCACCGCTTCGCCGAAACGGTCGAAGAACTGCAGGCTGCGCTGCTCGCCGCGCGCGCCGGCCGTGGTGACGGCGAAGGCATGCTGCCAATGGAACAGGAAGATGCGCAGATCGATGATAGGGTTGATGGCCAGGCCTATCTTGCCGTCGATCTGCACATTGCGGTAATCGCCGGTGGTTTCATGCACGCAGGCGTGATTGCGCGTCAGCGCCATCACCGGGCCCAGATGGGCGATCTGGCTCAGGATATCGTTCCAATGCGGCTGCAGGGCTTGGCTGGCCGGGTCGGCGGCCACCAGCTCGGCCTCGCTGACGCCCAGCGCGTCGGCGGCGTCGCGCGCGCGCAGTTTCGGCTGGCTGGCTTTCAGGATTTGGTAACGATCCCACAGCTGGCTGAAGTCGGTCATATTCTGGTTCTCCTTGGAGCGATCAAAAGCGGGCGCCCGCCACGGGACGGGCGCTCGCGGTTAGAAGGTGTATTCGACGCTGGCGCTGAGGTTGCGGCCAGGCTGGGTGAACAGGTCCAGCGCGCGCTCGCTGCTGGTCTTGCCGCGCACGTCGGCGGCTTTCCAGTATTTCTGGTCGAAGACGTTGAACACGCCGGCGCGCAGCGTGGTGTTCTTGGCCGGCTTCCAGTAAGCGGTCAGGTCCAGCACGGCGTAGCCCGGAGCTTTGAACGGCGGCTGACTTTGGCTGCTGCCCTGGGGTTTGACGTCAGGCAGGCGGGTGTTGGCGCGGGCCAGTTTCAGCAAGGCTTCGCCGCCGAAGCTGGCCTGGTCGTAGCGCAGGCCCAGCGTGGCGTTGAGCGGGGTGATGCTGGCCAGCGGCTCGTTCTTCTGCTTGTTCTGGCCATGGGTGTAGGCGATGGACGCCATCGCGCGCCAGCTCGGCGCGAAGCGCCAGGCGGCACGGCCTTCCACGCCTTTGATCTCGACTTCGCCGACATTCTGGTACTGGATGGTGTCAAAGCCATCGATCATGCCCAATGCAACTTGATCAATGAAGTCCTTGTAGCGGTTGGCATAGGCTGTGACGCCGAAGTCAAAGCTGTCCCACTGGCCTTTCAGGCCCAACTCCACGCCGCGGCTGGTTTCTGATTTGAGGTTGGGATTGGGGATGACCTGGTATTTGTAGCTGCCAGCCGTGTTGGAGAAAGCCATATTGGCATCGTCGAACGGCGGCGCGCGGAAGCCGGAGGAGAACTGCAGGAAGCCGGTGTAATGATCGGCGAACGGCAGGCTCAGACCCAGCTTGGGCGAGAAGGCACCGTCCTTGAAGGTGGGCACCTGATAGTTGTTGGGGTTGCCGTTGGCGAAAGCCTGGTCCGGCTGCGGTGTCATCTTGTAGTGATCCCAACGCAGCGACGGAGACGCCACCAGACCGTTGCCGAACTTGATTTCGTCCTGGACAAACAGGCCGATGCGCTCGGAACGGCTATCCGGGAAGGTCTTGTTGGGGAAGGTGTCGGTTCCCACGACATTGCTGCTGCTGCCATTGGTGTTATACAGCGTCTTCATCCGTGGCCGGCTAGTGTCGCTGCGGCTCAAGTCCGCGCCCCACAACAGCTGGTGTTCGGCGGAGAGGGCCTGGAAGTTGTGCTCGGCCTCCAACGTCAGGCCATAGCTGTCCTGGGTAAAACCGTAATCAGAAAAAATGCGCTGGCCGTTGCTGCGCCATTCGGTATTGGTGTCGGCGTTGTCCAGCTTCTGGTAGTAAGCCTTCACCGCCAGGCGGTCGAAGGCGCCCAGCTGCTTGCCTTCCCAGGCAAGGGACGCGCGGTCGCGCTGGGTTCTGTCCTTGGATTGGTTCTGGCGTACCGTAGAGGTTAAGGCGTTAAGCAGATTGGTATCAGCATCGCGTCGATAGTGTTCCAGCGTCAGTTCCAGCCGCTGGTTGGCGGCCGGCTTGAAGCCCAGCTTGGCCAGCACATTGTCGCTGTCCCAGCTTTGCGGATTCGGCTTGGTGCGCAGCGTGCTGCTGCTGTCGTTATTGCCCTGGTTGTCGGTTTCGTGGCCGTTGCGGTGGGTGTAGAGCAGCATCAGATCGGCGCGCTCGCCCTTGACGCCGACGCCGGCGCTGCTGCCCCAGCCATTGTTGGCGGTGCCGCCAAAGCCCTTGACGCTGCCGCCCACGCCTTGCTCTTCCGGCACGAAATCGTCCACGGTCTTGGTGCGGTAGCCGACCACGCCGCCGATGGCGTCGGAGCCGTACAGGCTGGAAGTGGGGCCCTTGACGATGTCGATGGCGCGCAGGGTTTCCAGTTCCACGTAATCGCGGCCGGAAACGGCTCCGTTATTGCTGCCGCCGCCAGCATAGGATTCCGGCAGGCGGATGCCGTCGATCAGCATCAGGATGCGGTTGCCGTCGATGCCGCGGATGGTGTAGCCGGCATTGCCGCGGCGCGCCGGATCGGTGGCCACTTCCACGCCGGGCTCGTATTTGACCGCGTCGGCGATGTCGCGCACCAGTTGCTCGTCCAGCTTGTGGCGCGAGATCACGCTGGCGTTGGGCGCGGTTTCCGCCAGCGACTTGCTGCTGCGGTGGGCGGTGACCTGAACGGTCTCCAGTTCCGCCGGCGTTGCCGCCAGCGCGGGCCAGGCGGCGGCCAGGCTCAGAACCAAGGGGGTGGCGCGAAATAAGGCCATGGAAACTCCAAACTTCCTAAGGTTGGGTGCTTCCGCTGGCTGGCTAGTCTTGGCTGGCTTGCGGTGTGTGTGGTCTGGGACCTATTTGATCAGGATGAGCTTGCCGTTGCGGGTCAGTTGCAAGCGATACATTTCGCCCTGATGTTCGATCAGGATTTCCTTGCCTTTGGCGAACAGTTCGCAACTGCGCAGCACCGGGGGCAGGCTGGCAGCGCTGGTTCCGGTGCCGGGCTTGGAGGCGGTGTGGGCGTGCATGAATTTATCCATGGCCAAATGGTAACGATTCTCATTATCGAATTCAACCTGGAACAGGCCTTGAGGCGAGCGAAAAGGGCGCGGCTGTGGCGCGGCGGTCACAAAACGGCATGGCTTAGCCGGCGCTGGCCGGGGATAATGGCGGTTTTTGCGCGGAGAGGCGGATGGACCTGAACGCTTTGATCAAGCTTTTGCCCAGCCCGGCGGGCGCGCCGCAGGCCTTGCGCCTGTATCGCGTGCGGCTGGATGTGGATTGGCCGGTGGACGAGGCGCTGCTGGCGGGCTTGAGCCAGGACGAGCGCAAGCGCTGCCTGCGCTATCTGCGTACCATCAATCAGTTGCAATTCGCGCTGACCCGGCTGGCCTTAAGGCGGCTGCTGGCGCAAGAAACCGGCCTGGCGCCTGACGCGCTGATGTTTGAGCTGGGCGCGCATGGGAAACCGGTCTTGAGCCTGCCCGGCGCGCCGGTGTTCAATGTGTCGCATTCCGGCGCCTACGCGTTGATCGCCATCGCGCGTGGCGGCCAGGTGGGCGTGGACATCGAAACGGTGCAGCCGATGCGCGACGTGCCGGCGCTGGCGGAACAGACGCTGCGGCCGGAGGAACTGGAATTGTGCCGGCACGGCCAGGACGTGGCGGCCTTCTTTCAGTTGTGGACCATCAAGGAAGCGGTGTTGAAAGCCTGGGGCGTGGGCATTGCCCAGCATCTGTCCGCATTCGCCGCCACCGGACTGGCGCGGGGCGAACTGCCTTTGAGCATTGCCGAGCCTGACCGCTGGCCGGCGACACGGGCCTGGGCCTTGCCCGCGCCGGAGGGCTATGCGGCCACGCTGGCCTGGGCGGAGCGCTGAAACGGGGCGGCGGAATGACAAAAAACCCGCCATGTTGCCATGACGGGCTTTTGCTAATGCTGGCGTCCCCACGGGGAATCGAACCCCGGCTACCGCCGTGAAAGGGCGGTGTTCTAACCGCTAAACTATAGGGACTTCAAATTGTGGCGCACCCGGAGCGATTCGAACGCCCGACCCTCTGGTTCGTAGCCAGATACTCTATCCAACTGAGCTACGGGTGCTAGTGGCGTCCCCACGGGGAATCGAACCCCGGCTACCGCCGTGAAAGGGCGGTGTTCTAACCGCTAAACTATAGGGACACTAAGTTGTGGCGCACCCGGAGCGATTCGAACGCCCGACCCTCTGGTTCGTAGCCAGATACTCTATCCAACTGAGCTACGGGTGCGCTGTTTCGCGAGACGTTGTGTCTTGCGAGAAGCGGAATACTATAGATTCGCTTTTTAAGTGTCAATCCTTTTTCCAAAAAAATTTAGCCGGCCGCGCATGGGCCGGCCGCGGTTGTCGTGCCGGGCCAACAGGGAGGCGGGATCGCGCGTCCATTTTCATTGAGATCAGACGGGGGGCGAAATCTTCGGATCGAACCTTTGCGTGCCTCGGGCGGCGGGGACTGCTCAAGCATTGTTTCCTGGCTTGCCTTGAGGCCCGCGTTCTCTTGACGCTCCCGGCCCGCCTCAGTACCCTGAGCCTCGCGCTGCGCCGAATAACGCTGCGCCGGGAGTAGAAGCCCAATCGAATTACTAGACCGCAGGCTAGCCGCGTCCGACTGGATACAGCTACGCCTGCTGCCACGTCATGCTCATTCGGGGCAGGCCGTGGCAAGGAGCCCTTGTGGCTGCCGGTCTTGGTCTAGTAAACCGGTCTTCTACCCTTGTCACGTGCCTGCTCAAACCTGCTGTCCGGGCAGGCCTTCTCTCAGGAAACGACATGGAGGCCGCGATGCGATTCTTCCCTTTTCTCCTTTCCCTTTCTTTTAATTCGAAGTCCTCGTCGCAGGAGGACAGACCATGAGCCAAGCGTGCGAAACGGTGACGCGGCAGCAATTGCTGGGCCGCGTATTGGAAGCCAGCCAACTGGGGCTGGAAGCCCTGGAAATGTTGCGCCCGGCGTTGGAGGTGGCGACGCGGCTGGGCACGCAGGCGGAGGCGGAGGAAGGCGCCCAGGCCGCCGGGGTGTGCCGGCTGGCGCGTTGGGCGCTGGACGAGTATCACAATGCGCTGGACCTGATCCGCGAAGAGACGGCGCGCAGCCTGCGCGAGGCCTGATGGTTTAAACCGTAAAGGGGCGGCGCCTGCCGCCCCATGATCGCGCTCGCGCGCGGCCGCGCTCAGGCGCTACACTGCAATGATCCCCAAGCCGCCGCGCGCCGCCATGCCATCCTGTTACGCCCAAGTCGATTGCAACTCCTTCTATGCCTCCTGCGAGCGGGTATTCAATCCGCGCCTGGCCGGCGTGCCCATCGTGGTGCTGTCCAATAACGATGGTTGCATCGTGTCGCGCTCGGCCGAGGCCAAGGCCTTGGGCGTGCCGATGGGCGCGCCTTATTTTCAGCAGCGGGCGCGGCTGGAGCAATTGGGGGTGGCGGTGTTTTCCTCCAACTACACCCTGTACGGCGATTTGTCCGGCCGCGCGATGCGTCTGCTGGCCGGCTTCGCGCGCGCGCAGGAGGTGTATTCGATAGACGAATGCTTCCTGGACATCGGCGGCGAGCCGGAACCGACGCGGCTGGCGCAGCAGATGCGCGACACGATGTTGCGCGGCCTGGGCTTGCCGGTGTGCGTCGGCATCGGCCCCAGCAAGACCTTGGCCAAGCTGGCCAACCACCTGGCCAAGCTGGACCCGTCCCGCGACGGGGTGATGAATTTGCAGGCGTTGGACGCGAGCGAGCGGCTGGCCTTGCTGGCCATGGTGCCGGTGGAGGAGATCTGGGGCGTGGGCCGCAAGCTGTCGGCCAAGCTGCGGCTGGAGCGCATCGGCCACGCGGCGGCGCTGGCGGAGGCGGACCGGGATTGGTTGATCCGCCGTTTCGGCGTCACCGTGGCGCGCATCGCCGACGAATTGGACGGCCTGTCCTGCCTGAGCCTGGAAGAGGCGTTGCCACCACGGCAGTCCTTGATGTCCACGCGTTCCTTCGGCCACAAGGTGACGCGGCTGGAGGAGGCGCGCGAGGCGGTGGCGATGCACGCGGCCATGGTGGCGGAGCGCTTGCGGCGCCAGGGCTCGCTGGCCACTTTTCTGCAAGTGAGCTTGCAGCGCGGCGTGTACCAGCTGGGCACGGTGCAGAGCGATAGCGAGGTGGTGCCGCTGCTGCCGCTCAGCGCCGACAGCCGCGCGTTGGTGAAGGCGGCCTTGTTGGCGCTGGAGCGTTTATGGCGGCCCGGCGCCGCTTATCAGAAGTGCGGGGTGATGGCCTGGCAGCTAGTGGACGCGGACAAGGCGCAGGGTGATCTGTTCGCCGGGCCGGCGGAGGATGAGAAGAGCCAGCGCCTGATGGCGGCGATGGATGCGATCAACCGCCGCATGGGGCGCGGCACGGTCAAGCTGTTGGCCGAGGGCCTGGAGCAGGGCTGGAAGATGAAGCAGGATTTGCTGTCGCCGGCCTATACCACGCGTTGGAATGAGGTGCCGGTGGTGAAGGCGAAGTAGCGCTTGCGGTAGAATGCCGCGATCGATGTCGCCGGCCGCCGGCGGCTATAGTGTAATCAGCATCCCCATGAGTCCCCGCGCCGCGAGCCGCGCGTCGCCTCCGAAAGCGAGATATTGAATCCTCTGTTTGCCCAGCCTTGCGCCATCGTCGATCTGGAAACCACCGGCGGCCACATCAGCCGCGACCGCATCACCGAGGTGGGGGTGATCCTGATCGACGGGGAGCGGGTGGAGCGCTTCAGCTCCCTGGTCAATCCCGGCCAGCCCATTCCGCCCTTTATCGAGAACATGACCGGCATTTCCGACGCCATGGTGGCGGCGGCGCCGAGCTTTGCCGATCTGGCGGAACGCTTGCTGACGATGTTGTCCGGCCGCCTGTTCCTGGCGCATAACGCGCGTTTCGACTATGGCTTTTTGAAGAACGAATTCCGCCGCGCCGGCCTGCGCTTCCAGAGCCAGTCGCTGTGCACGGTGAAGCTGTCGCGCCGCTTGTATCCGCAGTTTTTCAAGCACAGCCTGGATAGCTTGATCGAGCGCCACGACATCCGCCTGCCGGAACGGCACCGGGCGCTGGCGGACGCGGAGGCTGTGCACCGTTTCCTCGGCATCGCCAATCAGGAGCTGGGCGCGGCGGCCGTGGGCGCGGCGATGGCGGCGGTATTGGCCGCGCCGCCGGAATTGGCCGGTCTGCCTGCGGCCTTGCAGGAGCAGCTGGAGTTGCTGCCGGATGTGCCGGGGGTGTACACGCTGTACGGCGAGGACGGCAAGCCCTTGTACGTGGGCAAGGGCAGCAATCTGCGCACCCGCGTGCTGGCGCATTTCGCCGCGGTCAAGGGCGGCGGCAAGAGCCGCGAAGTGCATATCGGCGAGCCCATCGGCCGGGTGGAGTGGCGGGAGACACTGGGCGAGTTCGGCGCGCATTTGCTGGAACTGCGGCTGATCCACGCCTTGAAGCCGCAGCATAATCACCGCGGCAAGCTGAGCCCGGAGCTGTGTTCCATCCAGCTGGAGGAGGCGGACGGTTTCACCCGTCCCAAGGTGGTGTACGCGCGCGAGCTGGATTTCAGTCGCACCGCGGATTTGTACGGTTTGTTCCGCCATGCGCGCGAGGCGCGCAAGATCCTGGCGGAAATCGCGCTGGGCAACGCGCTGTGTCAGTCGGTATTGGGCGTGGAGGCGGTGACCAGCCGCAAGGGCGCGCCGTGCGCGGCTTTGAAGCTGGGCCGCTGCCGCGGCGCCTGCATCGGCCGCGAGCCGGCGGAGGTGCACAATATCCGGCTGCTGGGCGCCTTGGCCAAGCTGAAGGTGAAGGCCTGGCCGTTCGCCGGCGCGATCGCGGTGGTGGAAACCGATGAGGTGACCGGCGAGCGCGCCGAGCATGTGTTCGACCGCTGGTGCTATCTGGGTTCGCGCCAGGGCGACGGCGGCCCGCTGGAGGGGGCGCCGTCCTTTGATCTGGACAGTTACAAGCTGCTGGAGGGCTGGCTGCGCAAGCCGGCGGAGGGCACGGCGCTGCGCGAGCTGTGAGTCAGAGCCAGTTTTTCAACAGCAAGGCCGCCAGCAGGATGGCGATCAGCGCCAGCAGCCAGTTCTGGCGCTTCTGTTCCCGCATCAGCTGGATGTAGCCGCTGATCAGCAACTCGCTGTTGGCGGAGGACAGCGCGTCATTCAGTTTGCGCGGCAGCGTGGGCAGGGTGGTGGCCCATTGCGGCGCTTCGTGCTTCAGCGTGCGCAGCAGGCCGCGCCAGCCTATCTGCTCGTTCATCCACTTGGTCAGGAAGGGCTTGGCGGTATCCCACAGGTCCAGGTTGGGGTCCAGCTGGCGGCCCAGGCCTTCGATATTGAGCAGGGTCTTTTGCAGCAGCACCAGTTGCGGCTGGATTTCCACATTGAAGCGGCGGCTGGTTTCGAACAGGCGCAGCAGCACCATGCCGAAGGAGATTTCCGACAGCGGCTTTTCGAAGATGGGTTCGCACACGGTGCGCACCGCCGCTTCCAGTTCCTCGGCGCGGGTGTCTTTCGGCACCCAGCCGGATTCGATGTGGGCGGTGGCGACGCGGTGGTAGTCGCGGTTGAAGAAGGCGAGGAAGTTGACCGCCAGGTAGTGCTTGTCGGTGTCGGTCAGGGTGCCGACGATGCCGAAGTCCAGCGCGATGTAGCGGCCGTCGGCGGCGACGAAGATATTGCCCGGGTGCATGTCGGCGTGGAAGAAGCCGTGGCGGAACACTTGGGTGAAGAAGATTTCCACGCCGTAGCGGCTGAGCTTGGTGAGGTCCACGCCGGCTTCGCGCAGCCGGTCCACCTGGCCCACCGGGATGCCGTGCATCCATTCCAGCGTCAGCACGTCGCGGCTGGTGTAGTCGTAGAATACCTCGGGCACGATCAGCATGTCCGAGTTCTTGAAGTTGCGACGCAGCTGCGAGGCGTTGGCTGCCTCGTGCATCATGTCCAGTTCGTCGTGCAGGTATTTGTCGAACTCGGCCACCACTTCGCGCGGCTTCAGCCGCTTGCCGTCGGTGAACAGTTTTTCCACCCAGCCGGCCAGCGTGGCCATCAGCGCCAGGTCTTGCTCGATCACCGGCTGGATGCCGGGGCGCAGCACCTTGACCGCCACTTCGCGGCCGCGGCCGCCATCGGGCTGGCGCAGCCAGGCCTTGTGCACCTGGGCCACCGAGGCGCTGGCCACCGGGGTGTTGTCGAAGTCGAGGTAGAGTTCGTCCACCTTGCGGCCCAGGCTGCGTTCAATCACCTCGCGCGCCAGCAGGCCGTCGTAGGGCGGCACTCGGTCTTGCAGCCGCGCCAGTTCGTCGGCGTAGTCCGGTGGCAGCAGATCGCGGCGGGTGGACAGCACCTGGCCGAATTTGACGAAGATGGGGCCCAGGCTTTCCAGCGCCAGCCGCACCCGTTGCGGCAGCGGCGCGCTGGTGTCGCGGCGCAGCGGCAGCAGGCCGAACAGCTTGTGGACGATGCCGAGTTTGGAGTGACCTTCCAGGAAGTCGTCCAGGCCGAAGCGGTAGAAGGTGGAAACGATCTTGAAGAAGCGCGAAATCCGCATGTGCCGTCAGGCCTTTGTCTGTTCTTGTTGCAGCGCGGCCCGCAGCCGCGCCAGGCGTTTTTCCAGGCGGCCGGCGTCGTCGCGCAGCGCGTCGACTTCGGCGATGAAGCCTTGCACCAGCCGGCGGCTGGCCAGTACCGGCGTTTCCTCGCGCAGGTGCTCCACCCAGTTGGCGGCCAGCCGCCAGGCCACTTGGCCCTTGAAGCCGAGCAGGCCGCGCGCCAGGGTTTCCGCGCGCTGGGCGGCGGTGTCGCCCACCAGCCGCGACAGGTCCTCGGCGGCGTTCCATTGCAGGCGGCCCAGCAGGCGGCCGACGGCGGTGGCCAGTTCGGCGTCGCCGCTGAACTGGACATCGTTCAGCGCCGGGTCGCGCCCGGCCACCGCCGCCAGCGCGGCGGCGTGCTTGAGGCGGACGGTGGCTTCCGGCTCGCCCTCGCAGGCGGCCAGCCAGCCTTCATCGGTGAGCACGCCGGCCACTTGCAGCGGCGGCAGCGCCACGGCGATGCGCCGTCCGGCGTGCGCGGCCAGTTCCGCCCGCACCGCCGGGTGCTGGTTCAACAGGTGGTTGAATGCGGCTATCTGGATGCCCATGCGCTGTCTCCGTGCGTGGATGGTTAAGGGGGGCTTGGAGCGTGTTCACGATCCCGTGAGCTAGGGCGAGACCAGGCGTGGAGTCTCCGTGCGCCGCATGAGTATTTCGAAGCGGACGCTCGCGCAAGGTCTCCGCCGGCGCGCGGCAGATCGTAAACAGGTTCTTAGAACTTGTAGCCCTTGTGCAGCGCCACCACGCCGCCGCTCATATTGTGGTAATCCACCTTGCCGAAGCCGGCGTCCAGCATCATCTGCTTCAGCGTTTCCTGATCGGGATGCATGCGGATGGATTCGGCCAGGTACTGGTAGCTGTCGGGGTCGTTAGCCACCAGCTTGCCCATCACCGGCAGCGCCTTGAAGGAGTAGAAGTCGTAGAACGGCGACAGCGGTTTCCACACTTTGGAGAACTCCAGCACCATCAGCTTGCCGCCCGGCTTCAGCACCCGGCACATTTCCTTCAGCGCCGCGTCCTTGTGGGTCATATTGCGCAGGCCGAAAGCCACCGACACCGCGTCGAAGTAGTTGTCGGGGAAGGGCAGCTTCTCGGCGTCGGCCAAGGACACCGGCAGCACCAGGCCGTCGTCCAGCAGCCGGTCGCGGCCCACGGTCAGCATCGAGCTGTTGATGTCGGTCAGCCACACTTCGCCGCTCTTGCCCACGCGCTTGGCCCAGCCGCGCGACAGGTCGCCGGTGCCGCCGGCGATGTCCAGCACCTTGTCGCCGGCCTTGACGCCGGAGGTGGTCAGGGTGAAGTGCTTCCACACCCGGTGCAGGCCGCCGGACATCAGGTCGTTCATCACGTCGTATTTCTTGGCCACCGAGTGGAACACATCGGCCACCTTGGCGGCTTTTTCGCTTTCGGCAACGGTCTTGAAGCCGAAGTGGGTCGTCTTGTCCATGGTCACTCCCTGCTCGCGCCAGCGGCGGCGAGGCGGTTGAGGTAATCCTGCCAGTACTGGTCGCGCTTGGCGCCCAGCTCGTAAAGGTATTGCCAGCTGTAGAGGCCGCTGTCGTGGCCGTCGTCGAAGGTGATCTTCAGCGCGTAATGGCCCACCGGCTCCAGCGCGGTGATGGCGACATGGCGCTTGCCCACTTGCAGCACTTCCTGGCCGGCGCCGTGGCCGCGCACTTCCGCCGAAGGCGAGTAGACGCGCAGGTATTCGCAGGGCAGTTCGAAGCGCGCGCCGTCGTCGAAGCTGATTTCCAGCACGCGCGATACCGCGTGCAGCTGGATTTCCTGCGGCGCCGCGGCGCCAGGGGTGAGTCCGGACATGGGTGCTCCTAAACGGTCAAGCCGCGTATCAGTCTTTGCGTTCCAGCAGCATGGCGTCGCCATAGCTGAAGAAGCGATATTCCCGCTCCACCGCGTGCTGGTAGGCGGCGCGCATTTCCTCGTAACCGGCGAAAGCCGACACCAGCATCAGCAGCGTGGACTTGGGCAGGTGGAAATTGGTCAGCAGGCGGTCCACCACCCGGAAGCGGTAGCCCGGGGTGATGAAGATGTCGGTTTCGCCGCAGCCGGCCGCCAGTTCGCCGCCGCGCGCGGCGGATTCCAGCGCGCGCATGCTGGTGGTGCCCACCGACAGCACTTTGCGGCCGCTGGCGTGGGCCTCGGCGATCAGCGCGCGGGTGGCTTCCGGCACTTCGTAGATTTCGCTGTGCATCTTGTGCTCGGCGATATTGTCCACTCGCACCGGCTGGAAGGTGCCGGCGCCGACGTGCAGGGTGACGTAGGCCAGGTGCACGCCCTTGGCGCGCAGCTGTTCCAGCATGTCTTCGGTGAAGTGCAGGCCGGCGGTGGGCGCGGCCACCGCGCCGCGCTCGCGGGCGTAGACGGTCTGGTAGCGCTCGTCATCCTCGTCGCCGGCGCCGCGTTCTATATAAGGCGGCAGCGGCAGCTTGCCGGAGGCTTCCAGGATGTCGAACAGATTGTCCTCGGCCAGGAAGCGCAGCTTGAACAGCTCGCCGTGACGTTCTACCATCTCGGCCTCCCAGCGTTCGGCGAAGATCAGCCGGGTGCCGGGCTTGGGCGATTTGGAGGCGCGCACATGGGCCAGCGCGGTGTGGGCGTCCAGCACGCGTTCTATCAGCGCCTCGACCTTGCCGCCGCTGGCTTTTTCGCCGAACAGCCGCGCCTTGATCACGCGGGTGTCGTTGAACACCATCACGTCGCCGGGGCTGATGTGGTCGATGAAGTCGCTGAAGCGCAGGTCGGCGCGGTTTTGGCCGGCAACGTGCAACAAGCGGCTGGCGCCGCGCTCCGCCGGAGGGTGCTGGGCGATCAGTTGCTCGGGCAGGTGGTAGTCGAAGTCGGAAAGCTGCATAAGACGTAAAAGATTCAGAATCGGCAAATTATACCCGTGCCGCCGCCGGCCGGCATCAGCTTGTGCGGGGTATGGCGGGATTTGCGCTGAATCAACATCGATTTTCGGCAAGTTGGTAAAAACTTGCCAGGCGGAAAAACGCCCGTGGATACTAGTGCTTTGACTCGAGTCGTGTCGCCGTTTTGCATCCAAACGGCTGTTTGAAATGACGCAAAAGCTAGACATCTTGCAGCGAATTGCGGCAAACTCGCGCCCAAGATGATAAACAGGAGCAGGCTTTGACCGGAAAAATCCTTGTGTTGCATGGCCCCAACCTCAACCTGCTGGGACAGCGGGAGCCGCAGCACTACGGCCGGGAAACGCTTGACGATATCAACCAGCGGCTGGAACAGCAGGCTAGCGCCGCGGGGTTTGAGTTGTCCGCGTTGCAGAGCAACGCCGAGTATGTACTGATAGATCGCGTGCAGCAGTGCCTGAATGACGGCACCGCTTTCATTCTGATCAATCCGGCGGCTTTCACCCATACCAGCGTCGCCTTGCGCGATGCGCTGGCGGCGGTGAAGCTGCCGTTTATAGAAGTCCACCTTTCCAACGTTCATGCCCGCGAACCGTTCCGTCAGCATTCGTATTTCTCCGACCTCGCGGTCGGCGTGATCTGCGGACTCGGCGCCCACGGCTATGAACTGGCGCTTGCGCACGCCATCCGGCGTCTTGCCGCGCAGGCCTGACCCACTCTACCGAATATCCCACTCGAAGGATTATCAATGGATCTCCGTAAACTCAAGAAGCTGATCGATCTCGTCGAGGAATCCGGCATTGCCGAACTCGAAGTGACCGAGGGGGAAGAAAAAGTCCGCATCACCCGCGTATCCGCCGCGCCGCAGATGGCCTACGCTCAACCGATGACCGCTCTGCAAGTGCCCAACGCCCAAGCCGCCGCCGTGGCCGCTCCGGCCGCCGAGGCCGCCGCGCCGGTCAGCAATGACAAGAACGCGATGAAGTCGCCGATGGTGGGCACCTTCTATCGCTCGCCGAGCCCGGGCGCCAAGAGCTTCATCGAGGTGGGCCAGAGCGTGAACGCCGGCGATACCTTGTGCATCATCGAAGCGATGAAGCTGATGAACGAGATCGAAGCCGACCGCTCCGGCGTGGTCAAGGCCATCCTGGTCGAGGACGGCCAACCGGTGGAATTCGGCGAGCCGCTGTTCATCATCGAGTAAGCGCCAAACGACAGGCTTAGCAACAGGGCACGGCGCAGCGTCTGTGCCCTTGTTGTTTGCCAAGACAGCATTGGCGGCTCCGGCCGCGCCGGCGACAAGGCCGGCCGCGGAGCCCGCCAGCGGAGAATTCCATGTTTGAAAAAATTCTGATTGCCAACCGGGGTGAAATCGCCCTGCGCATCCAGCGCGCCTGCCGCGAAATGGGCATCAAGACCGTGGTGGTGCATTCCGAGGCCGACCGCGAAGCCAAGTACGTGAAGCTGGCCGACGAGTCGGTCTGCATCGGACCGGCGCCCAGCGGCAAGAGCTACCTCAATGTGCCGGCGTTGATCGCCGCCGCCGAGGTCACCGATTCCCAGGCCATCCACCCGGGTTACGGCTTCCTGTCGGAAAACGCCGACTTCGCCGAGCGCGTGGAGCAGTCCGGCTTCGTGTTCATCGGCCCGCGCCCGGACACCATCCGAGAGATGGGCGACAAGGTGTCGGCCAAGAACGCGATGATCGCGGCCGGCGTGCCTTGCGTGCCCGGTTCCGACGGCGCCTTGCCGGATGACCCGGCCGAGATCGTCAAGATCGCCAAGAAGATCGGTTTCCCGGTGATCATCAAGGCCGCCGGCGGCGGCGGCGGTCGCGGCATGCGCGTGGTGCATACCGAGGGCGCGCTGATCAATTCGGTGCAGATGACCCGCACCGAAGCCGGCGCGGCGTTCGGCAATCCCACCGTCTACATGGAAAAATTCCTGGAAGAGCCGCGCCACATCGAAATCCAGATCCTGGCCGACGAATACGGCAACGCCATCTACCTGGGCGAGCGCGACTGCTCGATGCAGCGCCGCCACCAGAAGATCATCGAGGAAGCGCCGGCTCCGGGCATCACCGACAAGCAGCGTCAGAAGATAGGCGAGGCCTGCGCCGAAGCCTGCCGTCGCATCGGCTACCGCGGCGCCGGCACTTTTGAATTCCTGTTCGAGCGCGGCGAGTTCTACTTCATCGAAATGAATACCCGGGTGCAGGTTGAGCACCCGGTAACCGAGATGATCACCGGCATCGACATCGTGCAGGAGCAGATCCGCATCGCCGCCGGCGAAAAGCTGCGCTACAAACAGAAGGACGTGGTGCTGCGCGGCCATGCGATGGAATGCCGGATCAACGCCGAGGATCCGTTCACCTTCGTGCCGTCGCCAGGCAAGATCGAAAGCTACCACCCGGCCGGCGGCCCGGGCATCCGCATCGACTCGCATATTTACCAGGGCTACACCGTGCCTTCGCATTACGATTCCATGGTGGGCAAGCTGATCGCCTATGGCGATACCCGCGACCAGGCGATGGCGCGGATGCGGGTGGCGCTGTCGGAAATCTCGATTTCCGGCATTAAGACCAATATCCCGTTGCACCAGCAATTGTTCCTGGATTCGGCCTTCCAGCGCGGCGGCACCAGCATTCACTATCTGGAGCACCGCTTGGCCGAACAGAAAAAAGGGGAAGCCTGATGGCATGGCTGCAAGCCACCATTGACGCCGAGTCAACCGTAGCCGAGCGTCTGGCCGACGCGCTGATGGACGCCGGCGCGCTGTCCACGGCGATCGAGGACGCGTTTGCCGGCACCGAGCGCGAAGAGCCCATCTTCGGCGAACCCGGCGAGCCGGTGGACAAGCTGTGGAGCCGCAGCCGCATCATCACCCTGTTTGATGAAGCGGCCGACGTGGCGCTGCTGATCGCCGCCGCCGCCACCGCCTGCGAACTGACGCTGCCGGGCTATAGCGTGGAGCGGGTGGAGGAGCAGGATTGGGTGCGTTTGACCCAGTCGCAGTTCGACCCTATCCGCATTTCCGACCGCCTGTGGATCACGCCGACCTGGCACGAGCCGCCGGCGCCCAACGCGGTCAATCTGCAACTGGACCCGGGCCTGGCCTTCGGCACCGGCAGCCACCCCACCACCCGCTTGTGCCTGCAATGGCTGGATGCCCAACTGCAGGGCGGCGAAAGCGTGCTGGACTACGGCTGCGGTTCCGGCATCCTCGCCATCGCCGCGCTGAAGCTGGGCGCGGCCTCAGCCTTGGGCGTGGACATCGATCCGCAAGCGGTGCGCGCCAGCCATGACAATGCCGAGCAGAACCAGGTGAAGGCCGATTTCTGCCTGCCGGACCAGAACCCGGAAGCGGTTTACGACGTGGTGCTGGCCAATATCCTGGCCAATCCGCTGCGCATGCTGGGCCAGTTGCTGGCTAGCCATGTCAAAACCGGTGGTAGAATCGTGCTTTCAGGCATTCTCGCCGAACAGGCCGAAGAGCTGTCCGCCATCTATGAACAGTGGTTCCAGATGGACGCTCCGGTGTTCGACGAAGGATGGACCAGACTGACAGGAATCCGACGCCCCACGGTATGACATATACGACACAGTGCCCCAGTTGCCAGACTCGCTTCAAGGTCAATGACGCCCAGTTAGCGGCCGCCAATGGTTTGGTGCGCTGCGGGCGCTGTTCGCACGTGTTCAACGCCACCGAGTATTTCGTGGTGGCGGACGCGCCGCCGCCGGAGCCTCCGCGCGCCGCGGCGCCTCCGCCTGTTCAGCCGCCCGCCCAACAGAGCGAGGCACTGGACGATTTCGAACTGGAAGTGCCGGATTTCGATCCGGGCGCCGGCGCGGAAGCCCCGCCGCCGGACGAATTGCTGATGCCGCCGCCGCTGCCGGCGCAGGAAGAAACGCCGGCCGCGCGCGCCGATGTCGAGGAGTTCCAGCGCGCGCTGGCCGAGGCGATGCAGAACCGCCATGTCAGCGCGCCGCTGGGCAATCCTTTCGGCGCGGAAGAAGCCGCGCCGGAAGAGCCAACGCCGGAAGTGTTCGGCAACCGTCGCCGCGCCGAGCCGCAAGCCGAACCGGAAGCGCCGGCCGCCGTCATCGAGCCGGAACGGCCGTTCGAGCGCCGCGAACCGGAGCCGGAGTGGAAACCGGCGCCCAGCGCGGCGCAGGAGCCGGAAGCGGATGAGGACACGCCGCGCCGGCGCAACCCGCTGCTGACGGCGCTGGCGGTGCTGGTTTCCGTGTTTGGCGTGCTGGTGTTGGCCGGCCAGCTGGTCTACTTCAACCGCACCCGCATCGCGGCCGAAGTGCCGGAATTGCGTCCGACGCTGGAGGCTTTGTGCGTGGGCATGGGTTGCGCGGTGCCTTGGCCCACCGATATCGCCCGCGTGCGCACCGAATGGTCCGAGCTCGCCTTCGTGCCGGACTATCCCAACCTGATCCAGCTATCCGCCACGCTGAAAAACCACGCCACTTACTCCCAGGCCTACCCGATGCTGGAAGTGACGCTGAAGGACTCCGACGACCAGGTGCTGATCCGCAAGGTGTTCGCGCCCAAGGAGTATTTGAAGGCCGATGATTTCAAGCTTGGCCATTTCAATTCCAATAGCGAGGTCAAGGTCACCATGCGGCTGGATGCCGGCAAGGTGCATGCGATGGGGTATAGCCTTTATTGGTTCTATCCTTAAGAGCCTGTTTACGATCTGCTACGCGTCGGCGGAATAGTTAGACAAGGGCGTTAAAAACGCTTTCAGAATGCTCATGTACCACCTGTACATTCCGCTTCTTCAACCGTTTTCGCCTTGTCTCGCCCTAGCTCGCGAGACTTTGAACAGGCTCTAAGATCCATTGATCATCGTTTCCAGAATGACAAACAGGCCGGCATTTGCCGGCCTGTTCGCTTTTCCCGCTTAGAAAAATATTATTGCCGCGCGGTACGGCTGTTGCCCACCGGCATCTCGCCGCAATTGCTGCGGAAGGGGTTGATGTCCAGCCCGCCGCGACGGGTGTAGCGCGCGTAGACGGTGAGCCGGCTGGGCGCGCAGGCGCGGAGCAGATCGGTGAAGATGCGTTCCACGCATTGTTCGTGGAATTCATTGTGCTGGCGGAAGCCTATCAGGTAGCGCAGCAGCGCCTCGCGGTCCAGCCGCGGGCCGGTGTAGCGGATCTGCACGCTGCCCCAGTCCGGCTGGCCGGTGACCAGGCAGTTGGATTTCAGCAGATGGCTGCACAGGGTCTCGCTGACGATGTCGCCGGCGTCGGCGCGCAGAATCTGCGGGCAGGGCGCGTAGTTGTCCACTTCGATGTCCAGATCGTCGATGGAGTCGCCGGCCAGTTCGACAATGCTTTCGCCGCCAAACTGCTGCGGCAGCATGATGTCGACGCCTATCGGCTTGCCGGCGGCGGCGGACAGGTCGTCGGCTAGTTGGCGGCGCAGTGCGTCCAGGCCGGCCATCCGGGTTTGGTTATAGCTGTTCAGATAGAGCTTGAACGATTTGGATTCGATCAGGCTAGGGCTGTCGGCCGGGATGCGGAAGGTGGCGATGCCCACCTGCGGCTTGCCGCGGGCATTGAGCCAGGACAGTTCGAAACCAGTCCAGATGTCCACGCCGGCAAACGGCAGCGCGGCGGCGTCCACGCCGATTTCATCGCGCTTGACCTGGCGCGGGATCGGAAACAGCAGGCTGGGATCGTAATGATCCTGATAGCTGACGGTTTTGCCCAGAGGCGATTGCTCCGGGGACATGGCTTGTGTGTTCATGGCTTGAATTATATCGGTTTTCAAAGCGGCATCGCCGCGGCGTCGCTGAGCGTGAGCCGCTTTTTAAAGCAGGCCCTTGCGCCACAGCGCCATCAAATCCATTGTCAGCGCCACGCTGCAATGCAGCGCGATGCCCAGCCAGATGGAGCGGTAGCGGTAGCTGAGCGCGCCCAGCGCAACGCCGGCGATGATGGCGGCCAGGCTTTCCAGCAGCGGTTTTTCAAAATGGATCATGCAATAGGGCAGCACCATCACGAAGATGGCGCTGACGCCCAGCCGTGGTTTGAGGCCGTGCACCATATAGCCGCGGAAGAAGAACTCCAGCGCGGCGAATTGGGCGAAATACAAGAGCTCCCACAGCAGCCAGTGCGGCCACATGCTTTCGCCGGAGCTGAGGCGGAAGAAGGGGTAGATCTTCAAAAAGCCAGGCTGGCCGGACGCCCACCACACCAAGGGCAGCATCACGGCGTAGAACAGCGGGAAAAGCTTGAGGTCGGCCTTCAGCGTGGCGCGGTCCGGCCAGGCCAGGCCGAAGTCGCTCAGCGGGCGGCGGTCGATCAGGCGGATGGCCAGCAGCGGCAGCAGGCAGTAACTGACGATGCTGGCCAGCGCCCAGTAAGCGACGCGGTAGAGGTCGGTATCCGGGTTGTGCGCCACTTGCTGGCGGAAGGACAGGCCCAGCGCCGGCCACCATTGCTGCAGCCAGTCCAGCATCCAGTGGCGGTTGGCCGGGTAGTACAGCAAGGTCAGGCTCAGACAGCTGACCAGCAGCACGCCGGCCGTCTGGCGGTCGGCTGGGCTCAGCATAGGCGGGCGCGGCTGGCTGGCCATGTTCAGCGTTCGCGGCGCATGAAGTCGCGCGGGCGGAAGCCGAGCGCGAACAGCGCGGCGAAATAGGTGATTGCGCCGGCCACCACCAACAGGCTGAGCCAGGACACGCGCTGCCAGGCAGGGCCATGCCAGTGAACCGGCAGCAGCCATTGCAGCGCCAGCAGCACCGCGGTCATCGCCAGGATGGCGACGGCCATCTTGCCCAGAAAGCCGCCCCAGCCGGCGGAGGGCTGGTACAGGCCGCGCTTGAGCAGCGCGCGCAGCAGCAGGCCGGCGTTGAGGCAGGAGGCTAGGCCGATGGACAGCGCCAGGCCGGCGTGCTTGAGCGGAAACACGAAGGCCAGGTTCATCAACTGGGTCAGGCACAAGGTGATCAGCGCGATGCGCACTGGGGTCTTGATGTCCTGGCGCGCGTAGAAGCCGGGCGCCAGCACCTTGACCAGGATCAGGCCGAGCAGGCCGAAGGAGTAGGCGATCACCGCCTGCTGCGACATCAGCGCGTCGTGGGCGGTGAATTTGCCGTAGGTGAACAGGGTGGCCAGCAGCGGGCCGGACAGCAGGCCCAGGCCCACCGTGGCCGGCACCGCCAGCAGCAGCGACAGGCGGATGCCCCAGTCCAGCAGCACGCTGAATTCGCCGTCGGAGCGAGTGGCGGCGTGTTTGGACAGCGAGGGCAGCAGGATGGTGCCCAGCGCCACGCCCAGCACGCCGGACGGGAATTCCATCAGCCGATCGGCGTAATACATCCAGGACACGCTGCCGGTGGGCAGGAAGGAGGCGAAGGTGGAGTTGATCAGCAGCGAGATCTGCGCCACCGACACGCCGAAGATGGCCGGCCCCATTTGTTTGATCACGCGCCAGACCGCCGGGTCGCGGAAGGCAAACACCGGGCGCGCCAGCATGCCTATCTGTTTCAGGAAGGGCAGCTGCCACACCAGCTGCACCAGGCCGCCGACGAAGACCGCCCAGGCCAGCGCCATGATGGGCGGGTCGAAGTGGCTGCTGAAGAACAGCGCGAACACGATGAAGCTGAGGTTGAGGAAGGTGGGCGTGAAGGCCGGAATCGAGAACTTGCCCCAACTATTGAGCACGCTGCCGGTCATCGAGGACAGCGAAATGAAGAAGATATAAGGGAAGGACACGCGCAGGATGTCGGCGAACAGGGCGGCCTTGGCCGGTTCGCGGTAAAAGCCGGGCGCAGAGATCCACATGATCAGCGGCGCGGCCAGCATGCCGACGGCGGTGACCAGCAGCAGCACCGAACCCAGCACGCCGGTGATCTTGGCGATGAATTCGCGGGTTTCCTCTTCGCTGCGCTGGTTCTTGTATTCGCCGAGAATGGGCACGAAAGCCTGCGAAAACGCGCCTTCGGCGAACAGGCGGCGCAGCATATTGGGAATCTTGAAGGCGGCGTTGAAGGCGTCGGCGGCCATGCCGGCCCCGAACACGCGAGCGATGATGGTATCGCGGACCAGGCCCAGGATGCGGGACACCATGGTCATGCTGCTGACAGCAGCCAGAGCCTTGAGCAGATTCATGTTGCGGGTGGTTTATCTAGCGTTGAGCAAGCCCGCTAGTGTACGCCGCCGGGTTTATTGTTGCAAAACCTGAGTTTAGGGCTTAGAATCGCGGGTTTCAGATTCCGCTCATCAGGAGAAAGATTCATGGCTAACAGCGCACAAGCTCGCAAGCGTGCACGCACAGCCCTTAAGCAGCGCGCGCACAACGCCAGCCTGCGTACTGCGTTCCGTACCGCAGTTAAGAAAGTGCTCAAGGCAGTTGAAGCAGGCGATAAAGCCGCTGCCAAGGTAGTGTTCCAGACTTCCGAAAAAGTGATTGACCGCATTGCTGACAAGGGCGTGTTCCACAAGAACAAGGCCGCTCGTCACAAGAGCCGTCTGTCGGCTCAGATCAAGGCCATGGCCTGATCAACAGCCCAGCGCTGAAGAATACGCAAAGGCTCCGCATCGCGGGGCCTTTTGTGTATCTGGCGTTTTGATTTCCCTCGCTGGAGGCGTGGCAATGTCGGGATGGATGGCTTGGGCGCTGGCCTTGTGCGCGGCGCAGACCCTGGCGGCGGAGCTGCCGCAGCAATTGGCCGAATGCGGCCGCCTGGCGGACGCCAAGCTGCGTCTGGCCTGCTATGACAGGCTGGCCGCCGGCCTGCCCGAGGTGGCGCGGCCTGTGCCCGCGCCGGAACCGTCATTGGCCGTCGCGCCCGCCGCGGGGCAGGTGGTGTCGGACACGGTGGCGGCGGCCAGCCGGCTGGCCGAGGCCTGGGACCTGGATGGACGCTCGCGCGGCGATACCTTCGGCTTCCGCATGTATCGCCCCAATTACTATCTGCCGGTGTGGCAGATGGCCAAGCCCAATAATGAGCCGCAGTCGCCGACCCGGCCGCCCAGCCAGACTCCTGGCGGCGATCTGGACAAGACCGAGGCCAAGTTCCAGCTGTCGTTCAAGACCAAGGTGTGGGAAGACATCTTCGATACCCCGCTGAACCTGTGGTTCGCCTATACCCAGCAGTCGCATTGGCAAATTTACAACAAGGCGCATTCCGCGCCGTTCCGCGAAACCGATTACGAGCCGGAGCTGATCCTGAGCTTCCCGCTGCCGTCCTCCTGGGCCTGGGGCGATACCCGGCTGCGCATGGGCGGCCTGGGCCTGCTGCACCAGTCCAACGGCCGCGCCAATCCCCTATCGCGCAGCTGGAACCGGGTGTACGCGATGGCGGCGCTGGATAATGGCCCGTTCACCTTGCAGGGCCGCTGGTGGGCGCGGCTGCCGGAGTCCGGCGACAACGATGACAATCCGGACATAATGAAATACATGGGGCACGGGGATCTGCAGGCGATCTACCAATATAGGGGCCAGACCTTCAGCGCCTTGTGGCGGCCGAATTTCGACAGTGGCAAGCATGGCTTGCAACTGGACTGGAGCTTCCCGCTGAAGGGCAAGCTGCGCGGCTATGTGCAGGCTTTCGATGGTTATGGCGAAAACCTGATCGATTACAATGCGCGCACCCGCGCGCTGGGCGTGGGGCTGACGATGAGCGACTGGCTGGAATAAGAGCGGCCGGCGACGCGCGCGTCTTGCCTTGGGCATGTCGCCGCCGCTCCAAACCGGCCCGCCTTGAGGGCGGGCCCGGCGTTTTACTGCAGCAGCGCGGCCACCTGGCGCGCCATTTCGCCTTCCTCGTCGGTGGGCAGCACATAGGCGGCGCGCGCGCTGGCGGCGGTGGTCAAGCGCCGCGCTTGGGCCAGGTTGGCGGCCTGGTCGACTTCGAAGCCCAGCCAGGCCAGTTGCTGCAGCACCCGGCCGCGCACTTCCGGCGAGTGCTCGCCCACGCCGGCGGTGAACACCAGCGCGTCAAGGCCCTTCATCGCCGCGGCCAGGCTGGCCGTTTCGCGCGCCACGCGGTAGCAGAACAGTTCCACCGCCTCGCGCGCCGCTGGCAGATCGCTGGCCAGCAGTTCGCGCATATCGGACGAGATGCCGGAGACGCCGAGCAGCCCGGAGTTCTTGTACAGCTCGCGTCTCACCTCGGCCACGCTCATGCCGGCCTGTTCCTGCCAGTAGAGAATGACCTCCGGATCGATATAGCCGGGGCGGCTGCCCATCATCAGCCCGTCCACCGCGGAGAAGCCCATGCTGGAGGCCATGCTGCGGCCGGCGTCCAGCGCGCAGGCGCTGGCGCCGCTGCCCAGGTGGCAGACCACCACCTTGGCGTGCTCCAGGCCCAACTCCGGCAGCCGCCGCGCGATGGCGGCGTAGGACAGGCCGTGGAAGCCGTAGCGGCGGACGCCCTCGTCATGCCAGTGGCGGGCGATGCCGAAGCGGGTGGCCACTTCCGGCTGCTGGGCGTGGAAGGCGGTGTCGAAGCAGGCGAACTGCGGCAGCCTGGCGTCGTATTCCTCGAAAGCGGAAATCACCGCTAGGCTGACCGGCTGGTGCAAGGGCGCCAGCGCCACATACTCTTCCAGCTGGGCGCGGATGTCGGTGTTCAGCCGCGTCGCGGCGGTGAAGCGGCCGCCGCCGTGCACCACGCGGTGCACCACCGCCACGGGTTCCAGTTGCTGATCGGCCAGGCTGTTGATCACCGCGGCGATGGCGTTGGCGCGGCCGCCGTCGTCCAGCGCGCGGCAGCTCAGCATCTGGCCCTTGCCGTCCAGCAATTGCAGCTCCGGCTTGGCCTGGCCGAAACGGTCCACCATGCCGCGCGCCAGCAGTTGGCGTCCGTCCGGCGCGAAGGCGCGGAATTTCAGGGTGGACGAACCGGCGTTGACGGCAAGCAGCACCCGGCTCATGGCCGCGGCCCGCTTTGCCGGCGCTTGTGCGCCAGCAGATTGGCCACCGCGGCGGAGGCCAGGCGGCCGGTGGCGTCGTCGGCGCGGCTGGTCAGCACGATGGGCGCGCGCGCGCCCATCACGATGCCGGCGGAGGCCGCTGCGGCCAGATAGGTCAGCTGCTTGCCCAGCATATTGCCGGCTTCCAGGTCCGGCACCAGCAGGATGTCGGGATCGCCGGCCACCGGCGAGACGATGCCCTTGCTGTCGGCGGCTTCGCGCGAGATGGCGTTGTCGAAGGCCAGCGGGCCGTCGAGGATGGCGCCGGTGATCTGGCCGCGATCCGCCATCTTGCACAGCGCGGCGGCGTCCAGCGTGGAGCGCATCGCCGGATTGATGGTTTCCACTGCGGCCAGGATGGCCACCTTGGGCTGGGAAATGCCCAGCGCCTGGGTCAGGTCGATGGCGTTCTGGCAGATGTCGCGCTTGGTCAGCAGATCGGGCTCGATATTGATCGCGGCGTCGGTGATGAACAGGTAGCGCGGATAGGTTTCCACCTTCATGATCCAGACGTGGCTGATGCGGCGGTCGGTGCGGATGCCGGTGCCGCGCGCCAGCGCCTCGCCCATGAATTCATCGGTGTGCAGGCTGCCTTTCATCAGGATGTCGGCGTAGCCGTCGCGCACCAGGCTCACCGCCTGTTCGGCGGCGGCGTGGCTGTGTGGCACGTCGACCAGCTCGAAGCGCCTCAGGTCCACTTCCAGTTCGTCGGCCAGCTTGGCCAGCCTGGCGGCGGGGGCCACCAGGATGGGGGTGGCGATGCCGTGGTCGGCGGCTTCCACCGCGCCCAGCAGCGCTTCGCGGCTGCAGGGATGGGCCACCGCCATCGGCAGCGGGCCCAGGCCGATGGCCTGTTGCAGGATGTCGGCGAAAGCGTGTTCGTCGCGTGTCATGGCGTGCTCCCTCAGGCCTTGATGTGGTGGCCGCCATCGACATAGATGGTCTGACCGGTCAGGCCGCGGGCGGCGTCGGAGATCAGGAAGGCGCAGGTGGTGCCCACGTCCTCGATTTCCACCAGGCGGTTTTGCGGCGCGCGGGCGATGGCGTCCTCGATCAACTGGTCGAAGTGGGCGATGCCGGAGGCGGCGCGGGTGCGCAGCGGGCCGGGGGAAACCGCGTGCACGCGGATGTTCTTGGAGCCCAGTTCGCTGGCCAGGTAGCGCGATACGCTTTCCAGCGCCGCCTTGACCGGGCCCATGATGTTGTAGTTTTCCACCACTTTGTCGGCGCCGTAATAGCTCATGGTGATCAGGCTGCCGCCCTGGCTCATCAAGGGCTCGGCCAGGCGCGCCATTTCGATGAAGGAGTAGCAGGACACGCGCATCGCTTGCTGGAAGCCCTCCAGCGAACAGTCGGTGACGCGGCCGTGCAGATCGTCCATCGGGCAGAAGGCGATGGAGTGAATGACGAAATCCAGTTTGCCCCATTGCTGACGAATGGCCTCGAACACCGCCTCCATCTGACCGGGCTGCTCCACGTCCAGCGGCAGCACCAGCGGCGAACCCAGCTGGTCGGCCAGCGGGCGCACGTATTTCTCCGCTTTCTGGTTCAGGTAGGTGACGGCGAACTCGGCGCCCAGGTCGCGCAGCACGCTGGCGCAACCATAGGCGATGCTGTTCTCGTTGGCGATGCCTACGATCAGGCCTTTCTTGCCGGCAAGAATGTTGCGAATGCTTTCCATCTGACCCTCTTGGTAAACCATGTGACCTCCGGGATTTGTAGGGTTGCAGGGCAGTATTGCGGGCTAATGAAGCAAAGGGATTTTTGTATTGACGATTCAGTCGGATATAATCGACGATTCGGCGGATGGATGACTCGGCGTTGGAGCCGTTCATCCGCGTCTGTCCGACTAGGCATGTCGAGCGGAAGTTCACGCTCGGATAGTGCAGTGCAGCATGAGTTCGGTCTATTATGCCATCATGATTACTGGTGGGGAAGCAAAGCTATGCCAATCTACGAATACCGTTGCGGCGCCTGCGGCGTCGCCAAAGAGCACCTGCAAAAACTCAGCGACGAGCCGATCGCGCAATGCCCGGGCTGTGGCAGCGCCGAATACCGCAAGCAGCTGTCGGCCGCCGGCTTCCAGCTGAAGGGTTCCGGCTGGTACGCCACCGACTTCAAGGGCGGCTCGTCCAGCGGCTCGTCCTCCGCGTCTTCTGGCAGCGGCGGCGGTCATAGCTGCGGCACTGGCTGTGGGTGCGCGTAAACCCCGATGACGCCGCAAATAAAAATGACGCTGAAGGGCTACCTGGTCACTGGCTTGCTGGTGTGGCTGCCCTTGGCCGTGACCTTGTGGGTGCTGAACCTGATCGTCACCTCGCTGGACCAGACGCTGAACCTGCTGCCGCAGGAATGGCAGCCCGAGGCCTTGCTTGGCTTCCACTTGCCCGGCCTGGGCGTGGTGCTGTCGGTGCTGATTCTGTTGGGCACCGGCATGTTGGCCGCCAATGTGCTGGGCCAGCGCGTGCTGGACATGTGGGACGCGCTGCTGTCGCGCATCCCGGTGGTGAAGAGCATCTACAACAGCGTCAAGCAAGTCAGCGACACGCTGCTGTCCGACTCCGGCCAGGCCTTCAAGAAGGCGCTGCTGGTGCAGTTTCCCCATTCCGGCATGTGGACGGTGGCGTTTCAGACCGGCCCGCTGCCTGATGTCGTGTCCGCATCCTTGTCCGACGACGAGTTCATCGGCGTTTACGTGCCGACCATCCCCAACCCGACTTCGGGTTATTTCGTGATGGTGGCCAAGAAGGACACCCGCGAATTGAACATGAGCGTGGACGAAGCGTTGAAATACGCGATTTCCATGGGCATGGTGGCGCCTAACCCGCCGCCGGCCGCTCAGCGTCCGCGCCTGAACGACGAACATAATCGACAGGGCTAGGCCGCCACCCTGTCTAGCCCATAAAGCCTTCTTTTCCCCCTGGCGGGGATACCTCAGCGAATTTGAATAAAAGGGTTTACCCAAATGCGAACCGACTATTGCGGACTTATTGACAAAAAATACCTGGGTCAGACCGTGACCGTGAAGGGCTGGGCTCACCGCCGCCGCGACCATGGCGGCGTGATCTTCATCGATCTGCGCGACCGCGAAGGCCTGGTGCAGGTGGTGATCGATCCGGACACCCCGGAAGCGTTCCAACTGGCCGACAGCAGCCGCGGCGAATACGTGCTGTCCATCACCGGCATCGTGCGCGAGCGTCCGGCCGGTACCGCCAACAGCAAGATGATTTCCGGCGAGATCGAAATCCTGGCCAAGGAAATCGAAATCCTCAACGCCGCCGCCACGCCGCCGTTCCAGATCGACGACGAGAACCTGTCCGAGAACGTGCGTCTGACCAACCGCGTGATCGATCTGCGCCGCCCGGCGATGCAGAAAAACCTGCGTCTGCGCTACAAGGTGGCGATGGGCGTGCGCAACCATCTGGACAAGCAGGGCTTCATCGACATCGAAACCCCGATGCTGACCCGCTCCACGCCGGAGGGCGCGCGCGATTACCTGGTGCCGTCCCGCGTGCATCCGGGCGAGTTCTTCGCGCTGCCGCAATCGCCGCAGCTGTTCAAGCAATTGCTGATGGTGGCCGGCTTCGACCGCTACTACCAGATCACCAAGTGCTTCCGCGACGAAGACCTGCGCGCCGACCGTCAGCCGGAATTCACCCAGATCGATATCGAGACCTCGTTCCTGAACGAGGACCAGATCATGGATATCACCGAGGGCATGACCAAGGAGATCTTCCGCGACGTGCTGGGCGTGGAGCTGCCGCAGTTCCCGCGCATGACTTACGCCGACGCGATGTTCTACTACGGTTCGGACAAGCCGGACATGCGCGTGGACCTGAAATTTACCGAACTGACCGATGTGATGAAGTCGGAAGAGTTCAAGGTGTTCCGCGGCGCGGCCGACATGGCCAACGGCCGCGTGGTGGCGCTGCGCGTGCCGGGCGGTTCCGGCCTCAGCCGCAAGGAAATCGACGACTACACCCAGTTCGTCAGCATCTACGGCGCCAAGGGTCTGGCCTACATCAAGGTCAACGACGCCAGCAAGCCGACCGAAGAAGGCCTGCAGTCTCCCATCGTCAAGTTCCTGTCCGCGGATGGCCTGAAAGCCATCATCGAGCGCACCGGCGCGCAAAACGGCGACATCATCTTCTTCGGCGCGGACAAGGCCAAGGTGGTGAACGAGGCCATCGGCGCGCTGCGCATCAAGATCGGTCACGAACACGGCTTGGCCAACGGCTACTTCGTCAAGGAATGGCGCCCGCTGTGGGTGGTGGACTTCCCGATGTTCGAGCACGACGAGGACGACGACCGCTGGACCGCCTGCCACCATCCGTTCACCAGCCCGAAGCAGGGCCACGAGGACCTGATGGCCACCAATCCGGGCGCCTGCCTGGCGCGCGCCTACGATATGGTGCTGAACGGCTGGGAAATCGGCGGCGGCTCCATCCGTATCCACCGCGCCGAGATCCAGGAAAAAGTGTTCGGCGCGCTGAAGATCAGCCCGGAAGAGCAGCAGAACAAGTTCGGCTTCCTGCTGGACAACCTGAAGTTTGGCGCGCCTCCGCACGGCGGCCTGGCTTTCGGCCTGGATCGTCTGGTGACGCTGATGTGCGGCGCGGAGTCCATCCGCGACGTGATCGCCTTCCCGAAAACCCAGCGCGCCCAGTGCCTGCTGACCAACGCGCCCAATGCGGTGGACGACAAGCAGCTGCGCGAACTGAACCTGCGTCTGCGCCAGAAGGCCGAGCCGTCCGCTTGATGTCGGCTTAATGCGATGCCGACGGCCGCTGCCCATGCAGCGGCCGTTTTTATTTGGCGCGGCTGGACGGCTCGGCTTGAACCTTGGGCATTCGCCCCGATCTAATAGCAGCCTTAGCTATTCTCAAGGCGCGCCCGCCGCAGCGGCATTGCAAAACTTTATCGCAACGATATGGATTTACAATTTGCCGATCCCGGCCGGGCTGATTTATAAAGCCTCGCATTCCGCCGCGTTTCCCGATGCCCGATCAGGGAAGCGCAGTCACACCAAGACCTTTAAGGAGATCCGCAATGGCCGTACTCGTTGGCAAGCAAGCCCCCTTCTTCGATGGCGCGAAAACCTTTTCCGCCGTGCTGGGCGATGGTCAGATCGTTGACAACTACTCCTTCAAGCAAGCTACCGCCGGCAAGTACGCGGTAGTGTTCTTCTACCCGCTGGACTTCACCTTCGTGTGCCCGTCCGAGCTGATCGCCTTCGATCACCGCCTGGCCGACTTCAAAGCCAAGAACGTGGAAGTGATCGGCGTGTCCATCGACAGCCAGTTCTCCCATGCCGCATGGCGCAACACCCCGGTGGAAAAAGGCGGTATCGGCCAAGTTGGCTACACCCTGGTGGGCGATATCCAGCACGAACTGTGCAAGGCCTTCGACGTTGAAGCCGAAGGCGGCGTCGCTTTCCGCGGCTCCTTCCTGATCGACCGCTCCGGCGTGGTGCAGCACCAAGTGGTGAACAACCTGCCGCTGGGCCGCAATGTGGACGAAATGCTGCGCATGGTTGACGCGCTGCAGTTCACCGAAGAGCACGGCGAAGTGTGCCCGGCCGGTTGGAACAAGGGCAAGAAGGGCATGAAGCCGAGCGCCGAAGGCGTGGCTTCCTACCTGGCGGAAAACGCCAAGGATCTGTAATCGGTATTCGGATCGAACACGATCCGGCATACACGCCCCGCGCGCCTTGGCCCGCGGGGCTTTTTCATGCCCGGACGCGCCGGACTGGCGCTTTGCCCGCTATAACGGAAAAATAAGCCATCCGGAATTCGTCAGACGCCAGCCATGCCTCCGCCGATCAGCCAGTTGGACAGCCTCACCATGCTGCATGTCATGCGCTCGACCCACGTGGTGGTGCCGCATGCGCTGCTGGGCTCGGCGCTGCTGGCGGCGCTGGAGTGGGGCAGAACGCCGTGGCTGCCGTCGCTGCTGTGGCTGGTGGCGTTCTGGCTGCTGTTGCTGGCCCTGTGGGGTACTACCTGGCGCGCCAGCCGCTGCCCCGACCACGACGACTGGCAGATCGCCGCGCTGCACCGCCGTTTCGCCGCGCAGATCACCTGCGTCGGCGTGGGCTGGGGTCTAGCCGCCTGGGTGCTGATGCCGAGCGGGGACCTGACCTACAGCCTGATCGTGGTGTTGTGGGGGATTGCGGTCAGCGCGGTCCAGGGCGCGATGCTGTCGGCGCGGCGCGAATTGTTCTTCGGCTTCGTGCTGCCGATCTGGGGCTTGATCCTGCTGCGCCTGTTTCTGTCGCCGGAAGCGGTATTCCGCTGGGTGGGCGTTTCCGGCGCGATCTACCTGCTGGTGCTGGTGCAGTTCACCGCCAGGTTGCACCGCTTCGCCCATGAGTCCATGAGCCAGCGCGCGCAGAACACCGGCCTGTTGCGCGAACTGATGCTGGAGCAGCGCCAGCTGGAGAGCTACAACGCGATGCTGGAACAGAAGAACGTGGAGCTGGACCAGGCGGTGGAGCGCATCAGCGAACTGGCCTCGCGCGACCCGTTGACCGGCGCCTTGAACATGCGCGCGCTGATGCGGGAAATGGAACGGCTGCTGGCGCGTTCGGAAACGCAAGGCGCGCCCTTCGCCATCGCCATCATCGATCTGGACCATTTCAAGCGCATCAACGACAGCCACGGCCATGCGCGCGGCGACGATGTGCTGCAGCAGCTGTGCGTATTGGTGCAAGAGGAATTGGCGGACGGCGAATTGTTCGGCCGCTACGGCGGCGAAGAGTTTCTGCTGCTGGCGCCGGCCTGCAACGGCGCGGAACTGAGCCGGCGCATGGAAGCGCTGCGCGGCAAGATCAGCGGCTGGGACTGGCGGCGCTGGAGCGGCGATCTGCCGGTGACCTTGTCCTGCGGCGTGGCCGCCTGGCGGCCGGGGGCCGGACCGCAGGCCCTGCTGCAACAGGCGGACAAAGCGTTGTACCAGGCCAAGGAAATGGGACGAGACCGGGTTTGCCTGGCGCGGGAGGGCGAGGCATGAGGCGCTGGCTAGGCGCGCGCCCCTTTCCCTGGGAAAGCCCGCAACCGCAGCTGGAGGCGGAATTGGTGCGCCAATTTGTGTCCATGCTCAATATTTCCATCTTGCAGTCCTTTGTCGCCATTCCCTTGTTTGGCCTGTTGATGTACCGCCATGCGCCCGGTTGGCGCATCCTGTTCTGGTCGAGCTTGTTCCTGCTGATGGAGCTGCTGTTCGCGCGGCTGGCGCATCGCTTTCGCCTGCAGGCGCGGCGCCAGGAGCAGGTGTTCGCGCATTACCTGGGATTGCGGCGCTTGATGCTGTGCAGCGCCATGGTGTGGAGCATGATGATGTGGTTCATGTTTCCAGAGCAGGAGGGCGCTTATCGCATCGTCGTGGTGCTGTGGCTGGCCGGCGGTTTCGCCGCGGTCTGTCTCTTGATGGCTCCCTGTCGTGATTTGCATCTGACTTTCTTCATCGGCTATTGGGCCTATCCGCTGTACCGCTTTTATAGCGAGGGCGGCGTGCTGTACAGCGCCTTGCTGGCCGGCGCGGTGATCTTCATCCTGGTGCAATGGGAGTTTCTATCCAGTTTCAATCCGCTGCTGCGCGACACCGTGCGCCTGCGCGAACAGAATGCGGTGGTGCTGCGCCGGCTGCAGAGCGTGCACGCGGAAAGCGAGGGGAAACGGGAGTTGCTGGAGCAGCGGCGGAATATGCTGCGCCAGGCGGTGGAGCAATTGCACGCGCTGGCCGAATCCGATGTGCTGACCGGCTGTCTCAATCAGCGGGCCTTGCGCAGCCGCATGGCGGCGCTGGATCAGGACGCGGAAGCGGTGTGGAGCCTGGCAATGCTGGATCTGGATGATTTCAAGTCCATCAACGATCGCTTCGGCCACCTGGTGGGCGACCAGGTGTTGCAGCAGTCGGCGCAACATATCGCCGCTTGTCTGCAGCCGGAAATGATCTTGGCGCGCTACGGTGGCGAAGAGTTCGTGGTGCTGGCGCCGGGCCTGGCGCCGGAGCGGCTGGCGGAGACGATGGAGCGGGTGCGGCTGGTGTTGGCGGAGGCTGGTTTGGATGGCTTGCCGGCGGGGCTGGCGCAGACGGTGTCGATAGGCGTGGCTGGCCGGCCGGAGGAGGGCGGCAGCCAGCAGGCCTTGCTGCGGGCGGACGCCGCCCTGTATTCGGCCAAGCAGCAGGGGCGCAACCGGGTGCGCGTCTGGCGCGAAGACCGGCAGGCTTGAGCCCGTCAGGCTGTGGCTGTCGCGCGGGCCGGTCCCAGGATTTCGCGCAACGCCGCGTGCTGGAGCAGCGCGGACACGCAGACGACGGCCGCGCACAGCCACCAGAGCGAGATGCCGCCGAAATGGCCGTACAGCCAGGTGCCCAGCGCCGGCGCGAACAGGGTGCGGCCTTGCCAGATTGCGTTGTACAGGCCCAGGTAACGGCCGCGCAGCCGACCTTCGGAGCGGTGCATCACCAGCATGGTGTAACAGGGGGAAATCAGCAGCTCGCCCAAGGTCAGCGTGAACATCATCAATAACGCCCAGACCGGGCCGACGCCGGCGGTCAGCCACAGAAAGGACAAGCCGGTCAGCAGCACCCCGGCCTGGGTGCTGGCCAGCAGGCCCCAGTCCAGGATGCGGCGGCTGATCGGGATCTGCAGCGCCACCACCATCAGCCCGTTCAGGGTGAACAGATAACCCATCCATTGCGGGCCCAGTTGATAATGCTCGCGCAGGAATAAGCCCAGCGTCACATAGATCTGGTCGAATACTGCGGTCATCAGCATCAGGGCCAGCAATATGCGCAGAAAGGGAAGGTCGCGCCAGGGACCGACCAGATCCGCGGCGCTGGTTTCGGCGGCTTCTGGCGTCGCCTGGTGGATGGACGCCGCGTCGTAGCGACGGTAGGCCCAGGCCAGCCAGGCGGCCGCGCTCAAGGTGGCGGCGGCGTTGGCCGCGTAGACCCAGCCATAACCGATGGCGGCCAGCGCGCCGCTGATCAGGCCGGCGATGGCGACGCCCAGATTGAAGGCCACCCGCAGCATGCCCTGCGCCACCGCGCGTTGCTGCGGCTGGCAAGGCTCCAGCGCCAGCCGCTGATTGACCGGGCGGAAGGCGCCGTCGCCGAGGCCGGACACCAGCAGCACCGGCACAAACAGCCATAAGGGAATGGCCAAGGCCAGCAGCAATAGACAGACGCCGGACGTGAACAGGAACAGGGTGGCCAGCTTGCGGCCGTCGAAACGGTCGGACAGCGCGCCGCCCTTGAGCGAGCCCAATAGCGCGCCGGCGCCGTAGGCGGCCATCAGCAGGCCGATGGTGCCATAGCCCAGCTGATAGCTTTCGCGCAGATAGAGCGGCAGGAACAGCTTGGTGATGCCGCCGATATTATTGATCAAGCTGCACAGCACCTGGATGTAGACCGTGGTGGGCAAGCCGCGGTAGGGCGCTATCAGGCGTTGTGGCCAGGGTGGGCGTGGCGGACGGCTCATGGCGATTCAGGATATGATTATGCTGTTGGCTTATCTTGCTGCATTGCAATACGAAATGTCAATGTAACAAATATCCTGTGGCCCTGAGGTCTGCTCAAAGGCCGGCGAGCAAGCGCGAGACAAGGCCTGGGGCTCAGTTGAGCGGCAGCTTGGCCTTGACCGTGCGCATCATCTGAGGTTGGGCGGCGGCGATGGGATGCAAGCCGTCCGGCTGGAACTTCGACAGATCGGCCTCGAAGCCGGCCACCAGCAGCGGCACGAAGGGCAGGCGCTCGCGCTTGGCCAGCTCGGCGTAGGCGTTGCGGAACTCGGCGCCGTATTGCGGGCCATAGTTCGGGGGCAGGGCCATGCCCACCAGCAGCACCCTGGCCTTGCTTTGTTTGGCCAAGGCGATCATCTTGGACAGATTGCCGCGCATCTGCGCCAGCGGCAGGCCGCGCAGGCCGTCGTTGGCGCCCAGCTCCAGCACCACGATGTCGGGGCGATGGCGCGCCAGCGCGTCCGGCAGCCGGGCCAGCCCGCCGGCGGTGGTTTCGCCGGAGATGCTGGCATTGATGATACGGTGTTTCGTCCCCATCTCCTTGGCGAGCTGGCTGACCCAGCCCTGGCCCGGAGACAGGCCGTAGCCGGCGGACAGGCTGTCGCCGAACACCAGCACCGTGGCGGCGGAAGCCGGCTGCAGCAGCAAGCCCAGGCTGGCGGAAAGTAGAACTTTGCTTAGTATCGAGCGCATAAATGAATCCAATTGAAACCCAGGCGGTTTTGGCGGCCAGCGAACTGGCCAAGCAAGTGCATTTTCACGGCGAACCGCTGAACATTCTGCGCAGCGCCACGCTGACCCTGTATCCAGGCGAGAGCGTGGCCATTGTCGGCGCGTCCGGTTCCGGCAAGTCTACCTTGTTGTCCTTGCTGGCGGGCCTGGATCACCCATCCGGCGGCGAAGTGGCCTTGTTCGGCCAGGCGCTGGCGGGCCTGAGCGAGGACGCGCGCGCCTTGCTGCGCAGAGACAAGGTGGGGTTCGTGTTCCAGAATTTCCAGTTGATGCCGCAATTGAGCGCGCTGGAGAACGTGATGCTGCCGCTGGAGCTGGCCGGCCGCGCCGACGCGCGCGAGGCTGCGCGGCAGATGCTGGACCGCGTCGGCCTCAGCCACCGGCTGGGCCATTACCCGCGGCATCTGTCCGGCGGCGAACAGCAGCGGGTGGCGCTGGCGCGCGCCTTCGTCATTCATCCTGGCCTGCTGTTCGCCGACGAGCCCACCGGCAATCTGGATCCGCACAGCGGCCGCCAGATCATAGACCTGCTGTTCCAGCTCAACGCCGAGCAGGGCACCGCCCTGGTGCTGGTCACCCATGACACCGAGCTGGCCAGCCGCTGCGATGCGATCTACCGGCTGGTGGAAGGCAAGCTCAACGGAGCGCGCTCATGACCTTGAGCGGCCGTTTGACCCTGGTGCTGCGCTTCATCCGCCGCGAACTGGTGTCCGGCGAACTCACCATCCTGGCCTTGGCGCTGGTGGTGGCGGTGATGGCGATGAGCAGCGTGGCCTTTTTCTCCGACCGGGTGGAGCGCGCGCTGACCACCCAGGCCACGCAGCTGCTGGCCGCCGATCTGGTGCTCAACGGCAACGCTCCGGCGCCGGAATCCATCCGCCGCGAGGCGGAAAAGCGCGGCTTGCGGTTGGCCGACAATATCAGTTTTCCCTCCATGGTGTTCGCCGGCGGGCAGGCGACGCTGGCCACGTATAAGGCGGTCAGCGACAGCTATCCGCTGCGCGGCGAAGTCAGCGTGCGCCTGGCCGATGGCCGCGTCGAAACCGGCAGCCTGCGCCCGGCCGCGGGCAGCGCCTGGGCCGACGCCCGCCTGATGCGGCGCTTGAAGCTGAAGCTGGGCGACACCCTGGGCGTAGGCGGCGCGCAATTGCGCCTGGCCGGCGAAATCGTCCGCGAGCCGGACGGGGCGATGGACTTGTACAACTTCGTGCCGCGGCTGATGTTCAACCGCGCCGACCTGGCCGCCACCGGCTTGATCCAGGAAGGCAGCCGAGCGCGCTGGCGCCTGATGTTCGCCGGGGACGACCGCGGCGTCGCCGACTTCCGCCAATGGCTGGACAAGGCCAAACCCAAGGACGCCCGGCTGGAAAACGTGGAGGAAGCCAGGCCGGAAGTACGCACCGCGCTGGAGCGCGCCCGGCGTTTCCTCGGCCTGACCGCGATGCTGACGGTGGCGCTGGCGGCGTCGGCGGTGGCGCTGGTGGTGCGCCGTTATCTGGCGCGTCATTGGCAGCAAGTGGCGGTGCTACGCTGCCTGGGGCTGACCGCGGGTGAGGTGTGGGGCTTGTTTGTCAGCCTGTTCCTGTTGCTGGGCCTGCTGGCCGGCGCGGTGGGCACCGCCGGCGGTTTCGGCGTGCAACTGGCGCTGATGCGGCTGGCCAGCGGCTATGTCGGCGAAATCCTGCCCGACCCGGGCTGGCTGACCTGGCTGGTCGGGCCGCTGGCCTCGCTGGTGCTGCTGGCCGGCCTGGCCTTGCCGCCACTGATGGGCATACGCGATGTGCCGCCGGCGGCGGTGCTGCGCGATGAATTGGAACCCACGCGCCAGGGCGTGCTGGCGCCGCTGTTGGCGCTGGTGGCCTTGCTGGGCCTGGCCGCCTGGCAAGTGGGCGACCTGGCGGTGGCGGGCTGGCTGCTGGCCGGCATGCTGGGCTTTTTCGCCGCCGTCGGCGCGCTGGCGCTGGGCGTGGTCTACCTGATGCGGAGGCTGCCGCGCGGCCGCCGCGTGGGCTGGCGCTTCGGCATCGCCAATATCGCGCGCCGGCACTGGCTGGCGGTGATTCAGATCGTGTCCCTGTCGGTGGGCCTGATGGCGCTGCTGACGCTGACCATTGTGCGCGACGATCTGATCGGCGCCTGGCAGCGCAGCGTGCCGGCGGACGCGCCGAACAAATTCGTCATCAATATCCAGCGCAATCAGCTGGACGGCGTGCGCAATGCGTTCGCCTCGGAAGGACGGGCGATGCCGGAGCTGGCGCCGATGGTGCGGGCGCGGCTGATCGCCATCAATGAACAACCGGTGCGGCCATCGGCCTACGAGGACGAGCGCGCGCGGCGTTTGGCCGAACGCGAGTTCAACCTGTCCTGGCGCGACGAACTGCCGCCGGGCAATAAACTGGTGGCCGGCCAATGGTGGCCGCAACAGAAGCGGATCAAGCCGCAGTTCTCCGTGGAGCGCGGGCTGGCGGACACGCTGGGCATCAAGCTGGGCGACACGCTGGCCTTTGATCTGGCGGGCACCACTTATCGCGCCAAGGTGACCAGCTTGCGCGAAGTGCCGTGGGACAGTTTCCGCGTCAACTTCTTCGTGATCGGCACGCCGGGCCAATTCAGCCAGCAGCCAGCCAGCTGGATCACCAGTTTCCGGCTGGACCCGGCGGACGAGGACTTCGTCAACCGCTTGGTGGGCGAGTTTCCCAATCTGACCGTGATCGACGTCGGCGCCATCCTGAGCGAGGTGCGGGCGATGATGGACAAGCTGGCGCGCGGCATCGAGGCGATGTTCGGCCTGGCGCTGGCCGCCGGCGTGCTGGTGTTGTGGGCGTCGTTGGCCGCCACGCGCGACGAGCGCTTGTTCGATGTCGGCCTGATGCGGGCGCTGGGCGCGTCGCGGCGGCAGGTGCGCAGCGTGGTGCTGGCGGAGCTGGCCTGGCTGGGCGCTTTTTCCGGTTTGCTGGCGGCGCTGGGCGCGATGGGCATAGGCGCTTTGGCATCGGTCAAATTATTCAATCTGCCCTTGGTGTTCAATCCATGGTTGTTGCCGGCCGGGGTGCTGTGCGGCGCACTGGTGGTGGTGGTGGCCGGCTGGCCCTTGGTGGGGAGGGTCACCCGCACCTCGCCGATGGCGGTGTTGAGAGCGATCTGATTTAGTGGTCAAAGCTGAGAATCAAGCGGGAGCAAACCCGCAAGGAGACGCATGATGGATGCGATAGTACAGGCGGCAATGGCCAAGTGGCCGAATGTGCCGGCGGTGTTCGGCTGGCTGCGGCTGGATGCGCGCGGCCAGTGGTGGATCAAGGACGAACGTCTGCAACACGAGGCGATGGTGGAGTTTTTCGGCCGCAACTACAGCCGCGACGGACTGGGGCGCTGTTATGTGCAGAATGGGCCGCAGAAAGTCTATGTGACGCTGGACGCTGCGCCGCTGGTGGCACGGCGCACGCCATCGGGCTGGAGCACGCTGCCCTACGACGACGACGTGCCGGCGCGCGCCGCCTGGCTGACGCCGGAAGGCATGCTGCTGATCGAGATCGGCGGCGAACTGGCGGCGGTGGACGACCGCGATCTGGCCGCGGTGCTGGACGAGGGCGCGCCGGGATGGAATGGCGAGATGGCCTCGCTGCCGGCGCGCTTGGCCTTGGGCAAGGCGATGATTCCGCTGGGGCAGGCCAGCCTGCCGGATCTGTGGCAGCGCTACGGCATCATCGGCCGGCCCAAGGGCTGAGCCTGGCCGTCAAGCACAAAGAAACCCCGGGGCGCGCCCCGGGGTTTTTTGTCGCCAGTTGGTTTATAGCGGGCGGGATTCCACCTGCACCAGGCGCTTGCGTCCGGCCAGCATGCCCATCGCGCAGGTGGCGGTGGAAATCAGCAGGAACAGCAGACCCAGCGGCCACAGGCTGTGGGTCTGGTCGCGGATCAGGCCCACGCTGAGCGGGCCGAGCGAGGCCAGCGCATAGCCGACGCCCTGGGCCATGCCGGACAGGTGGGCGGCGACATGGGGATCCGGCGAGCGCAGCGCCAGCAGGCTCAGCGCCATGCTGAACAGGCCACCCTGGCCCAGGCCCAGCAGCACCGCCCAGAGCAGCAGGCTGTCGGTGGGAGCGAACAACATGCCCAACAGGCCGCTGAGCACCAGCGCCACGGTGACGGCGATAGGCGGGCGCTGATCGCGGCAGCGCTGTCCCAATGCCGGCACCAGCAGCGAGGAGGCCACTTGAACCATGATGGAAATGGACAGCAGCAGGCCGGCGTGCAGCGGCGTTTCGCCGCGGTCTATCAGGATGGACGGCAGCCAGCCGAACACGATGTAAGCCATGGACGACTGCAAGCCCATGAACAGCGTCACCTGCCAGGCCAGCGGGTCGCGCAGCAGGCCGCGCACCAGCCATTGGCCGTGGTGGGCCGCTTGTTGTTTTCGCGTCTGCGGCCACCAGGCCAGCAAGGCCAGCAGCGCCGGCGTCGCCCAGATCGCCAGCGCGCCCTGCCAGCTGTCGCCCATCCAGTGCATCGCCGGCACGGTCAGGCCGGCGGCCAGCGCCGCGCCCAGGCATAGCGCCATGGTGTAGACCCCGGTCATCAGGCTGACCTGGCGCGGAAAGTCGCGCTTGACGATGCCGGGCAGCAGCACGCCGATGATGCCTATGCTGGCGCCGGCCAGCGCCGAGCCGGCGAACAGGCCGAATTGGCCGAACTGGGTGCGCAGCAGGATGCCCAGCGCCAGCGTCACCAGGATTAGCGCGATGGTCTTTTCGCTGCCCCAGCGGCGGGCCAGCCGCGGCGCCAGCGGGCCGAACAGGCCCAGGCAAGCGACCGGCAGCGTGGTGAGCAAGCCGGCCATCATGCCGCTGAGCCCGCGGCTGGCGGCGACATCGCCCAGCACCGGGGACAGGCTGGACAGCGCCGGGCGCAGATTGATGCCAACCAGCATCAGGCCCAGCAGCAACAGCCAGGGCCGGCTTGGCGCGGGATTCTGGCCTTGCACGCCGGCGTCGTCGATCTCGGCATCGATCAGCGTGTCTTCTACCGGCAGGTGATCCGGCATGGATTTGGGTGTGGGCATGGGTTTTCCTTCTGCGCTTTTGTTGTTGTCGGAGCCGGCTCCCCGCGCCTGGGGGCCGGCTCGAATCAGGCTCAAATGGTGCTGGGACGATCCAGCAAGCGGTCCAGCGCCTCCAGCAAGGGACGGGTAATGGCGGCGGCGGCTTGCCCGGCTTCATCTGGCCGCCGCTGGCGGATGGCTTCGTAAATCGCCTGGTGGGCGGCGAGGTCGGGGTCCGGCAGCGCCTCGTCCAGGATGGACTGCTGCACATGCTGGCGCACCGCGCGCGAAAAATAGGCGTAGAGCTCGGCCAAGGCCTGGTTGCCGCTGGCGTTGGCGATGGCGAGATGAAACGCCAGGTCGCGCTCGATGAAGGCTTCCAGCGGCTCCTGCGGCAGGCGCTCGCCGCGCTCTGCCAATGCGTCCGCTATCGCGCCGAGGTCCGCTTCCGGGCAGCGGCTGGCGGCCAGCCGCGCGGCGGCTTCCTCCAGCATGCAACGCACTTCCAGATGTTCGCGCAGGCTGGCGCGGCTGATGGCGCGCATCGCGTCGCCGGGGTTTACGGTGGCGCGCACATAACTGCCATCGCCCTGGCGCACTTCCAGCAGCCCGGCATACAGCAGCACCCGCACCGCTTCGCGCACGGTGTTGCGGCTGACGCCCAGTTGTTCGGCCAGCTCCGGTTCGGTGGGAATGCGCGCGCCCAATGGCCAATCGCCGTCGGCCAGCCGTTTGGCGATGTTCTCCACCGCGATATCGACCAGCGAGCGTTTGTAAGGTGGCGCCGTCATGGCCCGCTCCTCATTCATCCAATCATCCGATGAATTTTAGCGAGACAATACTGGCTAGGCAATGCCGATGTGAAAGTAAATAGCGGATATCAATCAAGCATAAGTGGAAATGCCGTTGCCGCTGCTATTGCCGGGCAGGCCCAGGCCGTTGTTCAGAATCTGGGCGTTGATGGCATAGGGCGCGCCCAGCGAATACACCATCGCGTACAGCGACAGCGCGGTGATCTGCTGCGCGCTCAACTGGATGGTGCCGCTCTGGCCGGAAGTCAGCGATGCCAGATTGGAGGGGATGGTGTTGGACGTAGGCGTGGCGGATTGGCCCAGCTGCTGGCTGATCTGCATTTTCTGCAAGGCGGTCAGCGTCAGCGGAATGGTGCCGTTGCCATAGGAGGCGTAGCTATTGGCCAGCCAGTTCAGCGCGCGCGCGGAGGCATAGAGCAGATTGGCCGTGCCTTGGGAGTCGCCGCTATAGGCGCTTTGCAGGCTGCTGGCATTGAAGCTCAGGCTGCCCATCTGGCCGAACTGCTGCGGGTACTGGAAGCTGAGGCCGATCTGGTTCAGATTGCTTAGCAAGGAGTTGCCGTTGCTATAGCTGGCGGTGGCCTGTTGATTCAGGCTGACCGCCACCTGTTTGGCGATGGGATCGTTGGACAACAGGCCGCCGCGGATCAGCAGCGCGTTCAGGCTGCCTTGCAGCGTGTTGTAGGCGTCGGCCAGCGATTGCGCGTGATCGTTGAGGCCGCTCAGATCGATATTGACCGCGACATTGGTGCTGCCAGTGGACAGCAGGTTCATCGATACCGAGGAGCCCAGCGTGATGCCGCTATTATTGGCGCTGGAACCGGAGGCGCCGTTGATCAGGAAGTTGGCGTTCTGCGCCGCCTGGGTCTGGTTCAGGTTCTGGCCGCTGCCCACCGCCTGGGTCTGGTCGAAGGCCAGCCGCGACAAACCGTTCTGATCGGTGTTGTTGCCGTCGTTGTCGCTGACCAGGATCTGGAAGTTGTTGCTGGCGCCGGTTTCGGCGGAACTGACTTGCAATTGGTAGTTGCCGGCGGCGTTTTGCACGATATTGGCCACCACGCCGATGCCGGCGCCATTGATCGCGCCGGCGATGCTGGACAGGGTACCGTTGCTGATGGACAGCGTGGCCGAGCCGTTGGAGGTGAAGCTGGTGGCCGAGGTGGGAGAGGTGTAGGCGTAGCTGCCGGTCTTGATGGTCAGACTGCCACTGCCCACGACGCTGCTATTGGTGTCCGGCAGCGAAAAAGAGGTCAGCGCGCTTTGCGCCTGCGCCAATTGCGACACCGACACGCTGTAGTTGCCGTTTTGCGCGCCGGCGGCGGCGGAAACGCTGGCGACCGACGGATTGCTGCTGGTGGCGCTGATGGAGTTGCTGATCGAGTAGGGTGAGTAAATCTGCTGCAGGCTGGTCTGGAAGATATTGAGGCTGGACAGCAATTGGCCCAGGCCGGAGATCAGCACCACATTGGGATCGGTGCTGGCGCTCTGGGTGCTGGACGCGCCGTTGATCAGCGGCACGATGGGCGAGCTGGCGCCCAATAAACCACTCAAGCTTTGGCTGTTATTGCCGAAAAGCGATAACAGCGGATTGTAATTCCCAAGGATAGTGTTTGCCATGGCTCACCTGCTGAATCCCTGTTGCCACCTCTCAGTGTAGGCGATCAATCAGGGATTTGCCGGCAAGCGGGCTGTACCGGCGGCCAGGCCGCCGGCTAGCGGGATTACTTGGCCGGAGCCGCGTCCTTCACGCACTTCTTCACGAAGCTGCTCTTGGCCGCGCCGGCGAGTTTCTTGTCGGCGGCCTTGGCGTCGCAGGTCTTCTGGGCATTGGCGGCGGCGCTGTCCTTCTCGCATTTCTTCAGGAAGCTGGTCTTGGCGGCGCCGGACAGTTTTTTCTCGGCGGCCTTGGCATCGCAGGCGGCATCGGCCAGGGCGAGGTTGGCGGAGGTCAGGGCCAGAACGGCGATCATCAGGTATTTGCGCATGGTTCATCCTTGTGAGGGTTGGCAGGCCCATGACGGGCATGGAAAACGATACTCCAAGTCATGGCGCATGAAAACAGCATTTTGTTGACGCTGTGTAACGGTTTGCATCGACAGATGTCAGCAATTCGAATAAGCGCCTGACCTTGTTTGGCTCAGGCCGGGTACGGCGAGCGGGTTCAAGACCTTTCGCTTAGAGCCTGTTCAAAGTCTCGCGAGCAAGAGCGAGACAAGGCGAAAACGGCTGAGAAAGCGGAATGTACACACGGATGAGCATTTCGAAGTCGTTTTCAACGCCGTATCGCCGAAGCACAGCAGACTATGAACAGGTTCTTAGCCGTCATAGCGTCGCTGGCGCGCATTGAGGCGATACACTAGCGCCAGCGTGGAAAAGGCGAACAGCACCAGCAACAGGCCGAGCCGGTGGGCGCTGGCATAGTCCGCCTGCTCCACATGGTTATACAGCGCGATGGATATGACCCGGGTTTCGCCCTCGATATTGCCGCCTATCATCAGCACCACGCCGAACTCGCCCACGGTGTGGGCAAAGCCCATGCTGGCGGCGGCCAGCACGCCGGAGCGGCAACTGGGCAGGATGACCCGGCTCAGCCGCTGCCAGCGGTTGGCGCCCAGCACCATCGCGGTTTCGATTTCCTCGCGCCGCACCGCGTTGAAGCTGACGATCAGCGGTTGCAGCACGAAGGGCAGCGAATACAGCACCGAGGCGATGATCAGACCCTGGAAGGTAAAGGCGAGGCCGGGCCAGCCCAGCCAGACGGTCAGCTGGCCGATGGGGCCGTGCGGGCCGAAGGCGACCAGCAGGTAAAAGCCCAGCACCGTGGGCGGCAGCACCAGCGGCAGCGTGGCGCCGGCTTCTATCATGGGCTTGAAGCGCGAACGCGTGCGCGACAGCCACCAGCCCAGCGGTATGCACAGCAGGAGCAGGATCAGGGTGCTGATGGCGGCCAGCTTCAGCGTCAGCGCGATGGCCGCCCATTCGGATGTGCTCATTGGGCGAAGTCGTAGCCCGCTTTCTTGATCAGCGCGCGCGCCTTGTCTCCCTTGAGGAAGGCGAGGAAGGCCCTGGCCGCCGGCGTGTCGCGCACCAGCAGCGCATCCTGGCGTATCGGCTGGTGCAGCTTGGCCGGCACCAGCCAGTAATGGTTGCCAATGCCTTGTTCCAGCAACTGGGCGTAAGCGACGAAGGCGAAGTCGGCGCCGCCGACCTGGGCGAATTGCATGGTCTGGCTGATATTGTCGCCGGTGACGAATTTGGGCTTGAGGGTATCGGCGAGTTTCAGCGCGGCCAGGGTTTCCATTGCCGCGCGGCCATAGGGCGCGGCCGCGGGGTTGGCGATGGCCAGCTTGTTGAAGTTGCCGCCGCGCAGCACCGCTTCGCCGGCGTCGTCGCGCAGCTTGCTCCACAGCACCAGCTTGCCGATGGCGTAGGTGAAACGGCTGTCGGCCTTGCCTATCTTGTCGCGCAGCAACTCGGCCGGGCGCTCGTCGTCGGCGGACAGGAACACGTCGAACGGCGCGCCCTGGCGGATCTGGGCGGTGAGCTTGCCGGAAGCGCCGCCGCTGGCCTTGATGTCGTGGCCGCTGGCGGCCTTGAACTCCACTGCGATCTTGTCCAGCGTCTGCTGGAAATTGCTGGCCACCGCCACGGTGACGGTGTCGGCGGCGGCGAACAGCGGAGACAGCAACAGCAACAGGCTCAATATCTTGCGCGGCATGATTGGCTTCCTGAGTGGAACAAAACGCCCATTATGCCGGCAGCTTGGACGGCGGCCTACCCCCCAAACGGCGTAGCGGCCGCCAGGTGCTGGGCCATCTGCCGCGCGTGATGGCGGCTCCACAGGTCGACGCGTTGCTGCAGCCACTCCGCGCTGGACGGCTGCGCATCGGTGGGCGCCCTGTCATTCCCCAGCAGGTTGACGCCGCCGGCCAGCAGCAATCCGGATTCGGAGTCTTCCAATTGACCGATGGTGGACACTTGGGCCAAGTAGGGGTCGATGTCATCGGCGAAGCGCGCCAGATTGAGCGCGGTTTTCATGGAGCGATGGGCATCGGGTTCGGCCAATTCCCACAGCTTATAGCCCACCGCCACGCGCAGCCGCGCGATGCCGGGGCCGGGCGCGGCTGCCACCGGCAGACCTTCGCGGCAGAGCGCATGGGCCAGGCTGCTGTGGTAGCAGGCGTCGAAACGATTGTGCTCGTCGGCCGTCGCCGCCCGCCATTGGCCGTCCGCTTGGCGCCCCAGAAAGATCAGCGGCTCGATCAGGATGCCGTGATAGTGCTTCAGATCGACGCCGGGCTGCAGATACAGCACCTGGCCGGCATGGTCCGGGCTGGGATGGAAGGCCTCGCTGGGCAGCAGGACCAGATTCTCCGGCTTGTCCCCGGCGTGGCTGATATTGGCCAGCAAGGCGGAGGCCATCAGCGCGCAGGCAAGTTTAAAGAATGGTTTCATGATGCGGGCTCGGTGGCGGATTCAGAAGGTGATGGACTGTGCCCGTCACGCGGTGTTCCATCGATATTGTTGCGACTTTGTGACGAAGCGGACTATCTCCATACGGTTTATTGCGCCGACGAAGCCGCGCCGCGCCGTGTCGCCGGACCCAGTTGCCGGCACAGCAGCGGCGACCAATCCTGGACCAGCAATTGCCGCCAGCCGTCGCCATCGTCGGCGTCGCCGGCCTCCACTTGCGACTGCATGGTGACGCCGCCGGCCACCACGCCCTGTTCCATCGCGTCTTCCAATTGGGACACCGAGGACACCAGCTGCAGATAGGGTTCGATATTGGAGGCCATGCAGGGCAGCTGCAAGGCCACATGGCTGCTGTTCAGCGGCTGGCCGCCCTGAGCGATCCGCGATTGGCGCGCCGCCACCGCGATGCGCAGCCGCAGCACGCCGGGGGTGGCGACATCGGTCAGCGCGATCGGCCACGGCTGCAGCAGGGCGGCAACTTGTTGCCGCACGATCTGGTTGGCGGATTCCTGCTCGGCGATTTGCAGCAACTGCCAGCCGCCGTCCTGCTGGCGGTTCAGCAGCAGCAGGGGTTCGACGATCAGCGCGTGATAGTCGCTCAGCGCGGTCGGCGACTGCTGATACGTCAGTTGTTGGGCATGCCGGCCTGGCCGGAACGCCTCCATGGGCAAGCGCCATAAATTTCTGTCGGTCTGTCGGACTGCCGCCAATCTGGCCAGCGCCGTCCAGGCCACTAATGCGCATCCCAGATTGAAGAATGGCTTCATGAAAAGACTCGCATCATTTAAGCAGTCCATTTAATCAGATATAGAACGCGAGCAAAACTATGCAAAATGGAAAGGTGGCCAGTTGATCTGGCGCAAACTTTGCTTGATTGCAAAGGCCCGGCCTGACATGTCGATCAGGAGGGCTTGTCTGGTATCATGCGCGCTCGTCCCGCTGCGTTGTTTTACTCTTCCCGCCATTAAATGATGAAAACACTGTTTCGCCTGTTGTTGCTGTGCCTGGCGCTGGGCTGTGCCTGGCTGGCCTGGGTGGTTCTGCTTCCGGTCGGCCTGCCGGAAGCCGGCTATAAGCTGACCGTTGGACCCAATCGCACCCTGAGCCAGGTGGCGCGCGGTCTGGAGCAGGAAGGCGTGATCCGCAGCCGCCAGGTGATGGTGGCGCTGGCGCGCATGCAGGGCGTGGACCGCAAGATCAAGGCCGGCCTGTATCGTTTCGACGGCCAGACCTCGATGCTGGAGATTCTGAACCGGCTGGCCGACGGCCATCCGGACGAGGCCAGCCTGACGGTGATAGAGGGCTGGACCTTCCGCCAATTCCGCCAGGCGATAGACCGCAATCCCGATATCAAGCACAGCGCCAAGGGCTGGAGCGATGAGGAGATCATGCAGCGGCTGGGCTTTGGCGACGCCAAGCCCGAGGGCCTGTTCTTCCCCAGCACCTATTTGTTCTCGCCCGACACCGAGGACGTGGAGCTGTACCGCCAGGCCTTCGGCGCGATGCAGCAGCGGCTGGAAGCGGCCTGGGCGGCGCGCAAGCCGGAGCTGCCTTACCGCACGCCTTATGAACTGCTGATCATGGCCAGCCTGATCGAGAAGGAAACCGGACAGGACGCCGACCGTCCAATGGTGGCGGGAGTGTTCGTCAACCGCCTGAAGCAGGGCATGCGCTTGCAGACCGATCCCTCGGTGATCTACGGCATGGGCAGCTTGTACCAGGGCAAGATAGGCAAGGCCGACCTGCGCCGCGACACGCCCTACAATACCTATACCCGCGCCGGCCTGACGCCGACGCCCATCGCCTTGCCGGGCAAGGCGGCGCTGGACGCGGCGGCCAATCCGGCCGCGACCAATGCCTTGTATTTCGTCGCCCGCGGCGACGGCACCTCGCATTTCTCGGCGACGCTGGACGAGCACAATCAGGCGGTGCGCAAATATATCTTGAAGAAAGGACAGTAATGGCGCTAGAGCAGCAACGCGGCCGTTTCATCAATCTGGAAGGCATAGACGGCGCCGGCAAAAGCACCCACCTGGCCTTCATCCGCGACTGGCTGGCGCAACACGGCGTCGACGCCGTCTTTACCCGCGAGCCGGGCGGAACCCCGCTGGGCGAGAAAATCCGCGAGCTGCTGTTGGCGGTGGACACCGAGGTGTCGCTGGACGCCGAAACCCTGCTGGTGTTCGCCTCGCGCCAGCAATTGCTGCACAGCGTGATCGAACCGGCGCTCGCCGCCGGCCAGTGGCTGGTGTCGGATCGCTTCACCGATTCCACCTTCGCCTTTCAGGGCGGCGGCCGCGGCGTGCCGGCGGCGCGCATCGCCGCACTGGAGCAATGGGTGCAGCATGGCTTGCAGCCGGATCTGACCTTGCTGTTCGATCTGCCGCTGGAAGTGGCGGCCGAACGCATGTCCAAAACCCGGCAGTTGGACCGCTTCGAACAGGAGAAGGCCGATTTCCACGTGCGCGTGCGCGAAGCCTATCTGCGGCGCGCCGCCGGCCAGCCGCGTTTCGCGGTGCTGGACGCCAGCCGTTCCATCGCCGAGATCCAGGTCGACATCGCTGCCTGCCTGCAACGCCTGCTGGAGGCTAACTGATGCTGCTGCCCTGGCAACACGGAGACTGGGAACGGCTGAACGCCGAGCGCGAACGCCTGCCCAATGCCTGGCTGTTCACCGGCGCCGCCGGCATCGGCAAGCTGGAGTTCGCCGAGCACCTGGCCCAGTCGCTGCTGTGCGAGCGGCCGCGCGCCGGCCACCAGCCCTGCGGCGAGTGCGAGGCCTGTCGCTGGTATCGGCACGGCACCCACCCGGACTTCCGCCGCTTGTCGCCGTTGGGCGATGAGGAAGAAGAAGGCAAGGACGGCGCCGAGGGCAAGAAAGTCAGCCGCAAGCTGCCGGTAATCAAGATCGAGGCGGTGCGCGAAGTGATCGAATTCGCCCATCTGAGCGCGCATCGCGCCGGCCGGCGCGTGGTGCTGGTGGAACCGGCGGAAAGCCTGAACCCCGCCGCCGCCAACGCCTTGCTGAAAATCCTGGAAGAACCGCCGGCCGAGGTGCTGTTCCTGCTGGTGGCGCACGCGCCGCAACGCTTGCTGCCCACCATCCGCAGCCGTTGCCGCCAGTTTCCGCTGACCCGGCCGGATCAGGCGCAGGCGCTGGCCTGGCTGCGCGAGCAGGGCGTGGCCGACGCCGAACTGGAACTGGCGCACAACGGCGGCGCGCCCATGTTCGACCACGATCCGGCGCTGGCCAAGCTGCGCGGCCAGTTCGTGCAGGGCCTGGCCCAGCCCAGTTTCGCCAATGTGCTGCAGCTTGCCGAGGCGGTGGACAAGCAGAAACTGCCCTTGCTGCTGCCCTTGAACTGGCTGATGAAGTGGCTGCATGATCTGGCGGGTTTGAGACTGGCTGGTCTTGTCCGCTATTATCCAGATCAGGAGCGCGCCTTGCAGCAGCTGGCCGCGCGCGCCGATATCGCGCAATTGATGGAATGCCAGCAAACGCTGAGCCAGTTGGCTCCGTTCGGGCAGCATACCTTGAATACCCGCTTGCAATTGGAAGCGGTGCTGATGGACTATCTGAAGATATTCGCCAGCGGCAAAGCCGCCTGACACAGAGGTTAAGCCACGCTATGGACAACTCCGCCTCCCGCCCGGACCTCAATCCCAACCGACCCGGGGTGCTGTCCCTGCACATCAAGGAGCGCAGCGCGCTGTTCGCCGCCTATATGCCCTTTGTGCGCCACGGCGGCATTTTCATTCCCACCAACAAGGAAATGAAGCTGGGCGAGGAGGTGTTCCTGCTGCTGACGCTGATGGACGACCCGCAGCGCATCGCGGTGCAGGCCAAGGTGGTGTGGCTGACGCCGGCCGGCGCCAACAACAGCCGGGTGCAGGGCATAGGCGTGGAGTTCGTCGCCGGCGACGCCGGCAAGCAGGCCAAGGACAAGATTGAAGCGCTGCTCAGCGGCGTGCTCAACTCCAGCCGGCCCACCCATACCATGTGATTGTTTTCGCGGCGCGCGTGCGCGCCGCCGCCGGATTGACGCAAAAATGTTTATCGATTCCCACTGCCACATCAATTTCCCCGATCTCGCCGCGCGCATGCCGGAAGTGCTGGCCAATATGCAGGCCAAGCAGGTCAGCCACGCGCTGGTGATCGGCGTCAGCCGTCCCAAATATCCGCAAGTGCTGGAACTCGCGGAGAGCCACGGCAATCTATACGCCACCGTGGGCGTGCACCCGGACGACCCCGACGCAGAAGAGTACAGCGAGGACGAGTTGGTGGCGCTGGCCGCGCATCCGCGCGTGGTCGGCATCGGCGAAACCGGGCTGGACTACCACTGGTGCAAGGGCGATCTGGAGTGGCAGCATCAACGCTTCCGCACCCATATCCGCGCCGCCAAGCGCGTCGGCCTGCCGCTGGTGATCCATACCCGCGAGTCCGCCGAGGACACCATCCGCATCATGCGCGAAGAAAACGCCGAGGTGTGCGGCGGCGTGATGCACTGTTTCACCGAAACCTGGGAAGTGGCGCAAGCCGCGCTGGAACTGGGCTTCTACATCTCCTTCTCCGGCGTGGTCACCTTCAAGAACGCGGCCCAGGTCAAGGACGTGGCGCAGCGGGTGCCGCTGGAGCGGATGCTGATCGAGACCGATTCGCCGTATCTGGCGCCGGTGCCGTTCCGCGGCAAGGTCAACGAGCCGGCCTATGTGCGCCACGTGGCCGAGCACATCGCCGAGCTGCGCGGCATCGAGCTCGCCGAAGTGGCGCGCGTCACCAGCGATAATTTTTTCCGGCTGTTCGCCAAGGCCAGCCGCTGAATCAGGGAAAGCGCATGAAGCGAATCTTGCTGGCCTTGCTGACGGTGTTGCTGTCGGTCCAGGCCTGGGCCAACTGCATCAATCTGAATGGCCGCAGCTATTGTTCCGAGGATGGCGGCATTGCGCTATTGCAACGGGGACAGGCGGTGTGCGGCAAGGGCGAGTGCGCGATCGACGAGTTCGGCAATGCACTGTGCTCGCCATATGCGGGCGGCGGCGTGGTGCGCGCCGGCGGCGCTACCTACACTGGTCCGGGCGCCTGCGTGCTGTCCCGCGACGGCAACGCGTATTGCGCCAAGCAGCCACGCGGCAGCTGTCAGCAGGATGCCGACGGCAGCGTCCGCTGCGATGGCGGCTGGGTGCGGGAGGCGGCGGTGCGTCCTCCCCTCTGCCGTTGACTCGACGGCGTTTACACAGGAAATCACGCATTGGGTTCGCTTGAAGTCACCATTCTGGGCTGCGGCTCCAGTTCCGGCACGCCGGCGATAGGCTGCGACTGCGCCACCTGTCTGTCGCCGGACCCGCGCAATCGCCGCACCCGGGCCAGCGCCTATATCAAGGTGGGAGGCCAGGGCCTGCTGATCGACACCGGGCCGGACCTGAGGCAGCAGGCGCTGCGCGAAGGCATACGCCAGGTGGACGCTGTGCTGTACACTCATCCCCACGCCGATCATCTGAACGGCATCGACGATCTGCGCGCCTTCTGCTATGTGAAGAAAGGCCCGATCACGCTCTACGGCAATGCCTTCACCCTGGACAATATCAAGACCCGCTTCGACTACGCCTTGCTGCCGCCGTCCAAGATGTGGGACAAGCCGGTGCTGCTGCCGCAGCAGGTGGATGGGCCGGTGGACTGCGGCGGCGTCACGTTGACGCCGGTGCCCTTGCAACACGGTTCCTGGCCTTGCCTGGGCTGGCGCGTCGGCGACATGGCCTGGTTGACCGATGTGTCCGATATCCCGGACAGCAGCCTGCCCTTGCTGCAAGGACTGAAGCTCTTGTTCCTGGACTGCCTGAACCACGATCCCTATCCGTCCCACTTGGGCGTGCAGCAATCCTTCGCCTGGGCCAAGCGCATCGGCGCCGAACGCACGGTGCTGATCCATATGACCCACCGCCTGGAGTTCGGCGCGCTCAGCGCCGAGTGCCCGCCCGGCATCGAGGTGGGGCATGACGGGCTGCGCATCGAGCTGCCGTTTAGCTGATGCCCGTCATGCAAAGAAAGCGTTAATAATCAATCGCTTTTATTTCAGGGTTGCAGCGGGATCTTTTGGTCCAGCACCGCCACCGCGGTCAGCGCATTGTCCGGGCTGCCGTCGATCAGCTTGTCCGAGTAGCTGAGATAGGTCAGCGTATTGCGTTTGGCGTCGACGATGCGCACCACCCGCACATGCTTGAAGATGAAGGACGCGCCTTCCTTGAATACCTGTTCCTGCTTGGGCAAGGGCCGCGAGAACTTGATTGCGCCCACTTGGCGGCAGGCCACCGAGAAGCGCGACGGGTCCTTGGCCAGGCCCAGCGCGCCCTTGTAGCCGCCGGTCTTGGCGCGCGAGATATAGCAGGCCACGCCTTGCACCGCCGGGTCGTCGAAGGCTTCCACCACCACCTTGTCGTTGGGGCTGAGCAGCTTGAAGGTGGTGGACACCTCGCCCACTTCCTCGGCCATCGCGGGCGCGGACAGGCAGGCGAGCAGCAACAGGGCAATCTTGTTCATTCAGGTTCTCCGGCAGCGGGAAAAGAGCCGGCCGCGAGAGGCGGCCGGCGGTTAGCGGATGAAAGCGATTGTAGGGAAAGCCGGCCTTCGCCTCAATCGCCGGCCGCTTTGGCGCGGAAGGCCGCCATTTCATCGGCGACGAAGTACTCGATCATCGTGCGGTAGACCGCCGCGGTCAGCGCCGAATCCGCGCCCAGCTCGCCGGCCAGGTGTTCCACGCGGCGCATCACCTGATCGACGCGCTTGCCGCCTTCCACCTCGTCCCGGCTGTGCTTGAATGCCGCCGCCTGGCGCACATAAAGGCCGCGCTCGGCGATCAGCGCCACCAGCGCGCGGTCGATGCGGTCGATCTGGCCGCGCACCTCATCCAGGTTTTGGCATTGGTAGAGTTGTTCCATTCCGAGGCCTTCTTTTAGTAGTAGTTCAAGCCCATCGCCGCCTTCACCTCGGCCAGCGTGGCGGCCGCCACTTCGCGCGCGCGCTGGGTGCCGGTTTTCAGCATCGCCATCACCGCGGCCGGGTCGCGCGAGTACTGCTCGCGGCGGGCGCGGATCGGTTCCAGCAAGGTCTGCAGGCATTCTTCCAGTTGTTTCTTGATCACGGTGTCGCCCAGGCCGCCGCGGCGGTAATGCTCCTTCCATTCCGCCACCTGCGCCGGGTCGGAATGGAACACGTCCAGATAGGTGAACACCACATTGCCTTCCACCTGGCCGGGATCGGCGACGCGTAGGTGATTGGGGTCTGTGTACATCATCTTCACCGCCTGGCGGATATCATCCGGCGTGGCCGACAAGGTGATGGTATTGCCCAGCGATTTGGACATCTTGGCCTTGCCATCGATGCCGGGCAGGCGCGAGCCTTGCTCCGGCACCACCGCCCGCGCTTCCACCAGCACCGCCTGATCCACGCTGCCGTTGAAGCGGCGCACGATCTCATTGGTCTGCTCGATCATCGGAATCTGGTCTTCGCCCACCGGCACGATGCTGGCCTTGAAGGCGGTGATGTCGGCGGCCTGGGCGGCGGGGTAGGTGAGGAAGCCGGCCGGGATGTCGCGCTCGTAGCCGCGCTGCTTGATCTCGTCCTTGATGGTGGGGTTGCGCTCCAGCCGTGCCACGGTGACCAGGTTGAGGTAGTAGGAGGAGAGCTCGGTCAGTTCCGGCACCAGGCTCTGGATGAAGATGGTGCTTTTCTCCGGGTCTATGCCCACCGCCAGATAGTCCAGCGCCACTTGCAGCACATTGTCGCGCACCTTCAGATAGTTGCCCATATTGTCGGTCAGCGCCTGAGCATCGGCGAGCAGCAGGAACTGGCGGCAACGGTCTTGCAGGATCACGCGGTTGCGTAGCGAACCGACATAGTGGCCCAGATGCAATTGCCCGGTGGTGCGGTCGCCGGTGAGGATGATGTCTTTGGCTGTGATGCTGTCCAGATTCATAACAGTGGTCTCCAGTAAGCTTGAGCTTGTTGGAAACTGCCGATCCGGGGAGGAGTGCTGCTGGAAACCCTATGCCGCCGTATCGGCAGCTTCCGGGTTTTGGGTATGCAAACGCCGGTGCCGCCTTAGTTCAGGCGCCACCACCAAAAGAAGGTTGCGGATGCGGTTGCGTAGTTCATGGGCTTTATCAGAGCACGGCGGGCAAAGCAGCGTCAAGTGCCGCGTTCACACCGCCACGTGCAGCAGGCTGCCGGCGGGGGGCATGGTTTCCTGCGCATAAGGCATTGCGGCGTCCTGACGCGCCGCGGCCTGCGCTTGGCGCAGCAATCGGGCGAAAGCCTCGCCATGGGCGCCGGGGCGTTCGCCCGCGGAGGATGGCGGCGGCGCGGCGAACTCGGCCATTTCCTTGCGCGGGTCGCTGGCGGCGGCGCGGCTGTCGCTCTTGGGCGCCACCGCGCCCACTTCCTTCAGCGGGGAAACGGTGGGTTTGGCGAGCGCGGCGATGGAGACGATCTGCATCGGATGTCCCGGTCCAGGGATTCAAGATGCTTGTTCGAGAGCGGCTGCTTGCTATATGTTCCGGAGGGAATTGTAAAAAAATGATAAGAAACAAAGTGCTATCTGGATATTGGCGCTGATTGCACCAGGCATCGGGCATGAAAACGGCCGGGCGAAGCCGGCCGGGTCCGTGGCGTGTGGGCCGTGCTAGAAACGGCGGCCCAGCGCGGCCTTGTGCATGATGGTGGACGCGATTTCCTCGATCGACTTATGGGTGGTGCTGATGAAGGACACGCCATGGTGGCGGAACATGGACTCGGCCTCGTTCACCTCGCGGCGGCAGTTGTCCATGCTGGCGTATTTGGAATCCGGCCGGCGCTCGGAACGGATGTGATGGAGGCGGGCGGGGTCAATGGTCAGGCCGAACATCTTGTCCTTGAACGGCAGCAGCATCTTGGGCAGCGTCGGGCTGCCCAGGTCTTCCGGCGTCAGCGGATAGTTGGCGGCGCGGATGCCGTATTGCAGCGCCAGATACAGGCAGGTTGGCGTCTTGCCGGAGCGGGACACGCCGACCAGGATCACGTCCGCCTCGTGCAGGTCCTTCAGCTTGACGCCGTCGTCGTGGTTCAGCGAGAAGTTCACCGCCTCGATGCGATGATCGTACTTTTCCTCGTTGACCATGCCGTGAGCCTTGCCCACGCTCAGCGACGCGCGCTGACCTATCTCCTGTTCCAGCTGGCCGATGAAGGTGTCGAAGAAATCTATCATCACCGCGTTCTCAACCTGCAGCGCGCTGCGCACCTCCGGGTTGATGATGCTGGTGAACACCAGCGGCTTCAGGTGATCGGTTTCCGACACCTGGCGGATGACTTCCGCCAAGGCCTGCGCTTTTTCCACGGTATCGACGAAGGGAATGGTTTCGCGCTTGAATTCCACGGTGTCGAACTGGGTCAGCAGCGTGTGGCCCAGCGATTCGGCGGTGATGCCGGTTCGGTCGGAAACGAAGAAGGCGGAACGGAGGTGGTGTGGCATGCAAGCACCTGTATTGCGAGTGAACGAGGCCGGAACCGCGTCTGCCGCGCAGTGGCGGCGCGCCCGGAGTTGTGGGAATTCTATACTTTGAATGGCCGCGGCGACAGCCAACGATGCCTGATTACGCGCAATGTAGTGAGGGAATTACACGGTTTTGACAATCATTTTCATCAGGAATGTTCGTCAACTTATTGATTCTGTTGCAATGCTTGTCCTTGTCAGGCCGAAAACCCGTGTTGCGCTGCAAAAGACGCTACGCATTCGGCACGTAATTCGGCTAGAATGCGGCCCTATCGTCCCAATCCAACACAGGAAGTGAAGTGATGGCTGAGAACTACGTCATCTGGTTCGAGAAACTGCGCATGACCGATGTGGAGCAGGTAGGCGGCAAGAACGCCTCCCTTGGTGAAATGATCAGCCAACTGGCTGGCTCCGGGGTTCGCGTCCCGGGCGGCTTCGCCACCACAGCGCAGGCTTACCGGGATTTTCTGCAGCACAATGGCCTGGCCGACAAGATCAGCGCCGCGCTGGCCAAGCTGGACATCGACGATGTCAGCGAACTGGCCAGGATAGGCAAGGAAATCCGTCAATGGATCATCGACACCCCGTTCCCCGCCAAGCTTGATGCCGATATCAAAGAGGCCTGGGATCAGATGGTGGCCGATGCCGGAGGCGCCGATATCTCCGTTGCAGTCCGTTCCTCCGCCACCGCAGAAGACCTCCCCGACGCCTCGTTCGCAGGCCAGCAAGAAACCTTCCTGAATATCCGCGGCCTTGACAATGTCAAGGATGCGATGAAACACGTTTTCGCCTCCCTCTACAACGATCGCGCCATTTCCTACCGCGTGCACAAAGGCTTTGAGCACGATGTGGTGGCTTTGTCCGCCGGCGTGCAGCGCATGGTGCGCTCCGACTGCGGCGCGGCCGGCGTGATGTTCACCATCGACACCGAATCCGGCTTTGACGACGTGGTGTTCATCACCGCGTCCTACGGCCTGGGCGAAACCGTGGTGCAAGGCGCGGTGAATCCCGACGAATTCTACGTGCACAAGCCGACGCTGAAAGCCGGCCGTCCGGCGGTGCTGCGCAAGACCATGGGCTCCAAGCTGATCAAGATGGAGTTCACCGACGCCTCGCAAGCCGGCCGCTCGGTCAAGACCGTGGACGTGTCCCCGGCGGAGCGCCAGCAGTTCTCCATCAGCGACGCCGAAGTGGCCGAACTGGCCGAATACGCGCTGATCATCGAGAAGCACTATGGCCGTCCGATGGACATCGAATGGGGCCGCGACGGCCACGACGGCAAGCTCTACATCCTGCAGGCGCGTCCGGAAACGGTGAAGTCGCAGGAAGACCGCAAGGACACCCTGCGCCGCTATCGCCTGAACAGCAAATCGCAAGTGCTGTGCGAAGGCCGTGCCATCGGTCAGAAGATCGGCCAGGGCGTGGTGCGCACCATCAAGGACGCGTCCGAGATGGACCGCGTCAAGCCGGGCGACGTGCTGGTCACCGACATGACCGACCCGGATTGGGAACCGGTGATGAAGCGCGCCGCCGCCATCGTCACCAACCGTGGCGGCCGTACCTGCCACGCGGCCATCATCGCGCGCGAGCTGGGCATCCCGGCCGTGGTGGGTTGTGGCGACGCCACCCAGGTATTGTCCGAAGGCATGCAGGTGACCGTGTCCTGCGCCGAAGGCGACACCGGCAACATCTATGACGGCCTGCTGGACGTGGAAGTGATCGATCTGGAACTGGACAAAATGCCCAAGGCCCCGGTCAAGATCATGATGAACGTCGGCAACCCGGAACTGGCTTTCGACTTCGCGCAGCTGCCGAACGAAGGCGTGGGCCTGGCGCGCATGGAATTCGTGATCAACCGTCAGATCGGCATCCACCCGAAAGCGCTGCTGGAGTTCGACAAGCTGCCGGCGGATCTGAAAGCCACCATCAGCGACCGCATCGCCGGTTACGCCAGCCCGGTGGACTTCTACGTCGACAAGATCGCCGAAGGCGTGTCCACCCTGGCCGCCGCCTTCTATCCGAAAAAGGTCATCGTGCGCATGTCCGACTTCAAGTCGAACGAGTACGCCAACCTGATCGGCGGTCAGCTGTACGAGCCGCACGAAGAAAACCCGATGATCGGTTTCCGCGGCGCCGCCCGCTACGTGGCCGAATCCTTCCGCGATTGCTTTGAACTGGAATGCCGCGCCATCAAGAAAGTGCGCGACGTGATGGGTCTGACCAATGTGGAAGTGATGATTCCCTTCGTGCGCACCCTGTCCGAAGCCGAGCAAGTGGTGGAGATCCTGGCCGCCAACGGCCTCAAGCGCGGCGAAAACGGCCTGCGCCTGATCATGATGTGCGAACTGCCGACCAACGCCGTGTTGGCCGACAAGTTCCTGCAGCATTTCGACGGCTTCTCCATCGGCTCCAACGACATGACCCAGCTGACGCTGGGCGTGGACCGCGACTCCGGTGGCCCGATCGCCACCACCTTCGACGAGCGCAACGAAGCGGTCAAGGTCATGCTGCACATGGCGATCCAGGCTTGCCGCAAGCAAGGCAAGTACATCGGCATCTGCGGCCAAGGCCCGTCGGACCATCCGGACTTCGCCAAGTGGCTGGTAGAAGAGGGCATCGAAACCGTGTCCCTGAACCCGGATACCGTGGTGGAAACCTGGTTGTACCTGGCGCGCGAACTGAACAGCTAAGCTTGCTGTCTCGCCGCTTTCAAACCGCCCGCTTGCCGGGCGGTTTTGTTTTGTCCGGCGTTTCTTGCAAGCCGGCGCGGGAACGGATGCATATGCTGGGCGGCATCAATGATCTGATTCATCACCTTTATCAGGATGCACCCATGCGACTCCCCTTCCTCCCGGTTTCCCATCACACACTGGATGTCTTGATCCCGCGTTATCTGAACGCGCCGCAGGCCAAGGAAGCCAGCGCGCTGGCCAAGGTATTGACCGCGTGCTCCAACCAGGCGGTGGAGCGCGGCAGCTACGCCAATCTCGGCGCCTTGCGCGATGCCATCGCCGCCGAGATCAAACCGCTGCCGGCGAGTTTTGGCCATAAACAGCTGAGATTGAATACCGAGCTGCAAGTGGCGCTCAAGGGCGTGAACAAGCGCATCGCCAGCGAGCAAGCGCATTACCGCCAGCAACTGAGCCACGCCCAACAAGGCTATGCGGTGGATCTGGCTCATTCGAGCCGCTTATTGGGAGAGCAGGCCAACGCTTAAGCTTGGGTTAAGCCGGCGCTGTTTTAATGGCACCGTCAACCAACGCTTAAGGAAGCACCACATGAAAACCATTACCGTTCTGCTCACCGCCGCCGCGCTGTCCCTGCCTTTCGCCGCTCAGGCCGAATTCGCCGGTCCCGGCGTGCCGGCCGCCGTCACCACCGTGGCCGCCGCGCAAAAAGCCGCCGACGATACCCCGGTGACGCTGGAAGGCAAGATCGTGCGCCAGATCGACCACAAGCGTTACGAATTCCGCGACGCCACCGGCACCATGACGGTGAAGATCAGCCAGAAACGCCTGCCGGCGAATAAGTTCGACCAGAACAGCAAGCTGCGCATCGTCGGCGAAGTGGACAAGGAACTGACTTCGACCAAGGTGGACGCCAAGCTGGTGGAAGTGCTGCCGTAAACCGTTGTCTTCCTGCAACGTGAACGGGCCCGGCGCTGCGCAAGCAGGCCGGGCCCGTGTCTTTACTGGGGGCTTACTGTGACGGCCCTTCGTCCTTCAACTGCTCCTCATGCTCCAGCTCCTGTTGCGCCTCCAGCGCCTGCTCCTCGGCCTCGCGCAGCATATGGTTGATCTGGTCGAAGTCGAACAGATCCTGAGTATTGCGCAGCCGCTCGGCGTAATGAATGACGTTGCCGCCATCGGCCAGCAGCAAGGAAGGCGCGGTATAGCCGCTGAGCGGATACTCGCGGATCAGCACCCCGTAGTGCTTGTGGAAATCGCGGCCGCGCAGCGTGGACAGCAGGGTGACATGGGGCAGGCCGTGTTCGCGTCGCGCGCGCGCCAGCGAGGATGGCGAATCCACGGTGATCACCACCAGGCCGATCTGCGGCCAGCGCTCCAGAAAACGCCGCGTCTCCTGCAATAGATACTGGCCGCCATGTTCGTATTCATCCAAGGACAGCAAGGTCAGGATCAGCTTGGGCACGCCGCCCAGGCTTTCCAGCGCCACGTCCTGCTTGCCATCGCCCACCAGCATGAAACTGGGCAGATAAGCGCCCACCTGAGGGAAATCCCCTTCCACCGGCAGCAGCTCATCGCCGTATTGCAACATGAAGTCGCTCATTCTCTGTCTCCCTATACCCCAGTTTCTATCGTGGACCACGCGGCGGCAAAAGCAAGGCGGCACTGCGCCGCGGGCATAAAAAAAGCCTGCGCGAACGCAGGCTATAACGGCTGGGAAAACAAAAGCTTAGGAGCGGGCGCCGTCTGTCGCGGCGGCCAGCTGCGGCTGCAGCGGCGCGGCGGCGGCTTCCTCCGGCAGCACCGGCTCGCCGGCCAGCACGCGGCGCATGCGTTCTTCGTCCAGCGCCTTCTCCCAGCGCGCCACCACGATGGTGGCCACGCCGTTGCCGATCAGATTGGTGATGGCGCGGGCCTCGGACATGAAGCGGTCGATGCCGATCAGCAGCGCCAGGCCGGATACCGGCAGCTTGCCGCCCAGCGTCGCCAGCGTGGCGGCCAGGGTGATGAAGCCGCCGCCAGTCACCGCCGCCGCGCCCTTGGAGGTGAGCAGCAGCACGCCCAGCAGGCCCAGCTCCTCCGCCAGCGTCAGGTCCACATTGGTGGCCTGGGCGATGAAGATGGCAGCCATGGTCAGGTAGATGGAAGTGCCGTCCAGATTGAAGGAGTAGCCGGTGGGAATCACCATGCCTACCACCGGCTTGGAGCAGCCCAGGTTTTCCAGCTTCTTCATGATGCCCGGCAGCGCGGATTCGGACGAAGACGTGCCCAGCACCAGCAGCAGCTCTTCCTTGATGTAAACCAGGAAGCGCCACAGGCTGAAGCCGTTGAGCTTGGCGATGGTGCCCAGCACCACGAACACGAAGGCGAAGCAGGTCAGGTAGACACAGAGCATCAGGAAGCCCAACTGCTTGAGCGAGCCGACGCCGTATTTGCCGATGGTGAAGGCCATCGCGCCGAAGGCGCCGATGGGGGCCAGCTTCATCAGCATATTGATCACGCCGAACAAGGCGTGGGAGAACTCGTCCAGGATGTGGACGATGGTCTTGCCGTTGTCGCCCATCTTGGTCAGCGCCAGGCCCAGCAGCACCGAGAAAGTCAGCACCTGCAGGATTTCGCCGTTGGCGAACGCGCCCACCACCGTGTCCGGAATGATGTGCATCAGGAAATCAATGCTGCTCATTTCCTTGGCGTTGGCGGCGTACTTGGCCACCGAGTGCGCGTCCAGCGTGCTCGGGTCCACATTGAGGCCGGCGCCGGGCTTGAGCACATTCACCACCACCAGGCCGATCACCAGCGCCAGCGTGGTGACGGCTTCGAAGTAGAACAGCGCTTTCACGCCCACGCGGCCCACTTCCTTCATATCGCCCATCTTGGCGATGCCCACCACCACGGTGGCGAAGATGATGGGCGCGATCATCATCTTGATCAGCTTGATGAAGGCGTCGCCCAGCGGCTTCATCTTCGCGCCCAGATCGGGAACGAAGGCGCCTAGCATCACGCCGAGGAAAATGGCCAGCAGCACCTGGAAATAGAGGCGCTGGTAGAGAGGGGTTTTGGTCTGCATCGTGATCCCTGTAGCGTTGTCTGACTCCGGCTCGGGGCGGGCCGGAGTTGTTATGCAATCAAAAGCGGGCTCTTAACGGCCCATGACTGCGGATGCTAGCAAGAGGCGAGGCGGTGACGAATTGCCGATATCCCTATGCGGGATAACCCCAATGCGAACAAATTCATGTGCTTGGCATTGGGAATGGCGCGCCGCGGACGAAGCCGGGCGGCGCGGCTGGGAGGGTGTCGAGCCTAGTGCGCGGCATCGTAGAAGCGCGGCAGACCGTAAACAGCTTATTAGAGCCGCTGACAACACCTCGCAGAGAACCTGAGTCAAGGCGCGCCGACGCAGGCAGTACAAGTAGTACGACAAGGAGGCGCAACGCGGGATCAGGGGTTTTGTTAGCGGGTCTTAGTGGAATTGCTTGATATAGGACGCCACGCCGCCCAGCAGCATCTCGATCGAGATCGCGGTCAGCACCAGGCCCATCAGCCGCTCCAGCGCGGTGATCGCCTGTTCGCCCAGCAGCTTTTGCAGCTTGCCGGAAAACAGGAACACCAGCAGTGTCACCAGCATGCAGATGGTCAAGGCGCCCAGCCATTCCAGCATCCGCTCCGGTTCGCGGGTGGACATCAGCAGCACGGTGGCCATCGCCGACGGGCCGGCGATCAGCGGCACGGCGATCGGCACGATGAAGGGTTCGCCATGCATCTTGTCGCCGCCGAACACGCTGCCCTCGCCGGGGAAGATCATCTTGATGGCGATCAGGAACAGAATCACGCCGCCGGCCACCCGCATCGAATCATCGGTCAGATGCATCAGGTCCAGGAAGTTGCGGCCAAAGAACATGAAGGCGGACAGCACCAGGAAGGCGATCAGGCATTCGCGGTAGACCACGCGGCGGCGGCGCTCCGGCTTGACCTGCTTGAGCGCGGCGATGAACAGCGGAATATTGCCCAGCGGATCGGTGATCAGGATCAGCAGGACGGTGGCGGACAGAAAAGAGGTTTGCATGGTGTGTGCTTGCGGCGTTGGGGGGTGACGATGGCGCGCAGGCCCTGAGTGCAAGGCTCTGTAATGGTTAAGCGCGCGTCCGGGCGCGATTATCTCATGCGGATGCCGAATGGGTGAATCCGGATTGCGACGGTTTTATTTGCCTGGCGGCACGCGGCAAGCCCCGGCTGGCGGGGCTTGCGTGGATTAAGGGATTAAACCAGCCGTTGCAACTGCTCGGACGATTGTCGCAAGCGGCGGGCGAAGGGTTCCAGCAGGCAATACACCTGCTCGCACTCCAGGCTGTCCAGGCCGGACTGGTCCAGCATGCTCAGCAGGCCGGTCAGCGCGCTGCTGATCTGGCTGAGTTCCAGCGCGACGGCATGGCTGGTGTCGTGGATGTGCTGGCCGCAGTATTCCAGCCGTTTCAGCGCGGGATCGATCAGGTGCAGCGCCTCGTGTTGCTGGCGCAGCGTTTGCAGGCCGTGGACGATGCGGTTCAGTTCAACGGCGGTGGGCGTGGCGTTCATTGCTGAGCCTCCTCTATCCGGGGCCGGACTGGCGCGCCTTGAGGCGGAGGGGCATTGAACAAGGTCAAGGTCAACATGGCAAAGCTCCTTTTTCGTGGTCCGCCTGCCTGCTCGCTGTCAAACGGGCAGGCAGGCGCGTGACGAGGTTGACAGACCGGGAAAAAGGGAACCGGCAGGCGCTAGGCCTCCCCGCCACGGCCCGCCGGATGGCAAGACAATGGCATTCCGGACGCGTCTGCCTAAGCAGCGGCGCCCGCCCTAATTCCGATTGGACTGTCAAACCCAGCGCCGTTAAGTGAAACGGCACGTGGCGATTGTTGCCGATGGGCTGGGTGGGGTCAAGCGGCAGCGTCCGGCTGTGCTGTGTTGTCGGTCTGATTCGATGGCATTGATTTTGGTACTGATTTGTGGTACCAATTGAGCGTGAAACGAAAACACTTGATCACCTTGCAGTTGATCTTCAAGCGTCCAGTCAGCGCCAATATCCGGTGGAGCGATATTGAGGCTTTGTTTTTGGAGCTTGGCGCGGACATCGAGGAGCGCGAAGGGTCGCGTATCTGCGTTGCCTTGTTCGGCGTGGTGCGGGTGTTTCATCGGCCCCACCCTTCACCGGATACGGACAAGGGGGCGGTGGCCGCAATTAGAAGATGGTTGGAAGCAAACGGGGTGACGCCATGAAGAATATTCTGCAGATTGAAGGCTATCGGGCCGTGGTCAGCTATGACCCGGAAATCGACATGTTTCGCGGCGAGTTTCTGGGCTTGAGCGGCGGAGCGGATTTTTATGCAGGCGATGTCGCAAGCCTCAAGCGAGAGGCTGAAATATCGCTGCGCGTGTATCTGGATGCATGCCGCGAGAAGGGGCTGCAACCGCTTAAAACCTATTCGGGAAAATTCAATGTGCGCATTGCGCCGCGTCTGCATGAAATGGCGGTGGCAGCCGCAGCGGCCGAGTCCAAGAGCTTGAACGAGTGGGTGGAGGCGGCGATCGAGGAGCGGGCGGAGGCCATGCATCTCAAAACGGCCTGAGCAAAGCCTTTTCCATGTTGGGCGGTGCCAGTAAGGCAGGATGAAAAACGGCGAGCCATGGCTCGCCGTTTTGCTGTCCGCGCGCTGAGTTATTCCGCGGCGTGATCGTCCTGCTCGATGGCTTCAGTCTGCTCGCCCGGTTTTTCCTTGCGGGCGCTGCCTTCCACCATATTGATGACGAACAGCCGGCATTGCAGCGAGCCGTTGTACAGCGGGGTGCGGCGCTTGGGCGACAGATGGATCAGCTTGGCCAGGCGCAGGTCGCCGCTGAACAGGTTGGCATGCCAGCCGGCGAAGTGGGCTTTCAGCCAGTCGCCCAGTAGCGGATACCATTCGGCCAGCTGCTCCAGCTCGTCCATGCGCACGCCGTAGGGCGGGTTGGCCACCAGGATGCCGTTTTCGCCGTTGGGGCGGGCGTCCAGCACGTCCATCGCTTGCAGTTCCACCAGGCCGGAGAGGCCGGCGCGTTCCAGGTTGTCCTTGGCGACGTTGATGATGGCCTGGTCGCGGTCGGAACCATTGATCGCCAGCTTGGCCAGCGGTTTTTCCGCGTGCTGGGCGTCCAGCAGCAGCGCTTCCCAGCTGGCGGAATCGAAGCCGCGCAGTTTCTGGAACGCGAATTTGCGTTGGCGGCCCGGCGCGCGGTTCAGCGCGATGTCGGCGGCTTCCACCAGGAAGGTGCCGCTGCCGCACATCGGGTCCAGCAGCGGTTGGCTGCCGTTGTAGCCGGTCAGCATCAGGATGCCGGCGGCCAGGTTTTCACGCAGCGGCGCATCACCGGTTTCCTGGCGCCAGCCGCGCTTGAACAGCGGTTCGCCGCTGGTGTCCAGGTAGATGGTGGCGCTGTCTTCGGTCAGGAACACATGAACGCGCACGTCCGGGTGGCGGGTGTCGACATTGGGCCGGCCCAGTTGCGCTTGGCGGAAGCGGTCGCAGATCGCGTCCTTCACCTTCAGCGAGATGAAGTCCAGGCTCTTGAAGTGGCAGCGGATGGCGTCGGTCTTCAGCTTGATGCTGTTGGACACGTCGAACCAGCGCGGCCAGTCCACATTCATCGCCAGGCGGTAGATGTCTTGTTCATTGCGGTAGCCGCCCTGGGCCAGTTGCAGCAGCACGCGGCTGGCGGTGCGGCTGTGCAGGTTGGCCGCCATCAGCAGATCGCGGTCGCCGGCGAAGGCCACGCCGCCGTCGGCGGTGGCGATGTCGCGCGCGCCCAGGCCGCGCAACTCGTCGGCCAGGATGGCTTCCAGGCCGCGCGGGCAGGGGGCGAACAAGGACAGCACGCTGTCGCGCACCTGGGTCAGGCTCGGGGCCTGGCGTTCGGTCGGCGCGTGGCGCGGCGCGTCGGCGTGGCGGTGCTCGCCGCGGGTTTCCACGCGGTGTTGGTCGCCCAGCGGTTTCAGGCTGCCGGCGCCCGGCTTGCCGAACAACTGACGGGCTTCGCCTTCGCGACGCTCGTGGCGCGGGCGTTCTTCTTGCTGCCAGCTTTGGCGCGGCGCGCGTTCGGCGTCGTCGCGGCGGACGTCGTTGTCGCGATAGGACGGCTTGCTGAACAGCTTGCGCGTGCCGCCTTCGCTACGCTCGGCCGGTTCGCCTTGCGGACGGTCCTGGCGCGGCGCTGCTTCGGCGTCGTCGCGGCGGCTGCGGTTGTCGTGTTCGGCGGATTTGCCGAACAGTTTGCGCGGCGCTTGTTCGGCATCGTCGCGCTGGAAGCGGTTGTCGCGGTCGCCGTGCTGGCGTTCCTGCCAGGGCTTGCGCGGCGCTTGCCCGGCGTCGTCGCGGCGGAAACGGTTGTCGCGGTCGCCGTGCTGGCGTTCCTGCCAGGGTTTGCGCGGCGCGTGTTCGGTGTCATCACGCTGGAAGCGCTGGTCGCGGTCGCCGTGCTGGCGTTCCTGCCACGGTTTGCGCGGCGCCTGCTCGGCGTCGTCGCGACGGAAGTTGTTGTCGCGATTGGCCGGCTTGCCGAACAGTTTGCGCGGACCCTCTTCGCGCTGCTCGCTGTGCTGGCGTTCCTGCCACGGCTTGCGCGGCGCCTGTTCGGCGTCGTCGCGGCGGAAGCGCTGTTCGCGGTCGGCGGACGGGTTGAACGGCTTGCGCGGCTGATCGACATGGCGTTCGCCGTCGCGTTGCTGCCAGCGCGGCTTGCCCTGCGGCGCGCCTTGCTCGCCGTCCCGCTCCAGGTGCAGCGGCTTGCGGCCGGACGGGCCGCGGTCGCGGCTATAGGGCTTGCGTTCCGGCTCCACGTCAGCGGCGGCGTTCAGCGGCTTGCGGCCGGATGGGCCGCGGTCGCGGCTGTAGTCGCGCGGTTCGCGGTCTTCGCGGTGATGGAAGGGCTTCTTGGGGCCGTTGCCTTGCGGGCGTTCTTCGCCGTCGCGGGCGAAGCTGCGCGGCTGCCAGTTGTTGCCGCGCTCTTTATTGAAGCGGTCTTTCTTGAAGCTGTCTTGGTCTTCGTTGCGCTCAAAGCGCTGCTGGCCTTGCGGCCGGCGGTCGTTGCCATACGGCTTGTCGCGCCCGGCCTGTTGGTCGCGTCCTTGATAAGGGCCGCGCTTGCCGCCGTCGCGCGGAGCTTGTCCTTGTCCAGCGCCACGGTCTTGCCAATTAGGCTTGGCGTTGCCCGGGCGCGGGCCGGAATAGGGCGCGCGCGGCGAGTTGTCCGGCGACGGCGCTTTCTTCTGGATCACGGGACCTTTGCCGGCCGGGCTGTCTCCGCCTGCCGGCGAGCTGGCCTCATTGTCGCGGCTATTGAATTCGCGGCGCATAGTGGCACGCTGGCGGGAACGGAAACTGGACATGGAACTTCCTTGAGTAAGCAAACTTTTAAGCAATTCTTTGATTTTAACTTATTTGTCCGGAGGCTGCTTGGTGACAGCGAGGGTTTCCGCTACCATATCCGGTTCGATTCAAGATGATAGACGATGCTGCACAGCTCCTTCGCCGCGCGCCTGACCGCCTGGCAAAAAACGCATGGACGCCATGATCTGCCATGGCAGGTCAGCGACCCGTACCGGATCTGGCTGTCCGAGATCATGTTGCAGCAGACCCAGGTCAAAAGCGTGCTGGAATATTACCCGCGCTTTGTCGCCCGCTTTCCGGACGTGGCGGCCTTGGCCGCCGCGCCGCAGGAGGACGTGCTGGCCTTGTGGAGCGGCCTGGGCTATTACAGCCGGGCGCGCAATCTGCACAAGGCGGCGCAGATGGTGATGGCCGAGTTTGGCGGCAGTTTCCCGACCGAGCGCTTGCAACTGGAGCGCCTGCCCGGGGTGGGGCGTTCCACCGCGGCGGCGATTGCTTCTTTTGCCTTTGGCCAGCGGGAAACCATTCTGGACGGCAACGTCAAACGGGTGTTGAGCCGCTGTTTCGGCATCGATGGCTTCCCCGGCGAGAAGCCAGTGGAACAGCGTATGTGGCGGCTGGCCGAAGAGCTGCTGCCGCGGGATGCGGCGCTGATGAGCGCCTACACTCAAGGTTTGATGGACTTGGGCGCCACGGTGTGCAGCCGTGGCAAGCCGGCCTGTACCGTCTGCCCGATGGTGGACGCTTGCGTGGCGGCGCGCGAAGGGCGTACCGGCGAGCTGCCGACGCCGCGGCCGAAGAAGACGGTGCCCACGCGCCATACGGTGATGTTGCTGGCCACCCATGGCGATCAGGTGTGGCTGCTGCGGCGGCCGCCGACCGGCATCTGGGGCGGTTTGCTGTCCTTGCCGGAGTTCGAGACTTCGCTGCAGATCGAGGACTGGCTGGCGCGCAACGGCCATGGCGATGTGTTGCCGGCCTGGCCTGAGCTGGAGCATGTGTTCACGCATTACCGTTTGATCATTACGCCGGTGCCGGTGCGCTTGGATGCGCTGCGCGCTGAGGCCGTGATGGAGGACAGCGGGCAGTGGCTGTCCTTGTCCGCCGCCCCGGACGCCGGGGTGCCGGCGCCGGTGCGCCGGCTGCTGTTGCGCTTGGCCGAGTAGCCGGGCGCTGTCGAAACACGATTTGATTGAGTTACTGGGTTGATATGGTTTCCGTAGTTCGTTCGATGGCAGATACCCTGGCCGACGCGGCCAATCCGCAGCGTTGGCTGGAGGGCTTGTCTTCTTCGCTGAGCGGGGAAGAGCAGGCGATGCTCACCCGCGCCTTTGACGAGGCGCGGACGCTTTACTGCGGCAAGACCATGGCCCAGACCGGCGAGGACTTGTTCAACCATGCGGTGGCCGCTGCCGCCATCGTGGCGGATCTGAACCTGCTGCCGGATGCCATCGTCGCCACCTTGATGTTCGCCGCTTCGGATTACCGCGAGGACTGGCAGCCCTGGCTGAGCGAAACCTTCAACCCCACGGTGGCGGTGCTGGTGGAGGGGGTCAACGGCGTGCGCCGCATCACCGAGCTGGCGCGCATCGACAAGCTGTCCACGCCGGAGGAGCGCGCGCGCCAGGCGGAAACCATGCGCAAGATGCTGCTGGCCATGGTGGCCGATATCCGCGTGGTGCTGATCAAGCTGGCCTGGCGCACCCAGACCATGCATTACCTGGCCGAGGTGGAGGATGAGACGGTGCGCCGTCGCATCGCCACCGAGACATTGGACCTGTTCGCGCCGCTGGCCAACCGCCTGGGGGTGTGGCAGATCAAGTGGGAGCTGGAGGACCTGGGCTTCCGTCATACCGAGCCGGACAGCTACAAGCGCATCGCCAAGCTGCTGGACGAACGCCGGCTGGAGCGCATCGACTATATCGACCGTTTGCTGGATACCCTGCGCGCGGAACTGAAGAGCGCCGGCGTCAAGGCGGAAGTGGCCGGCCGGCCCAAGCATATCTTCTCCATCTGGAAAAAGATGAAGAAGAAAAAGCTGGATTTCTGCGAGCTCTACGACATCCGCGCGGTGCGCATCCTGGTGGAGCGGCTGCCGGATTGCTATACGGCGCTGGGCATCATCCACGGTACCTGGCAGCCGATTCCCGGCGAGTTCGACGACTACATCTCCCATCCCAAGGCCAATAATTACCGCAGCCTGCATACCGCGGTGATCGGTCCGGAGGACAAGGCGGTGGAGGTGCAGATCCGCACCTTCGAGATGCACGAGCACGCCGAGTTCGGCGTGGCCGCGCATTGGCGTTACAAGGAGGGCGGCAAGGGCGACGCCGCCTACGAGGAGAAAATCTCCTGGTTGCGCCAATTGCTGGACTGGCGCGAGGAGATGTCGGACCGCGAGGGCCTGGCCGAGGCGTTCAAGACCGAGTTGTTCGCCGACACCATCTATGTGCTGACGCCGCAGGGCCGGGTGATGGCCTTGCCGTTTGGCGCCACCCCCATTGATTTCGCCTATTCGGTGCACACCAATCTGGGCCATCGCTGCCGCGGCGCCAAGGTGGAGGGGCAGATCGTGCCCTTGTCCACGCCGCTGCAGAACGGCCAGCGGGTGGAGATCATCACCGCCAAGGAAGGCGGGCCGTCGGTGAACTGGCTGCACGACGGCTGGGTGAAGAGCCATCGCGCCATTTCCAAGATCCGCCAGCACATCCGCCTGCTCAACGCCGACACCGTGCGCGAGACCGGCAAGATGTTGTTCGAGCGCGAGCTGGCGCGCCACAGCCATATGCAGCCCAATCTGGGCGCGCTGGCGGAGAAGCTGGGCTACGACAAGCTGGAGGAAGTGTACGGCGCGCTGGGCCATGGCGAGCTGACCACGCGGGTGGTGTCCAACGCCATCGTCAGCTTCGCGCCGCCGCCGCCGGCGGACGTGGCGCCGGAAAGCCTGGTCAAGGCCAGCAAGGGCGGCCACGACGCGGGCGGCGTGTTGATCGAGGGCGTGGACAATCTGATGACGGTGCTGGCCAAGTGCTGCAAGCCGGCGCCGCCGGACGGGGTGATGGGCTTCGTCACCAAGGGGCGCGGCATTTCCATTCACCGCACCAACTGCCTGACCTTGAAAAAATTGTCGGTGGAAGCGCCGGAGCGCTTGATCGCCGCCGAGTGGGGCGATCAGCGCAGCAGCGTGTTCCCCATCGATATCGAGATCATCGCCATGGACCGGCCCGGCCTGCTGCGCGATCTGTCCGATGTGCTGTCGCGCGAGAAGCTGAACCTGATCGGCGTCAACACCCTGTCGCGAGACACCCGCGCCCGCATGCGTTTCACCGTGGAGGTGCGCCAGGTGCAGGACATCAGCCGGGTGCTGTCGCGGATGATGGAGTTGAGTGGGGTGCAGGAGGCGCGGCGTTTGTAAGAACCTGTTTACGATCTGCTGCGCGTCGGCGATACAGCGTTGAAACCAAGCTCAAAATGCTCATGTACCACTTGTACATTCCGCTTTTTCGCTCGTTTTCGCCTTGTCTCGCCTTAGCTCGCGAGATCGTAAACACGTTCTAAGGCGCGGCCGAGTTTGCGTTGGCACAAGTTCACTGTGGCTGTGCATTGCTTTGACTTAAAGAAATTTTCATAATGGTTTTTTTGCGCCGCCGCCCGTCGGCGGCGCTGAGGCTTTGGAATGGCTGGCGAAGCGCGGCTGGCCGTTCAATTTTGAAAGGTTTGTTAGCTCATGTCCGAACTGATCGCCGCGGCCCGCCGCGCCCTGTCCCTGATGGATCTCACCACGCTGAACGATGACGACACCAACGACAAGGTCGCCGCGCTGTGCCGCAAGGCCAAGAGCGGCGCCGGCACCGTGGCCGCGGTCTGCGTGTATCCGCGTTTCGTGCCCATCGCCAAGAAAACCCTGCGCGAGGCCGGCTGCCCCGAGGTCAAAGTGGCCACCGTCACCAACTTCCCGGCCGGCGATGAGGACATCGCCGTCGCGGTGGCGGAAACCCGCGCCGCGATCGCCTACGGCGCGGACGAAGTCGATGTGGTGTTCCCGTATTGCGCGCTGATGGCCGGTAACCGCGAAGTGGGCGCGCAACTGGTGGCGGCCTGCAAGGACGCCTGCGACGGCAAGACGCTGAAAGTCATCATCGAAAGCGGCGAGCTGAAGGACGAGGCGCTGATCCGCGAGGCCAGCCTGATCTCCATTCAGGCCGGCGCCGATTTCATCAAGACCTCCACCGGCAAGGTGCCGGTGAACGCCACGCTGGAAGCGGCCGGCGTGATGCTGTCCGCCATCCGCGAAACCGGCGGCGCTTGCGGCTTCAAGGCCGCCGGCGGCGTGCGCACCGCGGCCGAGGCGGCGGAATACCTGGACTTGGCCGAGCATCTGCTGGGCGCGGGCTGGGTGAGCGCCGAGCGCTTCCGTTTCGGCGCTTCCGGTCTGCTGGGCAATTTGCAGGCGGAGATTGAAGGGGGCGAGGTTAAGCCGATCAGCGGCTACTGATCGCTCGCTGTTTCAAACAATGGCCGTGGCGTGGGTCCCGGCCATTATTTATTGCTCGCGGCGGGTTTCGCCGCGGCAGGCGCAAGGCAGGGAGAATGCCATGTTTTTGCCTCAGGAAATCATTCGTAAGAAACGCGACGGCCAGGCGCTGTCGCAACAGGACATCCAGCAGTTCGTCGCCGGCATCACCGACGGCAGCGTGGCCGACAGTCAAATCTCCGCGCTGACCATGGCGGTGTACTTCAACGGCATGGCGCTGGAGGAAAACGTGCACATGGCGCTGGCGATGCGCGATTCCGGCCGCCGCATGCATTGGGGAGATCTCAACCTGCCCGGCCCGGTGGTGGATAAGCATTCCACCGGCGGCGTCGGCGACGTGGTGTCGCTGATGTTGGGGCCGATGGTGGCCGCCTGCGGCGGCTTCGTGCCTATGATCTCCGGCCGTGGCCTGGGCCATACCGGCGGCACGCTGGACAAGCTGTCGGCGATCCCCGGCTACAATCCCTTCCCCAGCCCGGACGAGTTCCGCCGCGTGGTCAAGGAAGTGGGCGTGGCCATCATCGGCCAGACTTCCGACCTAGCGCCGGCCGACCGCCGCGTTTACGCGGTGCGCGATGTGACCGCAACGGTGGAGTCGGTGGCGATGATCACCGCGTCCATCCTGTCCAAGAAACTGGCCGCCGGCCTGGATGCTCTGGTGATGGACGTGAAGGCCGGCACTGGCGCCTTCATGCCGACGATGGAAAAGTCCGTGGAGCTGGCCGAGCGCATCGTCAAGGTGGGCAACGGAGCCGGCGTCGCCACCAGCGCGTTGATCACCGAGATGAGCCAGCCCCTGGCCTGGACCGCCGGCAACAGCATAGAAACCCGCGAGGCGGTGCGCTACCTGAAGGGTGACGAGCGCAATCCGCGCTTGCATGAGGTCACCATGGCGCTGTGCGCCGAAATGCTGGTGGTGGGCAAGCTGGCCAAGGACGAGGCCGAGGCGCGCGACAAGCTGCAGACCGCGCTGGATTCCGGCCGCGCCGCCGAGATTTTCGGCCGCATGGTGGCCGCGCTGGGCGGCCCCGCCGACTTCATGGAGAACTATGATTCCCATATGGCGGCCGCGCCCATCGTGCGCCCGGTGTTGGCGGAACACGCCGGCTTCGTCGGCGGCATGGACACCCGCGGCATCGGCATGGCGGTGTGCGCGCTGGGCGGCGGACGCCGCTTGCCCAGTGACGAGCTGGACTTCCGCGTCGGCCTGTCCCGCTTCGTCGAGCTGGGCCAGCGCATCGACGTCGGTGTACCCTTGGCTTATATTCACGCGGCTGACGAAAACAGCTTCGCCGACGCGGAGCGCCGCCTCAAGGCGGCGATCCAGCTGGCAGACGCGGCACCTTCCGCGCTGCCGCTGGTCTATCAGAAGATTCGCCAGCAGTAATCCCGGAGCGGCAATATGAAACGAGCCATCATTTTGATTCTGGACTCGCTGGGCATCGGCGCCGCCGCCGACGCCCCGCAGTTCGGCGACGCCGGCAGCAACACGCTGGGCCACATCGCCATGGAGGCGGCCGCCGGCCGCGCCAATGTCGGCCGCAATGGCGCGCTGACCCTGCCCAATCTGTCCCGCATGGGCCTGGGCCACGCCTGCCGCCTGTCTTCCGGCTATTTTCCGGAGGGCATGGACCCGGCTGAGCCGGTGGCGGCTTACGGTTACGCGCGCGAACTGTCCAGCGGCAAGGACACCCCGTCCGGCCACTGGGAAATCGCCGGCGTACCGGTATTGTTCGACTGGGGCTATTTCAGCGACCACGACAACAGCTTCCCGCAGGAGCTGCTGGATGCCATCGTCGCCAAGGCGGAACTGCCCGGCTATCTGGGCAACTGCCACGCCTCCGGCACGGAAATCCTGGACCGGCTGGGCGAGGAGCATATGAAGAGCGGCAAGCCCATCTTCTACACCTCGGCGGATTCGGTGTTCCAGATCGCCTGTCATGAAGAGACGTTCGGGCTGGAACGCTTGTACCAGCTGTGCAAGATCACCCGCGAACTGCTGGAACCGTACAATATCGGCCGCGTGATCGCGCGGCCCTTCGTCGGCGAGGGCAAGGGCCAGTTCGTGCGCACCGGCAACCGCAAGGACCTGGCGGTGGAGCCGCCGGCGACGACGGTGTTGGAAAAGCTGGCCAAGGCCGGCGGCGACGTGGTGTCCATCGGTAAGATCGCCGACATCTACGCCCATGTCGGCATCACCCACAAGCACAAGGCCACCGGCTTCGACCAGCTGTGGGACGCCACCCTGGGCGCGATGCGCGACCATGGCGAACGTCCGGCCATCATCATGGCCAACTTCGTCGATTTCGACTCCAGCTATGGCCACCGTCGCGACACCGCCGGCTACGCCCGCGCGCTGGAGGAGTTCGACGCGCGGCTGCCGGAAGTGATGGCGGCGTTGGGCGACGACGATATCCTGATCCTGTCCGCCGACCATGGTTGTGATCCCACCTGGGAAGGCACGGACCATACTCGCGAACATATCCCGGTGCTGTGCTACGGTAAGCGCGTGCCGGCGGGGCCTATCGGCGAGCGGGCGACTTTCGCTGATATCGGTCAGACCGTGGCGGCCCACCTGGGCCTGAACGCGATGGATTACGGCCAGTCCTTCCTGTGAGGCGCGGCTGAATGAAATACGCCCCGGCGCCCAGGCACCGGGGTTTTTTGAATCTAGAGGAATACATTATGGCAACTCCGCATATCAATGCCCAAGCGGGCGACTTCGCCGAAACCGTATTGATGCCCGGCGATCCGCTGCGCGCCAAGATGATCGCGGAAACCTTCCTGGAAGACGCCAAGCTGGTGACCACGGTGCGCAATGTGTTCGGCTACACCGGCACCTACCAGGGCAAGCGCCTGTCGGTGATGGCGCACGGCATGGGCATTCCGTCCGCCAGCATCTACACCACCGAGCTGATCAAGGATTACGGCGTCAAGAACATCATCCGCATCGGCTCCTGCGGCGCGGTGACGCCGGACATCAAGCTGCGCGAGCTGTTCGTCGCCATGGGCGCGTCCACCGACAGCAAGGTCAACCGCATGCGCTTCAATGATCACGACTATGCCGCGATTGCCGATTACGGCCTGCTGCGCACGGTGGTGGACACCGCGGAAGAGCAGGGCAAGCCGGTGACGGTGGGCAATGTGTTCTCCGCCGACCTGTTCTACGGCGTGCAGCCCAATATGCTGGAAGTGCTGGACAAGATGCAGGTCAAGGTGATCGAGATGGAACTGGCCGGCATCTACAGCGTGGCCGCGCAGTACGGCGCGCGCGCGGTGGGCATCCTGACCGTGTCCGACATCATCCCCACCGGCGAGGCGACCAGCGCCGAAGAGCGGCAGACCACGTTCCGCGACATGATGGAAGTGGCGCTGGCGGCGGCGGTCAAGTTGTAAGCGTTGAGGTTTTGTCAGGCCATTGTCTGACAATGTGACGGGGCGCGCGGCGCCCCGTTTTGCTGTCCGCCCCAGGATAAACCAGCTTTCTCGCTAGTGCTTGCTGCGTTGCAATTTGGTGTTTATCCATTGTTGTACAAGGGTTTACTTTCTGGTGTGGCAAAAACGGTGACGGTTTATAGTGCGATGCACAAAAATCTTGCAATGCAGTAAAAGTGTGCCGATAATGAAACCTGCATCAGGACGTGGCATGCAAAGTGTGCGTTTTGGTGTTGTCTCCTCCATCCTCCTTCTTTAGGTGGAACTTGGCGCAACAAAGCTAGATGTTGCGCTTTTTTTTTGCCCATCGGCATTATTTCCTTATTTCAACGGCATTTTCCTCCTGCTTGCGCCTCCATCGTCGGAGTGTCGGATTTCTGTTGTCGCACAAGGGTTTGACAGCCGGATAAGCGCTGTAATAGAATCCGTAACTTTCAAGAATTACGATGGAAGAGTTCCATGAAGACCTTTTCTGCCAAGCCGCATGAGGTTAAACGCGACTGGTTTGTGGTCGATGCCAACGACAAGGTTTTGGGCCGCCTCGCTGCTGAGATCGCCCGTCGCCTGCGCGGCAAGCACAAGCCGGAATACACCCCGCACGTAGATACCGGCGATTTCATCGTCGTGGTCAACGTCGAGAAGCTGCGCGTTACCGGTGCCAAGGCACAAGACAAGAAGTACTACCGTCACTCCGGCTACCCGGGTGGTATCTATGAGCGCAGCTTCACCGAACTGCAGGACAAGTTCCCTGAGCGCGTTCTGGAAAAAGCCGTAAAAGGCATGCTGCCGAAGGGTCCGCTGGGCTACGCCATGATCAAGAAACTCAAGGTGTACTCCGGTTCCGAGCATCCGCACACTGCTCAACAGCCGAAAGTGCTGGAAATCTGATTTTAAGGCGTAGAAATGAACGGTAAATACTACTACGGCACCGGCCGTCGCAAGAGCTCCGTAGCTCGCGTGTTCATGCAAAAGGGCTCGGGCCAGATCATCGTCAACGGCAAGCCGGTTGATGAATATTTCGCTCGTGAAACCGGTCGCATGGTAATCCGCCAGCCGCTGGCGCTGACCGAAAACCTCGAGTCCTTCGACATTAAGGTGAACGTTGTCGGCGGCGGCGAAACCGGCCAAGCCGGCGCGATCCGTCACGGCATCACCCGCGCGCTGATCGACTTCGACACCGCGTTGAAGCCGGCTCTGTCCGCTGCTGGTTATGTGACCCGCGACGCTCGTGAAGTTGAGCGTAAAAAAGTCGGCCTGCGCAAAGCTCGCCGCGCCAAGCAGTTCTCCAAGCGTTAATTCGCCGAATTCTGTTTCCAAGAAAACCGCCTGCGTTTGCCAGGCGGTTTTTTCTTGCCTGTCGTTTCTTGGCTTCCATTCCATCGATATTGCAAGGCAGCATCGCAGTGCCTACACTGTCGTTTTTGCGACGCGCTTTTATACAAAGGAATGGGCATGATCAAGGTGGGAATCGTCGGGGGCACCGGTTACACGGGTGTCGAACTGCTGCGCTTGCTGGCGGGCCATCCGTCGGCGCGCGTGACCGCGGTCACCTCGCGCAAGGAGGCCGGCATGAAGGTGGCCGACCTGTTCCCCAGCTTGCGAGGCCGCATCGACCTGGCCTTCTCCACGCCCGATGAAGCACGCTTGCAGGATTGCGATGTGGTATTTTTCGCCACACCCAACGGCATCGCGATGAACGAGGCGCGCGAACTGCTGGCCGCCGGCGTGCGGGTGGTGGATCTGGCCGCCGATTACCGGATCCAGGACGTCGCCGAATGGGCGAAATGGTATGGCATGGAGCATGGCTCGCCGGATCTGGTGGCGCAGGCGGTATACGGCCTGCCCGAGGTCAACCGCGAGGTCATTCGCGGCGCGCGGCTGGTGGCGAATCCGGGCTGCTATCCCACCGCGGTGCAATTGGGCTTCCTGCCCTTGATCGAAGCCGGCGCGGTGGATTTGTCCAATCTGATCGCCGACTGCAAGTCCGGCGTGTCCGGCGCCGGACGCAAGGCGGAGGTGGGCGCGCTGCTGGCCGAGGCCGGCGATTCCTTCAAGGCTTACGGCGTGGCCGGCCATCGTCATCTGCCGGAAATCCGTCAGGGTCTGGGTCGCGCGGCCGGGCAGCCGGTGGGCTTGACCTTCGTGCCGCATCTGACGCCGATGATACGCGGCATCCATGCCACGCTGTATGCGCGGCTGAAGACCGATCTAGACGTGCAGGCGTTGTTCGAGCGGCGCTACGAGGGTGAGCATTTCGTCGATGTGCTGCCGGCCGGCAGCCATCCGGAGACGCGCTCGGTGCGCGGCGCCAATGTGTGTCGCATCGCGGTCCATCGGCCGCAAGGCGGCGATACCGTGGTGGTGTTGTCGGTGATAGACAATCTGGTCAAGGGCGCGGCCGGCCAGGCGGTGCAGAACATGAACCTGATGTTCGCTCAGCCGGAACGGGCTGGTCTCGACATCGTTCCCTTGCTGCCTTGAGACATTGGCGCATGCGCGGAAAGAACTAGTTCGCTTGAAGACTCGCCATCGGCCCCAATATCCGACTAAAATAGTGGGTGAATGCCGCTCTGCCGGCTTTAGAAGGAGCTTCGGGCGCCGTGCCGCATAGGGCACAAAGCCGGTCCGCGCAGCGGGTCTTCGAGGTTCCGGAACTGAATTGCGAGGTTTGACATGACTACAGCAGCAACTGAAATGCCGTCCCCGATCAACTTCAGCGCAAGCGCTTGTGCCAAGGTGCAGGAGCTGATTGCCGAGGAAGGCAATCCCGATCTGAAGCTACGCGTTTTCGTTACCGGCGGCGGCTGCTCCGGTTTTCAATACGGTTTCACATTTGACGAAATCGCAAATGAAGACGATACCGCTATAGAGAGACAAGGCGTGACCTTCCTGGTGGATCCGATGAGCTACCAATATCTGGTTGGCGCCGAGATCGATTACCAGGAAAGCCTGGAGGGCTCCCAGTTCGTGATCCGCAATCCGAACGCCACCACCACCTGCGGTTGTGGTTCGTCGTTCTCGGTGTGATCCGGACGCGGTAGAATACAGGCTCGGGCTATTGCCCGGGCCTTTTTTATGGGGACAACAAAATGAATAAGCTGCCACCCGTCGTCTTGCCTAAGATCGAATTCACCCGTGAATTCGCGTTTAGCGATGCCGACTTCGAGCGCATTCGCAAGCTGATCTACAAGGAAGCGGGCATTTCGTTGAACCCGTCGAAGAAAGACATGGTTTACGGTCGCCTGGTGCGCCGCATTCGCGAGTTGAAGCTGCCCGGCTTCGCCGCCTATGTCGATTTCCTGGAGTCCATCAGCGGCAAGCGCGAGTTCGAACAATTCGTCAACGCGCTGACCACCAATCTGACCTTCTTCTTCCGCGAAGAACATCACTTCCCCTTGCTGGCGGAACACTTGAAGAAAAAGGCCGCCGCTTCCGGCGAACTGGCGATCTGGTGCGCGGCCTCCTCCACCGGCGAGGAGCCGTATTCGCTGGCGATCACCGCGCTGGAGGCGGTGCCGGGTGCGCGCATCAGCGTGCTGGCCACGGATCTCGACACTAGCGTGCTGGAAACCGGACGCAAGGGCATTTACGCCGCGGACAAGGTGGCGCGCCTGCCGCCGGGCTACGCCGCCAAGTATTTCGACAAGCAGCCGGACGGCAGTTTTCAGGCCAAGTCCCAACTGCGCAATATGATTACCTTCCAGCGGCTGAACCTGGTGGAGAGCAATTGGTCGGTCAAGCGCCAGTTCGATGCCATCTTCTGCCGCAATGTGATGATTTATTTCGACCGCGACACCCAGTTCGGCGTGCTCAAGCGCTTTGCGCCGTTGTTGAAGCCGGATGGCCTGCTCTTTGTCGGCCATTCCGAGAATTTCTATTTCGCGTCGGATTATTTCCATCTGCGCGGCAAGACGGTTTACGAGCACGCGAAGAAGCCGTAACGGCAGATCGTGGCTGGCACGGCCAATGGGCAAGCGAGTCTTGCCCATTGGCGTTTGTGGAGAATCGATGCGAGTAGTGGTATTGGGCGCCGGCGTCATCGGCGTGTCCACCGCCTGGTTCTTGGCGGAGAAGGGCCACCAAGTGGTGGTGGTGGACCGCGCCAGCGGCGCGGCGAGAGAAACCAGCTTCGCCAACGGCGGCCAGATCTCGGTCAGCCAGTCCGAGCCTTGGGCCAATCCGCGCGCGCCGTGGCGGGTATTGCGCTGGCTGTTGCGCGATGACGCGCCGTTGCTGTTCCGGCCGCGGCTGGACGCGCAGCAATGGCGCTGGGGTCTGGATTTCCTGCGTGAATGCCTGCCGGGACGCAGCGCGCGCAATATGCGCCAGATGGTGGCGCTGGGCCTGCACAGTCGAGATACGCTGCGCATGCTGCGCCGGGAGCTGGGCATCGATTATCAGCAGTTGCAACAGGGCATCCTGACCTTGCTGTTTTCCGAAGCTGAGCTGATCCAGGCCCGCGCCGGCTGCGCGCAGCTGCAAAAGCTGGGCGTGGAGAAAAGCTTGCTGACGCCGGCCCAGGCGCTGCAGCGAGAGCCGGCCTTGGCACGCATCCTGCCGCAGTTGCGCGGCGCTTGCTGGAGCCCGGACGACGAGTCCGGCAATGTTCATCTGTTCACCGTCGCGCTGGCCCAGGCCTGCGCGCTGCGCGGCGTGGAGTTTCGTTTCCAGACCCGGATCAATGCGCTGGAGTGTGTGGACGGCGCGGTGAGCGGGGTGTCCATCACTGGCGCCGACGGCGCTTACGAGCGCATCGACGCCGATGCCTATGTGTTGGCGCTGGGGTCTTATTCTCCTCTGCTGGCGGCGCGGGCCGGCTTGCGCTTGCCGGTATACCCGGCCAAGGGCTATTCCGCCACGCTGCCCATTGTCGACGCCGCCGCAGCACCGCGAGTCAGCATTACCGACGAAGCTCACAAGGTGGTGGTGTCGCGGCTGGGCGATGAGCTGCGCATTGCCGGCACCGCCGAGCTGTCCGGCTATTCCACCCATCTGGAGCCGCGGCGTTGCGACTTGTTGCTGCAGCGCGGCCGCGCCTTGTTCGGCGATGCCTGCGACTGGGAGCGCGTGCGCTTCTGGAGCGGCCTGCGCCCGGCCACGCCGGGCAATGTGCCGCTGATCGGTCCCAGCAGGCTGCGGCGTCTATATCTGAACACTGGTCACGGCACCCTGGGTTGGACCGAGGGCGCCGGTTCCGGGCGCGCGCTGGCGGACATCATCAGCGGCGAAACGCCAGCGCTGGATTTCGCGTTCTGCCGCGCTTGAGCGATAGGTTCAACTGAAGCGAGCCGATGCCCGGCGCATGGTAAAATCGCGCCGATTCGGATTCCCAAAGGCCCGCCGATGGCGGGCCTGGCCATTCATTTCCAAGGAAGATCGTCATGCGCATCGGAACGCCGCAAAGTCGCAGTGCCGTCAGGGTGATGTTGTTGGGCAGTGGAGAGCTGGGCAAGGAGGTGGTGATCGCCTTGCAGCGGCTGGGGGTGGAAACCATAGCGGTGGACCGCTACGCCGGCGCGCCGGCGATGCAGGTGGCTCACGCCAGCCATGTAATCGATATGTCGGACGCCGCGGCCTTGCGCCGGCTGGTGGAGCAGGTGCGCCCGCATCTGATCGTGCCGGAGATCGAGGCCATCGCCACCGACGAATTGCTGCGCATCGAGGCGGACGGCGTGGCCGAGGTGATTCCCACCGCGCGCGCCGCCCATCTGACGATGAACCGCGAAGGCATACGCAGGCTGGCGGCGGAGGAGTTGGGCCTGCCCACCTCGCCCTATGCGTTCGCGTCCAGCCAGCAGGAGTTGCAGGCCGCCATCGACGACGGCATCGGCTATCCCTGCCTGGTGAAGCCGGTGATGTCGTCCAGCGGCAAGGGCCAGTCGCTGCTGCGCGGGCCGGAAGACGTGGCCGAGGCCTGGCGGTACGCGGCCAGCAGTGGCCGGGTGGACATGGGGCGGGTGATCGTCGAGGGCTTTATCGACTTCGATTACGAGATTACGCAGTTGACGGTGCGCGCGTCGGATGGCGTCGGCGGCATCGCCACGCATTTCTGCGCGCCGGTAGGTCATTTGCAGCGCAGCGGCGATTATGTCGAAAGCTGGCAGCCGCAGCCGATGAGCGAACTGGCCTTGCTGCGCGCGCGTGAAGTGGCCAAGTCGGTGACCGACGCGCTGGGCGGCCGCGGCCTGTTCGGCGTAGAGCTGTTCATCAAGGGCGATCAGGTCTGGTTCTCCGAAGTCAGCCCGCGGCCGCACGATACCGGCCTGGTGACGCTGGCCACCCAGCGCTGGTCCGAATTCGAGCTGCACGCACGCGCCATCCTGGGCCTGCCGGTGGAGGCTGGCATGCACAGCGCCGGCGCGTCTGCGGTGATTTATGGCGGTCTGGACGAGGCCGGCATCGTTTTCGATGGCGTGGACCAGGCCTTGCAAGTGCCGGGCGCGGATCTGCGTCTGTTCGGCAAGCCGGAAAGTTATCTGAAGCGCCGCATGGGCGTGGCCTTGGCCACGGCGGATACGGTGGAACAGGCCCGCGAGCGGGCCAGAACAGCGGCCGCGCTGGTGCGGCCGCAGACGGGGAAAGAGGCGTGAGCGAGGAAGTGCAGGCAATGACGCCGTACCAGTTATTGGGCGGGGAAGGCGTGGTGCGTTGGTTGACGGATCGCTTCTACGACATTATGGACAGCGATCCGGCGGTGAAGCCGCTGCGCGACATGCATCCGCAGGATCTGGCCGGTTCGCGCCAGAAGCTGTTCATGTTCCTGTCCGGCTGGCTGGGCGGGCCATCTCTGTATATGGAAGCCTTCGGCCATCCGCGCTTGCGCATGCGCCATATGCCATTCGCGGTGGACGAGGCGGCGCGCGATCAATGGATGTCCTGCATGCGCCGCGCGGTGGATGAGCTGGTGGTGGAGGACTGGCTGAAGCAAAAGCTGATCGAGGCCTTCCATAACACCGCCGACTTCATGCGCAATCAATAAAAAACTTGCGGCCGGCGCGGCATTGTCCATGATGAGTGGAGGTTCACGCATTTCATCGGGCGGAGGCGCGGCGCATGCTGGGCAAGCTGTTGGGGCTGTGGCTGGGATTGAGCTGCTGCGCGGGCGCGGCGGCGGCGTGCCTGCCGCAAGCCTGGGCCTGCGCCTCCCCGGCCGACGAACAGGCCAGGCCCAGCCAGCCCGACGGCGACAAGGACATTGTGATCGGCGGGCTGCGCTTCGAGCGCGAGGCGATCAGCAAGCGCCTGTCCTTGTCTCCGATGCTGGACTTGAGCAAGCAGGCGCATTTGTCCTTGCGGCTGGCGCCCAAGGATATCGGGCTGCGGCTGAAAGTGAATACCGATTGAGCGAGCGCGCGCCGCGGGCTCAGTGTCCGGACAGCGGCGGAATCGAATAAGTGCCGGTGACATGAGCCACTGGCTCGTCCAGTTCGGCCGACAGCAGCAAGACTTCTCCCACCGCCAGGCGTTTACCCAGCTTCAGGATGCGGCCTTCGGCGATCACGTCCGCCGGCGGCGGCTTGCGCAGGAAATTGATGTTGAGGCTGGTGGTCACCGCCAGTTCCACCTGGCCTATCATGCCCAGCACCACCGCGTACAGCGTGGCGTCGGCCAGCGCCATCAGCGCCGGGCCGGCGATGGTGCCGCCTGGCCGGATCAGGTCCGGGTTGAAATGCATGCGCATGACGGCCTCGCCGCGGCCTATCGATACGGCGCGCATGCCGAACAAGTGCACCAGGGGCAGTTCCTTGTCGATCAGGCGCTGGAATTCAAGCACTGAGATGCTGGGCATGCGGAGTCTCCGTGTTATGACGAAAACATCATCTCCGCATCGGCGGGGCCGCGTCAATGCCTGACACGGCGCTCCGCCGTGTGTCAGCGCGGACGGTGGCCGCGTTCTATCTGCACGCCCACACGCTTGACGCCGGGCAGTATGCCCAGCTTGGTGACGGAGACGCGGGCCCATGGGGCGCCGAAATCTTCGCGGATCACCTTGGCGATATATTCGGCCAGTGCTTCCAGCAGCAGGAAATGCTGCTCGGACAGCGCCTTGCGCAGCCGTTCCACCACCACGCCGTAGTGTATGGTGTCGCCGATATTGTCGCTATGACAGGGCGCTTCGCTGGGAATTCCGATTTCCAGGTCGATTTCAATGGTCTGCGGGGCTTTCCGCTCCCATTCGTAGACACCGATAATGGTGTCGGCGCGCACTTCGCGTAGGAATATGATGTCCATCAGTTTGTCTGGGAGTTGGGGTTTGCCGCCCGATACCGTAAAATCCGAAGCCTTCTATTCTAATGGATACACCATGACCACGACAGCCTTTGCCTTTGTTGTTGCGGCCTATCTGATCGGCTCGCTCTCGTTCGCGGTGATTGTCAGCAAGGCCATGGGCATGGCCGACCCGCGCAGTTACGGTTCCGGCAACCCCGGCGCCACCAATGTGTTGCGCAGCGGCAAGAAGCTGGCGGCGGCGCTGACCTTGCTTGGCGACGGCGTCAAGGGTTGGGTGGCGGTGGCGCTGACCGCCTGGTTCGGCCCGCAATACGGCCTGGGCGAGCAGGCGATCGCGATGGCGGCGCTGGCGGTGCTGATCGGCCATATGTGGCCGGTGTTCTTCGGTTTCAAGGGCGGCAAGGGCGTCGCCACCGCGGTGGGCGTGCTGCTGGGCTTCAGCCCGTGGCTGGCGCTGGCGGCCTTGGCCACTTGGTTGTTCGTCGCCTTCGTGCTGAAGATTTCCTCGCTGTCCGCCATCGTCGCCTGCGTGCTGACGCCGGTTTACGCCTACTTCATCGTCGGGCCGCAGAGCGTGTATTTCGGCAGCTGCGTCATCATCGCCATCCTGGTGGTGCATCGCCACAAGTCCAATCTGATCAAGCTCTTGACCGGGCAAGAGGACAAGATAGGCGACAAGGGCACGGACAAGAGTTCTTCCTGAGCCTTGCTTAAGCCATGAAAAGGCCGTCTCTTGGACGGCCTTTTGTTTTGGCGGCAGTTCGAATCAGCCGTCGGACAACACCCGCAGATGGGCGGCGACGCTGCGGCCCAGCGCCGACAGATCATAGCCGCCTTCCAGCACCGAAACGACGCGGCCGTCGGCGTAGAGATCGGCGATCTGCATCAGATGGCGGGTCACCCACTCGTAATCAGCTTCCACCAGGCCCAATGAACCCATATCGTCCTCGCGGTGCGCGTCGAAGCCGGCGGAGATGAACAGGATTTGCGGTTTGAAGTCGTGCAGCAGCGGCAGCCACACCGTTTCCACCGCTTCGCGGAATTCGCGGCCGCCGCTGCCGGCCTTGAGCGGCACATTGTGCATGTTCGGGCCCTGCGGCTCGTCGCCGCAATAGGGGTAGAACGGATGCTGAAAGATGGACACCATCAAGACCCGCGGATCGTCGCGCAGGATTTCCTCGGTGCCGTTGCCGTGGTGGACGTCGAAATCTATCACCGCCACCCGTTCGAACTGATAGTGGGCCAGCGCGTGGGTGACGCCTATCGCCAGATTATTGAAAAAGCAGAAGCCCATCGCCTTGCCGCTCTCGGCGTGATGGCCGGGCGGGCGAACCGCGCAGAAGGCGTTGGGCGCCTTGTCCTCGGCCACCAGTTCCACCGCCTTGACCACGGCGCCGGCGGCGCGGCGGGCCGCTTGCAGCGTGCCGGCGGACATCGCGGTGTCCGGGTCCACGCGAAAAGTGCCTATGCTGGGAGAACAGGCTTCCAGGTATTCGAGATAATGCGGCGGATGCACGCGCGCCAATTGCTGTTCGGTGACTTCCGGTGCTTCTATCTCCTGCAGCCCGTCCAGGATCTGCGAAGCCATCAGTTGATCGCGGATGGCGATCAGACGTTCCGGGCATTCCGGATGGCCGACGCCCATATTGTGCTGCAGGCAGTCCGGGTGGGTGATGTAGGCGGTGAGCCCTGAGCGTTGCAAGCGATTTTTCAGCCAGGTCAACACGTGCGATTCCTTGTTGCGTACAATGGGCGCGGGATATGTGATATCGATAAATAGTGCGCGTAAGCGGGTGCAAATGCAATCTCTCTCCATTGCCTATCGTCAACTGAATCAATTGATCCTGGGCAAGCCGCAGGCCATCCGCCTGGCTCTGGCCTGCCTGATCGCCCGCGGCCATCTGCTGATCGAGGACGTGCCCGGCGTGGGCAAGACCACGCTGGCCCATGGCCTGGCCGGGGTGCTGGGCCTGGAATACCGCCGGGTGCAGTTCACCAGCGACCTGCTGCCGTCCGACATCCTCGGCGTCAACATCTACCAGCGCGACTCCGCCGCTTTCCACTTCCACCAGGGCCCGGTGTTCTCGCAAGTGCTGCTGGCCGACGAGATCAATCGCGCATCGCCCAAGGTGCAGTCTGCCTTGCTGGAGGCGATGGAGGAGCGCCAGGTGTCCATAGACGGCGCCACCTACCCCTTGCCCGAGCCTTTCTTCGTCATCGCCACCCAGAACCCGGCGGAGCAGGCCGGCACCTTCCCCTTGCCGGAGTCGCAGCAGGACCGGTTCCTGATGCGCGTCTCCTTGGGCTATCCGCCGCGCGAGGCGGAGTTGGCCCTGCTGCAGGGCGAAGACCGCCGCCAGTTGCTGGCGCAATTGGTGCCGGCGCTGAAGCCGGGCGAGCTGATCGCCTTGCAGCGCCAGGCCGCGAAACTGACGGTCAGCCCGGCGCTGGCCGCCTATGTGTTGGCCTTGGTGGAAGCCTCGCGCCGCGACAGCCGTTTCGCTGCGGGGTTGAGTCCGCGTGGCGGCCTGGCGCTGGTGGCGGCGGCACGCGCCTGGGCCTTGCTGGAAGGGCGCGACCATGTGTTGCCGGAAGATGTGAAAGCGGTGTTCCCCAGCGTGGCCGGCCATCGCCTGGCCGGCGGCAATGGCGGCGAAGCCGCCAGCGGCCTGCTCGCCCATGTTCCCATTCCTTGATTGGCGCGGCAGGCTGCGACGCTGGATGCTGCGCCGAGTGGCGCCGCAGCCGCATTGTCGTCTGGAACAGAACCGTATTTATCTGCTGCCCACCCGCTTTGGCCTGACCTTGTGCCTGGTGGCGCTGGCGGTTTGGATCGGCGCCTTGAACTACGATGTCAGCCTGGCCTATGCCTTATCGTTCTGGGTGGCCGGCCTGCTGTTGGTCGCGGTATTGATGGCGTACCGGCAACTGGCCGGGTTGCAGCTGAGGGCGCTGGACGCTGAGCCGGTCTTTGCCGGCGACGTGGCGCGTTTCCGCGTGCTGTTGCGCCATGATGACGCCGGTGAGCGCCTGTTGAACCTGGCATTGCTGGACGATGCCGAGGCACAGGTATGCAGACTGCCGGGCGGACGCGAGTTCGAGTTGGAGTTGAGCGTCTGCGGCAGCCGGCGCGGCTATATGGCTTTGCCGGCTTGCCAGGTTTGGAGCGAGGCGCCGTTTGGCTTGGTGCGCGCGAGCGCCTGGGTCCGGCTGACCGCTCAGGTGCTGTTGTTCCCCGCGCCCTTGCAGGACAGCCAGCGCGGTCACAGCCAGGGCGGCGGTGACAAGCCCAGCGGCGGTCCCGGCGTGGAGGAGGATTTTTCTCATTTGGACGCCTATCGCGTCGGCGATTCGCCGCGCCGCATCGCCTGGAAGGTATTGGCGCGCCGTGACGCGCTGGTCAGCAAGCAATTCGCCGGCGAGGGCAGGGCGGGGCTGTTGACGCTGGACTGGCAGGACTATGGCCGTGGCGGCGATGTGGAGCTCAAGTTGTCGCGGCTGGCCTGGCGCGTTGAGCAGTGCGAGCGTTCGCGCCTGGCTTATGTATTGAAGCTGCCGACGCGCAGCATAGGGCCGCAGCCCCAGCAGCGCCTTTTGGCGCTGACGGCCTTGGCGCTGTACCGGGAGCGCGCCGATGACGCGTGTTGAGTTCTCCAGAGTCTGGCCAGTATTGGTCGCGGTGGCGCTGAGCGCCGCGCCGCTGTGGCTGCATCTGCCGCTGTGGCTGGTGGCCGCGGCCAGCGCGCTGCTGCTGGTCAAGGCGCTGCTGGTTTGGCGCGGACGGCCGCCGCCGGCGTCCTGGTGGCTGCTGCCCGCGCTGGCGTTGGCGG